>CAZYLQ010000214.1:0-2501 GCA_964648395.1 uncultured bacterium | reverse complement strand
GGACACCTTCTTTTCATTTGTGCATGGTGTAAATTGCTGCCGTACGCAAAATAATACTGCATGGTTATTTTTTACCTACCATTTTTATTTTTTTCTTTTTCAGAAAACTTACAATTTCTTTATAACAATCGTCAATTTTTTTTTTATCAGTGGATCTAATTACTATTGAAACACCAATCTTTCCAAGCCTAAAAAAGGGATAGCTGCCAATCTCAGTTTTTTTAAATTTATGTTGAACATCTTCAAGTGACTTTGCTATTCCACTTTCTACAGTTTGCACACTTATTGTCTTACTTAAAATTTTTTTTCCACCTTTAATTTTATTGTTTAATCCACCTAGCATTGACTTAAGAATGGAAGGAACTCCAGGTAAACAATAAACATTGTCTACAATAAAACCAGGAGCTCCGCTTGATGGATTTAAAATTAATGAAGCTTTAATAGGCATCCTAGCCATTTTTTTTCTACCAGCATTAAATTTAGACTTACCATAATACTTTTCTAAAATAGTATATGCCTCTTTATTGTATCCGTAAGATAATCCGAAAGCCTTAGCGATTGATTTTGAAGTGATGTCATCATGAGTTGGGCCTATTCCGCCTGTCGTAAAAACATAATTAAAAAAATTTTTCAACTCATTTACAGTTTTAATAATAGAATTTTCTGTGTCAGGAATTACTCTCACCTCTTCAAGCTTGACCCCAAGCCCATTAAGCCAACTGGAAATAGTGACAACATTAACATCTTGCGTCCTTCCTGAGAGAATTTCATTGCCAATTATAACAATTGCAGCATTTACTTTTTCTTTAGTTTTATTCATATTCAATAATATTCATAACAGATGAAATTTAATAAGAAATTATTACAAGGAACTTTAGTAAAAAGATACAAAAGATTTTTTGTAGATATAAAGTATAAAAATAAAAAAATTACTGCTCATTGCCCAAACTCTGGATCTATGATGGGTTTGTTAAATAAAGGTAATAATGTTTGGTTTTCTGAGTCTGATAATCCAAAAAGGAAATTAAAATATACACTACAAATAGTTGTGGTAAATAATAAACCTGTAGGTATTAACACTCATCTTTCCAATAAAATAGTCTTGGAATCTTTAAAAAATAAAAAAATAAAAAATCTAATTAGATTCACGAATATTAAATCTGAAGCAAAATTTTCGGATAATACTAGATTTGATTTCTTAATTTCTAATAATAAAGAAAAATGTTTTTTAGAGGTTAAGAATGTTACTTTGTTACGACAAGATAATATTGCTGAATTTCCTGATGCCATTACATCGCGTGGTACAAAACATTTGAAAGAACTAATAAAAGCAAAAAGAAAGGGATATGAAAGTTACATGTTATATCTAATCCAAAGAGATGATTGTAATTTTTTTAAAATTGCTAATGATATAGATGAAGAGTATAAAAATACTTTTGATGAAGCTTTAAATAATGGGGTAAAAATGCTTTGTTATGATTGTAAATTAAACAATGAAGAGATAATAATTAATAATCAAATTAATTATGAGCAATAATTATAAAGAATCTTTTGAACAAATAAAAATTGCAGGTAGTTTAGCTGCTGAAACCCTAGATGAAGTTACGCCATATGTTGTGCCTGGTGTTACTACGGATAAATTAGATAAAATTTGTTATGAATTTATAAAAGACAATGGTGGATATTCCGCTCCACTTTATTACAGGGGGTTCCCAAAATCTTCTTGCACCTCTGTTAATCATGTTGTGTGTCATGGCATACCGACTGAAAAATATTTAAATGAAGGAGATATAGTCAATATTGATGTTACAGCAATTGTTGATGGTTGGCATGGAGATACAAGCAGAATGTTTTTTGTGGGAGATGTTTCTGTAAAATGCAAAAATTTGGTGTCTGCTACTTATGCCTCTATGATGAAAGCTATTTCTATAATTAAAAATGGAATTCACTTAGGAGATATTGGTGAGGCAATTCAAACTTATGTTGAAAAAAAAGGTTTTTCCGTCGTCAAGGATTTCTGTGGACACGGTATAGGAAAAATATTTCATGCTCCTCCTAATATATTACATTACGGTAAAAAAGGAGATGGTATTAAATTAGAAACTGGAATGATATTTACTGTAGAACCCATGATAAATGAAGGTATATACAATACTAAATTACTTAAAAATGGCTGGTCAGCAGTTACAAAAGATAAATCTTTGTCAGCACAATTCGAACATACTGTTGGCGTAACCAATGATGGATTTGAAATATTTACTAAATCTAAAAAAAATTATAAACAACCCCCCTATTTAATATGATCGATAGATATTCTAGAAAAGAATTAAAAAAAATTTGGGAGAAAAAAAATAAATATCAAATTTGGTTAGATATAGAAATTGCTGCTGCTCAAGCTATGGAAAAACTTAAACTTATACCTAAAGGTACTGCTGCAAAAGTTAGAAAAAGAGCAAAAATAAATGTAGATAGAATTCATAAAATAGAAAGTAAAGTACATC
>CAZYLQ010000213.1:0-2511 GCA_964648395.1 uncultured bacterium | reverse complement strand
TAGCTTCCCGGGCAGCTTTTAGAGGAGATACTGCAGAATTTTTAGCTTATGCAGCCTCAAAAGGAGGTGTTGTTTCTTTAAGTAGATCCATAGCGAGAGCATTTGGTAAAGATGGCATTACCTGCTTTGTGGTGGCTCCCGGCTGGGTTAAAACTGATATGGCAGAAGATTCCATTAAGGAATATGGAGAAGAATTTATTTTACAGGGCAATGCACTGGACAGGCTTACTGAACCTGAGGATATTGCGCCCATGGTTACATTATTAGCCAGCGGGTTAGCGGACCATGCCACGGGCACATCAATAGATATCAATGCTGCAAGCTATGTTCATTAAATACAGATACAAATCCACTACCCTATATATGTTTAACTTTCAACACTAACAACAAAGGAGAATTTATGTTATTTCATGCAACTCACAAGCACAGTTACCAGACTTGCCATGCTCACGATGAAGAACGGAAGGCCAAAGTAATGCAGGCAGTACAGGCCTCTGATGAAATCGGCATTAAGATTCATGGTATTTATGTAGACCCTCCGGGCCATGCTGGATATTTTGTTCTGGAAGCAGACACCATGGAGCAGGTTGTGCAGTTTTTTGATCCCATGCTGGAGCTGGGGGATACTGATATCCGTCCAGTGATGAGCATGGAAGCTGCCCTTGATGCACTAAAACAAGACTAGCTCAATTAATGAAATGACCTCACTTTTTTGTGGGGTTATTTTATTATATCATCAAATCTCCATCAGAACCGCTATACACTCATATTGACCCATAATGATTAATAAAATATTACCCCTATTCCTTTTCCTTCACTTTTCACTGTTTGTCATATCCTGTTCATCTGAGGACAGTCAGGTGAACAAAGATGCCGTTGGCATGGAAAATCTGATCGGGCTGGACTTTACCCAGAGTGAGCGGGATACTCTGCTGCCGGGCCTTAAAGTATTTAAAAGTCAATATGACACCTTGCGTACAGTGGCACTGGATAACAGTGTTCCAGTACCGCTCTATTTTGATCCTCGACTCCCGGGACAGGCATTACCCACGGGAAAGGACACGTATTTTTTTCAGGAATTTCCCACCAAACGACCAGAGAATATTGAAGAGTGTGCTTTTTATACTATTGGTCAGCTGGCGCACCTGATTCGCACAAGGCAGGTCACATCCCTGGAGCTGACCACCATGTATTTGGAGCGCCTGAAGCGCCACGGTCCCACGCTGGAATGTGTGGTAACACTCACAGAAGAATTGGCTTTGAAGCAGGCCCGCAGGGCAGATAAAAATATAAAGGCAGGACGCTACCTGGGTCCGCTCCACGGCATTCCCTATGGAGCAAAAGATTTGTTAGCTGTTCCAGGTTACAAGACCACCTGGGGTGCCATGACCCATAAGGATCAGGTATTGGATGAGACTGCAACTGTGGTACAAAAACTTGAAGATGCCGGCGCTGTTCTGGTGGCCAAGCTGACCCTGGGCGCACTGGCCTGGGGCGATGTCTGGTATGGCGGGAAAACCCGCAACCCCTGGAACACGGAGCAAGGCTCCAGCGGCAGTTCTGCGGGACCGGGATCTGCAACCGCAGCGGGGCTGGTGGCCTTTGCCATTGGCTCAGAAACCTGGGGCTCTATTGTTTCCCCCGCCAACAGAAATGGTGTAACGGGACTGCGGCCTACATTTGGAACCGTGAGCAAAACAGGTGCCATGGCCCTGGCCTGGTCTATGGATAAACTGGGCCCCATGTGCCGCTCCGTGGATGATTGTGCCCTGGTTTACAGTGTAATAAAAGGAACTGATGGTAAGGATCATTCTGTGGTGGATGTGCCCTTCCAGGTGCCTACTAAGAAAGCACTGAAATCATTGCGAATCGGCTATATAGAAAGCGCCTTTAAGGATACCAGCACTTCCGACAACGACCGGGCCGTTTTAGATCGGCTTCGTCAGCTGGGTTTTAAACTTAGTCCCATTGAGCTACCGGAATTTCCTACTAATTCTTTGAGTTTCCTGCTCAGTGTGGAAGCGGCAGCAGCCTTTGATGAATTGACCCGTTCGAACCGGGATGATGAACTGGTACGCCAGGTAAAAAATGCCTGGCCTAACGAGTTTCGGCAAGCGCGGCACATCCCGGCGGTAGAATACATCCAGGCCAACCGGGCCCGGATCGTATTGAACCAGAAAATGGCGGAATTATTTAATCATATTGATATTTATGTGGCCCCCTCCTTTTGGGGAGATAACCTGCTCAGGACCAACCTGTCGGGCCATCCCTGTGTGGTATTGCCCAACGGCTTTAATGAAAAAGGTTCGCCCACCAGTATCAGTTTTATGGGAGACCTGTACAAAGATGGCGAAGTAGTAGCTGTGGCCCATGTTTACCAGCGGGGAACCGGATGGCATAAGCAATATCCGGAAAAATTTATTTCTGATTAATTTATGTTTTAACAAGCCCCACACTCGTGGGGTTTTTTGTTTGTATAGATTTATAATTAAACTCTACCATTACAATAGA
>CAZYLQ010000212.1:0-2522 GCA_964648395.1 uncultured bacterium | reverse complement strand
GTGCTACTGATTCTAAAATTGTCATAATTATATCCTAATTATAATGAGCGTTATGGGCGAATTTAATAAACATTAATAATAAAATTAAAGGATTATTTATAAATTAGTTACTGATCTTATTCTATTTGTCTAACACTCCGTTCTGATAGTCTGTAAATGCTTGCAGGACTTCACTTTTGGTGTTCATTACAAAAGGTCCACCTCTTACCACAGGTTCATTCAAAGGTTTTCCTGCGACCAAAATATATTGGGCGCCATCGTTCCCTGCGTTTAGTTTAAGATTTCCAGTTTGTTCAAGAATCGCCATTTGAGTCTTATAAACCTTTTGATCAATAATTATACTTCCTTCGTATACATATATAAAGGCATTCCATCCGTTTTCAATAAATATCTCAATATCTATATTAGGCTGTAAATAAATATCATGATAAAGCATACCCGTATGTGGCTTTCCTGGTCCCTCAACGCCTTGGTAGGTTCCAGCAATAATTTTTGCATTACCACCATTAAAACTCAACTTTGGAATTCTTTCTGCTGGGATATCATTATATACTGGATTAATCATTTTAAGTTTTTTTGGTAGATTCATCCAGAGTTGGAAACCACGCACTAAGCCTTCAGTCTGTTCCGGCATTTCGCTGTGAATTACTCCCCTGCCTGCGGTCATCCATTGTACTGATCCATCCTTTAAATAGCCTTCGTTACCTGCCGAATCTTTATGCTTAAATTTTCCGTTAAGCATATATGTAATGGTCTCGAAACCTCGATGAGGGTGGGGCGGGAACCCCGCGATATAATCATTCGGATCATCGCTTCCAAATTCATCTAGTAAGAGAAAGGGATCCAGCATATTCAGTTCAGGACTACCAATGATCCTAGTTAGATTTACTCCTGCGCCATCAGAAGTCGCGGTACCTTGGATTATTTTTTTAATTTTTCTGGTTATCATTTAATCCGAACCATAATTTCATTTCTTCGAAAGGGAGGTATAGCCCAGGGGGAATTATATTGCGCGACCATAAATTCGCCTTTAATATAAAGATTATATTGATCTAAATACCCCATAAGGGTCTTCTGGTATTTAATGACTTTGCTTTCAGTTGCCCAGCCCCCAAAGCGTAGTACTGCCATTTTACCAAGTTCCTTTTCCTGTATTTCAATAGTTAAGATACTGGGTTCTGGCAGGGTGTTTAATGAATGTTCCCGGGGCATGACAAATGCGACTTCATAATGACCTTTATTACCTACGGGACTTGTGGAAAGTACTGGTGCAGTCATTGCTATTTCCATGTTCTGATCATTATTGCCAAATATGTAATTGGCTATACGGCGAAAGCCTGTATAAGTAGACTCTCGAAACCCGCTATTAACTTTTGTAACAGCGATTATCATAGGATCATAGTTTCGGATTTCAAATGAACCGCTTTTTTCTAAAACTTCATAAATAGGTGTTTCTAATTCGGAAGCCATATTTATTATTGGTATGGTAAGGATAAATAATGGAAAATATTTCAATTATAAGTCACTATTTTATTTATCTTTGTTTACCATTTCAATCAGCTGGTTTGCGTCACCTGTAAATTCCACAGCACACTTAATAGAATGATCATCAATGATAACCAAATCTTTGTGGTACAATTTGCAATGAATACTACCATCAAGAAATTCTTCGACTGTAGGGGTCATATCTGTTTTGTTAGGCGCGTACAACATACCAGGATTTTGTCCTTTCTCAATAGTTAATTCTAACTTCATATCCTTTTGTTCTAACTGCCAGTAAAATTTTTTAGTATCGTAATTTATATTTTTGATAATTGCATTTCTGTAGGTTGTAAAACGAAAAAACTTATTTTTGTAGTATAAACCAATAATGAATCCTGCAAAAACTTTGTTTTTCCAGGGAATGGTTGCTAAGGAAGCAGTTATACTTAAATTATTTTTAGCGAAATGATTAGATTGTGCCCAGATCCAGCTTTCAGGGAAGTTGCGACCCCAATCTTTTTCCATATAGCCTTTTCCGCCAGTAAAACCATAATTAAGTCCATTAAAATTAATTTTCCCATCCAAGCTATGGTCCATGCTCAATATGCCATGAAAACATTCCATGGTGGGTATATAAGCGTACCAACCCATACAACCCGGTTCAAATAGCGTCACTGGCCAAGGTTTCAAATTATCTGCAACAACCTCGCCTTTAATTTCAATAGCCTCTGATTTAATATCTAAGATCATTTTATGCGATGAAAAGTAGTTTGATCCGATGTGTAAATCGTACTTGGATGTACTGCTACTGAACTGTTGTACTTCGAATTTCTCGAAAAATACATCACCTTTATTACCATCAAAAATCATGATAAAGGAAAATTGATTGTTATTAAATCCGCTGCGATAAATACCAGGAATTATTACCAGAGACTGACCGTTGGCCGTAATTAATTTATGGTACCATCCTTCAAAAAATGGTTTATTATTTTTCTCTCCGTGGTAGGCGCTGGGATCACGTAAAATCATAATGTTTTGCG
>CAZYLQ010000211.1:0-2540 GCA_964648395.1 uncultured bacterium | reverse complement strand
CCAGACCATTTTCCAAAAAGAATTTTATCTCCTTTTTTAACGTCTAAAGGTACTAATTTACCATTTTCGTCTCTTGCTCCAGATCCTACTTCTAGAACCTCACCTTCCATGGGTTTTTCTTGAGCTGTATCTGGAATAATTATTCCTCCAGCTGTCTTTTCATCAGATGCCACTCTTTTTACAAGCACTCTGTCGTGTAATGGTTTAAAATTCATATGTTTCCTCAAATTAAGTTATTGAAAATTAATGTTTTTTTTATAAGCACTCTATACCATAGAGTGCTTATCATGTAATCATTTTTAAAATCTATTCAAGTCCCGATTAAAAAAATATTTTAAATAATTAAGATTAAATATAAGGATAAATTATGACACACTTTTTTAATGCCTTTACAAAAATACTGGGATTTTTAACGGCTATTTTGATTTTTATTATTATAATAGGTTTAATCATAAGTTTGATAAATCGAACAAATAACAACTCTTCTTTTACTTACTTGAGAGGAGATAGCACCTCCACGAACAAGATAGCCGTACTAAACATCAATGGGCCTATCATCTCTGAACCTGCAAATTTTTATCGTTTTGCAGGGATGGGCAATTTTGATGCAATTTATCCAACCTTAATAGAGAGTTATTTAACAGACTTACAAAAAGAGAAAGTGTTGGGCCTAATAGTATCAATTAACTCTCCTGGTGGTTCAGTATCTGCAAGTCACACCATTTACAATTTATTCAATCAATTTAAAATTAAAAATAACATACCATTATATTTTTATTCAACGGATATGTTGACTTCTGGAGCCTATTGGGTGTCATTATCAGCTAATAAAATTTTTACAAACTATGGTGCTCTAATCGGAAGCATAGGTGTAAAAGGTCCTGATTGGATCTACTACAATTCTCCAACTTCTTTGTCCACAGGCTTGCTTGGTAATGCAGTTGAATCTCCTAAAGGTATTGAATTATTTTCAAATACAGCTGGAATTTCAAAAGATATTCTGAATCCCTTCAGACAGCCAAGTAAAAAAGAAATTTCCCAATTGCAAAGTATGGTTAACAATATTTATAACGATTTTGTTAATCTTGTATCATCCAATCGTAAGATTGAAAAAAACATTGTTGTAAATGAAATCGGAGCCATGATTTATAATTCAAAGGAAGCTCAAAAACATTATTTAATTGATGGTCAAAAAAATATTAATGAAACTATAGAAGTGATGGCAAAAGAGTTAAATCTTGATAACGCAAATATTATTAGTAATAATAAAAAAAATCTTTTCAATTTTCAAAAATTTAATTTTTTCATGAACGTGCTTGATAACAAACAGTACACTTTGAATGAAAATTTAATAAATAAAAAATTTTGCAATAATATAAAAAATGAATTTAGCGTTGCCACTTTTAATTTCTATAGCTCAATGTGTTAATGTGCTATAATTTGACTGACTTTGTCTAATTTTAATAATAAATTTTTATAATAATTGCTTTCATTGACTACTTTGTATGAAATTAAGTCTTTTGTTTTACCCGTTATTTTGTCTAAATTTATGGGATCAGCCTCTACACTAAAATAATTTAAATTTAATTGATCACACAAATAGCTATATCTCGTTTTGAAATTATTCTCATATTCAAAATTATACTTAGGTGTAATTTCAACTACTTTTGCGCCAGGAGAACAAAAAACCACATTTGTTAAACTAGACCCAGTTGGACTGACAACAAATTTAGCATTTGAAAATAATTCAATTTGCTCAAAAACATCCATGTAATGAAGATCAACAACCCTAAATCCATCCTTCTTCAAAATATTCACAATATCTTCTTCATTGATTAAATTACGATAATTAGCGTTTTGTCGAGTAACATAAATTTTTTCCTTGGTTTTATTACGATGCCTTTTCAATTTATTAAGTATTTTAAATGAATGACTTTTAGGTATAAACTGAGGAATTTGGGAATCAATAAAATGATATAGGCCATCATCCAAAAATGAAAAATGTGCCTCAATATTCATTTGATTACAAATTGCTAAAATAAAATTTCTAAATTTGTTAGAACAATTACGATGAATTGCCATATTAATTTTTCTTGGTTTGAGAAAAAAAACTCGAGGAAAAAATGTTATCATATTTCTATAGTAATTATTAGCTGGACTGGAACCTAACACAATAATATTAGATAACGATTTGAATTTATTTTTATTTTTATTAAAATTATTTAAATAATTTTTAGAAAAAAAAATTTCATATTTACGCTTATCTCCCCAACTAAAATTATCTTTAAATGAATAGTATTTTTCAGTTATAGGAAAATAGTTATAAGAATCTAAAAAAAAATTTTCTTTGAGAATATTACATTGTATATTAAGATGATTATGTTTAGCTGATATAAATTTAGAATTTATCTCTTCACTGTTAAGTATATCTTCAATTTTTTTATCAATTATTTTCATATTCATTGGCGCGCCCGAGAAGAGTCGAACTCCTAACCTCCAGATCCGTAATCTGGCGCTCTATCCAATTGAGCTACGGGCGC
>CAZYLQ010000210.1:0-2572 GCA_964648395.1 uncultured bacterium | reverse complement strand
TCTCATCTGCAGTTCCATAACATTCAATAGAGATGTGACTTATTGGACCTTTGGCAATCTGGAATTGTATTTGGCCTAACATTTCAGCCAAATCGAGGAAGGGTTGAATTTCCTTGAGTTTTGCCAAATCCGAAATGGGTATATTTAATGCGTTGGTTAATTTATCATGTAATAAACAATCACGTACCTGTTCACAAATAGCACGGCTAACCCCTTCTTTTGCTTCCTTCGTAGATGCACCTAAGTGAGGTGATAAAACAATTTTTGGTATCCCAACCAATGGATGATCTCCATCAATCGGTTCAGATGTAAACACATCAATAGCTGCACCACCGATCTTTTGTTCTGTAACAGCTTTTGCCAAATCCAGCTCATTAATGATGCCGCCTCGAGCCACATTGATTATTCGCGCCGATGATTTCATTCGACAAAGGCGATCATAATTGAAAAGGTCTCTGGTATGTTCGTTCAATGGTACATGGAGTGTAATAAAATCTGCAGTTTCCGTTAAGGTATCCAAGTCAACTATCTTGATCTCATTTTCCCGAAACATGTCCTGATTCACAAATGGGTCATAGCCAATAATATTCATGCCAAAAGATCGACATCGATCCATCACTTCCCGACCAATTTTCCCTAAGCCAACAATACCCAGTGTCTTATTGCGAAGTTCAGTCCCAACTAAATGATGGCGATTCCATTCTCCTTTTTCCAGTCCGCTATGCCCTAGATGAATATTCCGGGATAATGTCAACATCAATGCCACAGTATGTTCTGCAGCAGAAATTGTATTCACATCGGGCGTATTCATTACCACAACACCTTTACGTGTTGCAGATGGAAAATCGATATTGTCTACTCCAACGCCAGCTCTGCCTATCACAAGTAAATTTTGTGAAGACTGAATCATGTCAGCTGTAATATTGGTCCCACTTCGGATGATCCAGCCATGTACATCCCGGGCAGCTGTTTGCTTTTCTTCAGGTGTACCACTAGGTAAATAAACTATGCCTAAACCAGCATCATTTAAAATGGCCAAACCAGCATCTGTAATAGGATCAGATAAGAGAACTTTCATTGGGGGCGTATATATGATGAATGGTTATTTTTGAGCGCTAATCAAGTTGAGAGCTGATCCTGCTTTGAACCATTTGATCTGAGCGTCATTATACGTGTGTTTGCAAAGAATCTCATCTGTTGATCCATCCGAATGACTAATTTTCAACGTGAGCAATTTTCCAGGTGAAAATTGATTCAAATCCAAAAAATCAAATGTGTCATCTTCCTGGATTTTATCGTAATCAGTTTTATCAGCAAATGTTAAACCGAGCATACCCTGTTTCTTTAAATTTGTTTCGTGAATCCTTGCAAAGGATCGGACTAAAACAACGCGTACACCTAAATGTCTTGGTTCCATGGCTGCATGTTCACGGGAAGAGCCTTCACCATAGTTCTCATCCCCCACAACAATGGTTGGTATCCGGGAAGTTTTATAGTCACGTTGTGTAGATGGAACGCTATCATATTCTCCCGTTTTTTGATTCTTAACATTGTTGGTACGATCATTAAAATAATTCACCGCACCAGTAAGCATATTTTCTGAAATATGATCTAAATGTCCACGAAATTTCAACCAGGGCCCAGCCATGGAAATATGATCGGTCGTACACTTCCCTTTTGCTTTAATAAGCAATTTCATCCCGGTAATATTTTCTCCGTTCCAAGGCTCAAATGGTGTTAGTAATTCAAGCCTTTCCGAATTTGGACTAACTTTTACTTCTATTGACGAACCATTTTCAGCGGGAGGCTGATATCCCAAATCTTCCACAGCAAAACCATTCGGAGGTAGATCATAACCAACAGGTGCTTCTAAGATCACTGAATCGCCTGCTTCGTTCTCCAGGGAATCCCTTAACGGATCAAATGTCAGGTCACCTGCGATAGCTAATGCTGTAACTAATTCAGGAGAAGCAACAAAAGCATGGGTATTTGGATTACCGTCAGCACGTTTTGCAAAATTTCGGTTAAACGAATGGACAATAGTGTTTTTTTCTTGATTTTCTGCACCGGCACGAGCCCATTGACCAATACATGGTCCACAAGCATTTGCAAATACTTCTGCACCCAATTGTTCAAAAATATCAATAAATCCATCTCTCTCAATAGTGTATCTAACCTGTTCGGAACCAGGCGTAATTGTGAATTTAGCTTTTGTTTTGAGTCCTTTATCTACCGCTTGTTTTGCAATCGATGCGGCGCGGGAAATATCTTCATAAGAAGAATTTGTACATGAACCAATCAATCCAACTTCGATTGTGGTTGGCCAATTATTCTCTGCGGCAGCTAACCCCATTTGCGAAACCGGCGTGGCTTTATCTGGTGTAAAAGGACCATTCAAGTGCGGTTCTAATTCTGCTAAATCAATTTCGACTACTTGGTCATAATAATCTTCAGGCGTTAAAAGTACTTCATCATCTGCCCGGAGATATTTTCTCATACCATTGGCGAGATCAGCCACTTTATCCCGACCTGTGGCTCGAAGGTATTTTTCCATATGATCATCGTATCCAAA
>CAZYLQ010000209.1:0-2577 GCA_964648395.1 uncultured bacterium | reverse complement strand
CCCAATTATGATCACGCACCGCAACATAGACTCGACGTATAATTTCCTTTTCACCAAATTTAATATAACGAAGATCTCCTGCTTCATAGAATAAGTTTAATGGTCCAGCTTGGAGGTCTATCTGTTCTGGTAACGGCTCATCTTTCCCATAATATTGAACTTTTTTAGGTAGCTTCATTGTTTTCTAACTTTAATTATCTAATTGTTCAACGTTATGAGTGAACCACCTTTGGCAGCTGATTGATAAGCTGCCTCTACAAGTTTTAGTGTTTTTAAATTATCATCAACCGAAGTTTCAGGTTTTTTATTGTGCGGAACTGTTTCTATCCAATGACGACATGTTTGTGTAACACTGTCTTGAACAACATGCCATGGTTTTTCACACCAGTTTGCAACAACTGGTTCAGCATTTATTATCTCGACCTTTTCTCCTGATCTTTTTGTAATTTTGTAACCAGGGCCAAGTACTACCGCCCCATCTGTTCCTTCCACGGAGACTAGAGTTTCAGGAAAAATGTCTGGAGCTTGCTTTGATCCATATGTACAATCAACGATTGCAGTTCGCTCTCCTAAAAATCCTAACATCATTGTGGCCATATCTTCACCAGAGATATCAGACCGGGTTTTTTGCGTTCGACAACAGATAGAGGTTGCTTCTCCAAATAGAAATCGTGCGAGATCTAGAACATGGACACCTAAATCCATCAGTATTAGTCGATCAACTTCCTTAAGATAAGGTTGCTGTCGATAAACATCGTAAGAGGTACGAAAACTTATCTTACAGAAAAGAAGTTGACCAATTTCTCCATTTAAAATGATTTTTTGCAAAGCCCTCAAAGGCTGTTGGAACCGAAAATTTTCATGAACCATCATGGGCGTTTGAGTTGTTTCAGCAAGATCAACAATCTTAGTCGATTCTTTTAATGAGGGGGCCAAAGGTTTCTGGATGATTGCAGAAATATTCAGTGAGGCTGCCAGCTTTGCAAGATTATAATGAGAAGGTGCAGTAGTAACAATATCAACTACATCTGGTCGAACTTCTTTCAACATCAATTCAGCATCAGTGAAATAAGGAGTACCTTTTGCAAGATGGCTTGCATTGATAGCACGTTCTTCATCAAGATCACAAACCCCAACCAAATCAACATCCTTAAAGTTTTTCCAAGAAAGGATATGATTTGTAGCAAAAAATCCACAACCTATTACTGCTACTTTTATTTTATCTTCATTTATCATTTTTATTTCATGTCTATATTACACTTGTTCTCTTACTTTTTTAAATGAATTGAAGCCCTCAAATTACATAATCAAGATATCAACAATTTTATGAACTTATTGGATTTGGTTGAACACTAAGAGCATTCCATTTTTCTTGGAAGGAAGGCCGATCGAAGATCTCAGGATTAACAACTCCATGAGGACGAATTCCATTTGCGAGGTCAATCATGTGTTGACTACACATCATGCCTATGTCACGAAACAATTCCTGAGTCCAAGCAATACTATGAGGTGCGAGTATTACGTTGTCCAATTCGCCAAAGCGGTGTGGTTTAATGATAGGCTCATCATTAAAACAATCCAATGCAGCTCCTGCGATGCTTTTTTGTGAAAGCGCGGTAAAAAGCGCATCTTCATTAATAATGCCACCGCGTGCAGTGTTGATGATGAACGACGATGATTTCATCAGATCTAGTTCACGATGAGAAATGAGATCTCTCGTGTGTTCGTTCAAAGGGCAATGCAAAGTAATGAAGTCTGAATGTTTCATCAACTCGTGCAATTCAACTTTCTTAACACCCAATTTTTCAGCATTTATCTCATCCATGAAGGGATCATAGACTAAGGGTTGTTTCATACCAAAACCTTTTAGCAATTCAATAACGACAGAACCAATCCCTCCTAAGCCTACAACTCCTAAAGTTCGATCTCGAAGTTCACCACCCATATACTCGCTGCGTTGATGCCATAGCCCTTTTCGAACGAGTTTATCCTTAATAATCATGCGATGCCCTAGAGCGATCATCCATCCCACTGTAGCTTCTGCTACAGGCCGGTCAACAGCCCCTGCTGTTATACAAAGGACAACATCTGCTTCAGTACAAGCAGAAACATCGACACTATCGTAACCAACACCAAAACGACTAACGGCTAACAAATCCTGGCTCTGCGATAAACTGTGACTCGTTACTTTAGGAGTTAGAACAATAACTCCCTGAAAACCTTTTAATTGTTCAGGCTCAATCTCAGATTTGTGCTCAGTAAAAAAGCTGTATTTGATCCCGCGAGCGGCTTTTAGCTGCCCCAAATCGAAATCAGGATAGACTGTTTTCCCATCTTTTTGAAAGTCTCCAGTTAAAGCGATTTGAAAAGTCATTTTTTCTTTCTCTTATTTTCCTTTAGGCAGGCGTCTTCAAGTATTATCCTTTCCGGCATCGGACCCTGATACCACACGCCCATCTGCAGGATCTAAACTGGTGGCAGGCAACCGATCACGGTCGACTTCTTGTAAGGATTGGTGCAGGGAACGTAATAATAGTCCACTATCCGTGCCTAGAGCTAGCATTCGAAAACCTTGAT
>CAZYLQ010000208.1:0-2604 GCA_964648395.1 uncultured bacterium | reverse complement strand
GGACATCACGCAAAATTTTATAGAGCGCCGGAAAGCTCTCCAAAGTTCCGGAATGTAAATTTAATCGATCTGCAATCGGCAACAGCCGCCACAAATGATGTGTAGGATCTTCCAGTGCAACACGGCGCACAATACCGTGAACTTCGTAACCCAAGGATAGTAAATACTCTGCCAGATAACTACCATCCTGCCCGGTAATACCTGTTATCAGTGCTTTTTTTTGTTTCATGTTTTTTTCTTATTCCCCCCCATAGTCAAGGATAAAACCAACATCTTCCCAAACTGTTTATTCTCCTGTATTATTAGTAACTTCGAAACATTATAGCTTTATCATTTATCTTAAGTTTAAAGATGATTCAGTATAAATTATGAACTTTGATACAGACCGAATATCATCACTTACAAAGAGTCATTTTCCCTCTGAAGAATGATCTTAGAAAGACTCGCATGTGAGTGCAAGTTAATGTAAGAGTAAATAACTTTAGACTATAAAATAAAACAGATAAATAAATATATTAGAATAAACTGCTTGCCCTGCTGACCTTAGAAATGATACCGTAATTTATTGATAATTCAAAGGATATATATAAACTGTCTGAAACAACTACCATCTATTCCAAACAAAAATGAATTTCAAACAATCTATTATCAGTTTGTTGACCACTTACATTACTCTTGTGGCACTATTTGTAATTAGCAGAATTTATTGGTTTTTTTCATTTGTCAAACCAGATTTTTTTGAAAAGAACAGTCTCTGGGAAACATTTTATGTCTTTATAATGAGTCTACGACTAGATAGTTCTGCATCTGTTTTACTTATTTTGATCCCGTTAATTGGTACATTCTTTTTCCCATTCATTAAATTTTTCCAACCGTGGTGGAAAAAGATAATTATTAACTATATTTATCTAGCACTCACCTCAGCGGTTCTCCTGATTGTACTAAATCACTTTTACTACTATTACTATAAAGTTCATTTTAATTTGTTTTTTTGGGAATTTTGGATTAACTGGGAGAATTCTAAACTTGTAATATGGAGTATCTTTGATGAGTTACCAATATTATCTGTGTTAGCCAGTTTGTTGAGTTTTATTACAATAGGATTAATTACATTTCATTTTGTGAATAAAAAACTACAATGCAGTATAGATAAACAGTGGTTATTTAAATTTCCCGGACTATTAATTTGGATCATATTCATTTCAATCTCAGCAAGAGCAACATTCGACGTTCTGCCTCTATCATTACAATTCAATAGAGGACTTATTTCAACAAATATGTTTTTGAACAAAGCTCATTCCAATCCTGTCTATACATTGTATTTTAGCTGGCAAGAGAATAATGATACTGAACAAATAAAATCAATTGTGAATCAAACTGCATCTCTAAATAACGCAAAACAATATTTTGACCAGTATTCTTCAACCAATGAGAATAGATTTGTAATGCATCGAAATAACACATTAAGTATGAATTTCAAGGTTCCGGTGTTTCAATCGAAATATCTACTCAAAAAGCCAAAGCATATAGTCCTAATATTTATGGAGAGTTTTTTTGCATGGCCCTTAGACATTAATGAAAATGAGTTCAACAATAAGGTTGCAGCCAATTTTATGAAATTAAAAAATAATGGTTTATATTTCTCAGATTATTTTAGAGCTTCGAGTGGAACAATACAAAATATTTATAAAACTATTCTTGGTATACCAACGCCCAGGGAGCTATCTTTAGAGCGTATACGGGAACAATACCAGAACTGGGAAACTCTACCAAGAGTCATGAAGGAACACGGTTATTTGCCAAGATTTTTTTATGGAGGCAGTTTGGCATGGCACAGATTATATCATTTTCTGAATGAAGCAGGCTTTGAAGAAATTTATGGTGAAAATTCCGTCGAGGATGTGCCACATTCGCGTTTTGGAATATTTGATGAGCACTTATTCGATTTTGTACATAATAATTTGAAATATTCAACAGGCAACACATTCAGTTTTATTATGACATTGAGTAACCATCCACCTTATCAAATGCCAGAAACATACAAAGTAAAAAACCTCACAATACCACCAATATTAAAACAATATGCAAACGATGAAGAATATTTTAGAGATAGATTTAATGCCTTCAGTTATTCTGACACTGCACTGGGTCATTTTATAAAGAAAGCGAAAACAGAAGAATATTATAAAGACACATTATTTATCATAACTGCTGATCATCCTGTCGATTATTTTTCAAACTGGGATTTTATTAGCCGTTATCAACTGGAGAAAATACCACTCTTGTTTTACAGCCCTTTGCTCATTGAAAATAAAAAAGGAATAATAAATAATCGTGGAACACACTTGGATCTATTACCTACAATACTATCTCTGATAAATAAAAAGTCGGAGAACATTACCACTTGGGGTAAATCTCTTTTTAAACAATCGAATCCTGATTATCTTAACAGTTATTATATTAATTGCTTAAACAATTTTTGTATATCTGAGTCAGGGAACCATTTACTAGACAACAACCAGAGTTTTAAAAAATGCAATGGTAACTCCTGCAAGATCCAAGAAATTCAACTAAAAAGCCAAATTGAAGCATTTGAAATGTCCG
>CAZYLQ010000207.1:0-2609 GCA_964648395.1 uncultured bacterium | reverse complement strand
TTGCTCGATCATGACTGGCACTGCTTTCCAGCCCTGGATGATTCACATTTGTAACTTTGGGATGTTTCTCAAGAAATCTCGCAACTTCCTTTGAATTAAAATTTTGACGCTCCATGCGTAAACCCAGTGTCTTCATCCCACGGTGCAATAAAAAACAAGCATTTGGATCCAACGTTCCGCCCAAGTGATTCAGTTTACGTCGAACTTGTGTTACTAATTCATATGATCCAATAACAGCCCCCGCTACAATATCTGTGTGACCATTCAAGTATTTTGTGGCACTATGAAGAGAAAGATCAAACCCATTTTCTATGGGTCTGTAATTAACAGGTGATGCGAATGTATTATCAATCATGGAGATCAAATTATTGTTTTTAGCGAATTGAACTACAGCATCTAAATCCAATACATCCAATAGGGGATTAGTAATAGTTTCCACATAGATGAGTTTTGTTTCGGGTCTCAGTTTTTCTGTCCAGCCACTTGGATCACAACCATCAATAAAATCACACTCAATACCCAGATCGGGAAAATCTTTATTTATGAGACTATGAGTTCCACCATACAGAGATTCATGCGCTAAAAAATGATCACCAGATTTCAAGAATGCCAAAAGTGACGCAGAAATTGCTGCCATCCCGCTAGAAGTGACCAAAGCATCCTCAGCGCCTTCTAATGCAGCCAGTTTTTCATGGAGAGCTATGTGGTTTGGTGTGTTATTCAGACGAATATATTGCAATTCATGGTAATCGGTCTGTCCACCAAATTCAAAGGTGGCTGATTGAAAAATGGGCATGCTCACAGCACCGCCATATCTTTTTTGTGGTTCTCCAGCATGAATAAGTTTTGTATTTAATTGATGTTTATTTGGCATAAGGCATCCTATGAAATGATTAATAATTTCTAAATTTACTGAATGGATATGAAATCAGGTATTGGTTCCCTTTTTAAGGAATTTTATAAACCATTAAGGAAACTTCTTTCTTCCCGCCATCTGTTTCTTGTGTCCCCATCTGCTCGAACCCATATTTTTTATGGAAAAGCAATGATCCTTCATTTTTTGGTTTCAAATTTACTTCGCAAGTTATTATAGGTGTGTATCGTTGGGAGAATATTTTCAAATCATCATAAAAAGCTCGTCCAAGTCCCCTACTTTGGAAAGACGGGTCAATAACAATTCTATCAATATACATGAATTGAGAGTATTTTTTTTCAAACCATTTGTAATTAGGGCTATGATAATCTTTTCCCGGCGTTAGAGCTATGAGAAAACCGGCAATATTATCTTTTACTTTGATGACCCGAAAATAATCAGCCATCTCAAGAAATTGAGTCATATCATTGATCGTAATGCTGCTAACGGCCGGTAGAGCGCCCTGATTAAGATTATGAATATGTGGAAGGTCTATTGTATTCGTTTTTAAAATATGATAACCCATTACTGCCCTATTTTATATAATTATAATATTTATTTTATTAGTATATAATTCTTAAACGAACAAACTAAACTCTGGTTAGTATAAAAACGAATATTTTTATTGTAGTTGTTTAATATGGAAGATTAGTCATTACTTTCTTCAAGCTCTAAGATGTCTCCTGGTTGGCATTCCAATACATCACAAAGAGCTATTAATGTACTAAACCTGATTGCCTTAGCTTTGCCTCTTTTTAGAATTGATAAATTAGCCATTGTTATGCCAACTTGCTCAGATAGTTTCGTAAGACTAATTTTTCTCTGCACGAGCAGTAAATCTAAATTCACTTTAATTGAAGTACTCATCAGATTGTTAACTCCTGCTCTCTACTGATTTGAGCCGCTTCGTTTAATAGTCCGGATAAAACCATTAATAGCAAACCAATTACTAAGCCTAATACATTCAGTTCAAACGCTGGATAAAATTGAATAGCTCTTGTATTAAAAACTATCTCCTTAATGAAAGCACCCCAACTATAATATTGATTAAGTGGTGTAATAATATTCCAGATAATGGTCACAATTCCAATGCGCTTTATTCGAGAAGCATTTTCTGTTGAAAAAGATAATCCACTTTGCAAAGACATGACCATTGCTCTAATTTGAATTACAACAAATAGTGCCACCATTGCGCTGATGAATTGAGTAGCAGCAAATAAATACCATGCATAATGGCTTGATGTATCAAAGGTAATTATCGATTTACCGCTAATCTCTGGATGCCTTAGCCCTGAGACATCAACATTCTGTAACTGATTAAAATCGAAGCTATACCCTGCATAGGCAGGGACATCGAATCCCCAAGTGTCTACTTGTTGTTGTGATATAGCCATCACAACAAGTACTGGCAACCACAAAATAACGATTGCATAAAAGATGGCTAGAAAAAAATCGAGAGTGCGTTTAACAATGCTTGTTAAGCTCCACTTGACAGTATTATTAATAAGCGGCTTATCTCCTAGCCAGTTATATTTCTTTTTTACACACAGGGATATTTTAACTACGACAAAAATATAAACAACTAAAGCTGTTCCTAAGATGAAAATTGAGTACATCATTTTCTCCAATCAATTATTGATAAATATTTATTAACCTACTGGGAAGTTACATTAGAACAAATCGATTATCAACCAAA
>CAZYLQ010000206.1:0-2617 GCA_964648395.1 uncultured bacterium | reverse complement strand
AATCTTATATTAGAGATAAAAAACGAGTCATTCCATGTGCATCCCTTTGTGAAGGAGAGTTTGGAGTGGATGGTTATTTTATTGGCGTACCCACAGTCATTGGAGCCGGAGGCGTTGAAAAAGTCTTGGAATTCTCTCTAACGGACGAAGAGAAAGCAGGGTTAAATAAAACACTGGATGCAGTGAAAAAGACCGTGGACGAAACCGGGTTATAATTCTTTTTCAAACATGGAGAACTTCGAGTTCTTTAAAACTTATTTTCATATAAAAGACCCTGTCTTTCTGTTAAATCAACCTAATGCTTTTTTCTTTATGACTTTCGTGCCATGAAAAAAGCTGAAACAAATATTAAAGAAATATTTAGGATATTTTCTTCGGATGAAACTGATTCCCGAGTACAGGCGGAATCATGATTCGATTATTAATCATTTGTCAACTTTTATCCATCATTTTCGGACAAAAAATATTTGATGAATTCGAGAAAGGTCGAAATAATAACTATCATTCTAAAGAAACCTTCCGTTTCGATACAGTCCCGGATGATGGCTCTTACACAATTTTATTGGAAAGTGTTGAAGGTAGTATCGAAGTAAGAACCCATGCAGGTGCCGGAGCAGAAATAACTATTACACGGAAAATTCGAGCCCGTACAGAAAAAAAAGCAAAACGGTTGGTGAAAGATGCAAAAATCTTAGTTTACCATGTGGAAGATGATCAACTGATCCAAGTTCGTTCCGAAAAGAAGATTCACTATAAACGGAATGTGCATACAGAATTTGAATTAAAACTGCCCATGAATATTAATTTGAATCTTGAAACAGCTGGCGGGGATATTGATGTAACGGATATTCGTGGTGAATCAGTTTTTAGAACTAGTGGCGGTGATTTAGACCTTGAAAATTTGATGGGGCGAGTCGAGGCACATACATCCGGTGGTGATATTGATATTTCTCGAATAGAAGGATTGATTCGTGTACATACTTCCGGTGGCGATATTGGAATTATGAATTCCGACGGCAAATTTAATGCATCTACTTCAGGTGGCGACCTTGAATTCCTTCATTTGACCGGGAATATTGATGCACAAACCAGTGGTGGTTCTATCACATTGAAAAATATTGAAAGCGAATCTGTGGAATGCCGTACCTCCGGTGGCAATATTAGAGCGGAAGATATTTCTGCTAATCTTACCGGGCGTACATCCGATGGACAAATCGACCTTGAATCTATTAAAGGTCATGTGAATGTAACTTCCTCCGGTGGCGATATTAATGCGGAACAAATCACGGGGTCACTCACCTGTCATACATCTGGTGGCGATATTGAGGGTGAGGGAATTATTGGGCCCGTTGATGCTTCTACCACTGCCGGCGATATTAAGCTGGAATTGTCTTATGATTCATCCATTAAGGAATACAGCTTTAATTTGGAAACACGATCCGGTGATATTTTTATCCGTGTTCCCATAGGACTCCCTGTGAATGTTGGCGCGGAAATATTTGGAACAGGCATTGCCCAGGATTTGAATTCTGACATTCCTTTAAACATATCATCAACCGAAAATCGAATATCCGGGATTGGTCAAATCCAAAATGGCACTATTCCCATGCGCTTACGTGCCACTTTCGGAACGATAACTATTGAACAAGAATAATCTATGAAGTTTATTATAATATTACTTACAACAAATTTAGTTTATGGATTCAGTTCGTTCTTAAATGATTCTTCAAAATTCACAACAAATGAAATACGATTCTATTCGGATGTAACCATTGATTCTTCAGAGATCATAACCAATAATATCAGAATAATAGGTGGCGTACTCACTGTCTATGGCACAGTAGAAAGTCAGATTACCGTTATAGGTGGTGATGTTCATATTTTATCATCCGCAATCATTAATGGTAAAATTGTTGCTATTGGCGGCGATGTTCAAACCGACAAAGATGCACAGGTAAATGGAAAAATTGTTGAGGCCAGTTTAGACCAGGGTCTCATCTATCGGGAAACTTTTACAGACTCTTCAGCATCAGGAGAAAAGGATTTCGGAATCTCAACATTCTCTCAACACACAAGCGATGGCTGGGTGCACCCTAAACCGACAATTTTTCAATATAACCGGAATGAAGGATTGCGCTTTGTACCATTGAACTGGAATTGGGATCACAGAAATGAATCCTTGATTCGATTGAGTTTTTCAATGGGATATCGGTTTAGTTCTAGTGAATTTATTGGGCGAACTACATTAGAATCTTCCCTTTTAAAAAATCGATCTGCAACAATTTTTGCCAGTGGATTTAAAATGGTACGGACTGATGATGAATTCCGGCTGCCGGAAAAAGAGAATTCGTGGGCAGGATTTTTAGGTCGGCAGGATTTTTATGATCGCTGGGATGAAACCGGATTCGAAGCGGGCTTTGGATTGGATTTTTCATATTTAAAGGTAAAGGGGAAATTTGTACGTGCCACCCAAAGTGAGATACCGGTTAATCAAGATCTTTGGAGTTTCACCAATGAAAGTAGTTTTTTGCGTAATAACCCATTCATGATTGAAACCGACGCGGAATATCTGGAAGGTGTGGCAGCATTCAGGACTGCATCTTATTCCCCTCTCAAG
>CAZYLQ010000205.1:0-2623 GCA_964648395.1 uncultured bacterium | reverse complement strand
TTCTGAAAGTTGTTAATTCTGCCAAGAAGCAGAAAAACACTCAAGTTCGTTTCAGAAAACATACGTTTTTGTTGGATAATTTTCCTTTCCATAATTTATCTTCCAACCATTCCCCTGAAAATTTCTTTCATCATTGGGTAAAGTCAATGTTCCCTGCGATAAAAGCTAGGTATGTGCATTGTCATTTTGCAATGTGAGAGTAATATTCCAATTCCTGGTCCCAAATTCCCAATAATTATAGCAAGAGCCGTGTAAGGAATTTCTCTCATGGAAGCAGAACAACGCAGTGTGGATATTGTGACGATTGCGAAATAAATCAAAACTGTGCCAAACCAAAGATAAAACAACGGAATAGAAAAAAAAATAAAACTCCCTCCCAGAGCTAAAAAGAGAACCGCAAAAAAAGGTAGATATCTAAAACCCTTAGCGAACCAAGAAAGCGTATCTCCATGTTTTGAGATCAGTAAAGGTACTCCGTAGCCAGCTGTAATTCTCTGACGAAGAAAGGGACCTACCAGTGAACGAGCATGATGAGTTACTACTACATCTGCTGCAAAATACAACTTCCCTCCTGAAGAAATTATTTGTTGGCAAAGTGCAGAATCTTCTCCAACGGGTAACGTTTCGTCGAATCCTCTAATTTCTCTGATTTTCTCTGCTTTTACGATGAGGTTGCAGGTTCTAAGATCTGTAACAAGAAGGCTAGACGACATCGTTTTCATAAAAGTTCTTGGACCGCTTACGAGAAAAGAAGTGAGTGCGTTAGCAACAGCTTTTCTCTTTAAACCAGAGTAATTTGGAGAAACATCTGGACCACCGACTGCGTAAATATCAGGAAAATTATTAAATGCAGCAACAGCTGACGTTAACCAATCCTTTCGTGGTTGGGCATCTGAGTCAATAAAGGCGTAATAGTCCACTGTGGAGAACTGCTCCATGGCAATGTTACGTTTGGCAGAGATGCCAGTTTGCTCTGTCTGGATTATTTGAAACCGCTCAGAGTCGTTGAACTTAGCAGGGATGTCGCAGCAATTATTTAATACCACAATTACATTAAAGTTCGAGTAGTCAATCAATGCGCAGGAATTCAGACACTCTTCCAAATAGGGATTCCATGAGATTGCTGGAATGACTATATTTACCGTAGGTTCATTTACCATTTGAGATAGATTGTTTCGTCAGACCGTAAAGGAGAGAAGGTATATGTTTTGCGTTAGTAATAATATTTATGCCCATGGCGCATTCATATGTGCAATTGCATTTCGTATCCAGAATGAATTTTCTACAACTGGATGTATCTGAGCTGCTCCAAAGATCCATGAAGTTCATGTTAAAGTCATGCAAATTTCCTAGTTTCTTTTCATCCAGCACCTCACATGGATATACATCTCCGTTGGCATAAATAACTCCAAACATGGCCGCAGAGGGACAATCAGAAACATAGTGTGGATCTAAGTAGGTGTCTTTTAAGATATCATAAATCAGCGAGTTTTTTGCATTTAACATGCGCGAAATGAATGAGCCTTTGTAGCCAGTTGTCTGCCTGCTACGCATGTCTTCCGATATTTTTTTGGTAAGAGCAGAATAGGCTTCATATATTGATTTCTTAATATTGGCATCAATAGGTTCTACAACGCCCTGTTCTCGCATGGCGATAGCAGAAAAAGATGTTACTTTATGTTCGGATTTCAAAAACTCATAGATTTCAAGCGCTCTATGGAAATTATGGTGCGTAACTGTGATAGCAATATTGGGGATAATGTTATCTTTTTCATATTGAGATAACATTTTATAGGTTTCCATTGTTTTATCAAATAAACCTCTTACTTTTCGGTTTAAGTTATGTTCTTCGGGGAAGTTATCAATAGATAGCGAAATTATAATCTGCCCCTTTATTTTTGAGGCTTTGAATTTATCGACAAACCTGCGTATTCGGTCAGGAAAGCCTCCATGGCTAGTGATATACACTGAATTAACAGCTGCATTTTCAAAATAAAGCTTTACTATCTCAAACAGATCCGGTCTCAGGAAAGGCTCACCGCCTGTTATGTTTACGTTAAGCAGGGATTTTCCGTATGTTTTGGTTAATTTTGCTATCTCATCTATGGAAAGTTCATTTTTAAAGACATTTGGTGAATCAAAGTCAATAAAGCAATGCTTGCAGCGAGCGTTACATCGATTGGTCACGAAATGGACAAGGCTAATAGGGTAGCGCTTCTGTAAATATGCATTAATTCCAATTTTGTATAGTTTTGCCATATTTCCTTGCGTGGGTGGTAGTAATAGATCTTGCTATGGTTTTAAACTAATTCCTTATTAAAAAAGCATGCAAATTATTACTTATAAAATCAATGCATTTCCTGATAAATTAATTATTGTTTACTGAACAAGTATTTTTTTGTCAGCGTAGGACTTGATCCGGGATCCAGAAACTAGATATGCTTGAGGACAAGATTTGTTGTAACGCACCTGGAATCCGGGTATGCGTCGAGAAATTTGTCCTCTTCAAGTGTGCGTTAGTCCAGTGGAATCTGCAAGCTCTGCGTGAGTTTCCAGCTCCTTGCGGTTAATTCCGGAATTATTTCTGCTTGAAGAATTCCGGAAGCGCTGCTCCTGAACTTGA
>CAZYLQ010000204.1:0-2633 GCA_964648395.1 uncultured bacterium | reverse complement strand
TTTAGCCACCACCAACCAGTGGTAAGGTTTCTCCAACCTTGAACATGATCAGCGTATCCATTCATAGCAGGAGTGTAGTTTAGTGGAACACTATAACCATCCCAAAGAACTATTTCTTGAGCTTGACCATACAGTTTTGCTCTGTCAGCAGGCGCAGATTCTTCCCTAGCTTGTCTTAAAATAGCAGTAACTTCAGGATTATTATAATTTGTGAAAAATGCCTTTGCACCACCAGTGTAATCTGCTTGTAAAATAGCAAGTTCATCATCATCGTTAATGTCACTTGTTATGTAACTCACAGTTGCCTGATAGTCGCCTTTTTCAATTTTCCCCCAGTTGGTTCCTCCATCAGCTTCAACGATCTCAACATTTAATCCAGCTTCGGTCCAACCTTGCTGAAGAATAGTAGCAATTTGTTTTGAAGGAGCATTTCCTGCATCAATGTTTAACTCAATTTTTGTACCATCATATGATTTGGCTACTAATTCTTTAGCCTTATCCATATCATAAGGTATTCCTTCAACACTTGGATCATGAAATGACATTTTAGGATTATAGCTATTAGGTTTTTCTCCATATCCAAAATAAACAGCTTTCATAATAGCATCAATATTTGCAGCATAATTTAATGCTAAACGAACATCCTTGCTATTAATAGGAGCTGCATCATGATTTAAGTAAACATATTCCAGTTTAAAAACTGTTTTTGTTTCCAAATTTAAGCCTGCTGTGCTGCCAATTGCTTTAGCTTGGCTAAATGGTACTCCAGTGATGACATCATAATCTCCACTTTTAAGACCTATAACTCTTGAATTGCCTTCAGGAACATAAAGCATTTCTACTCTGTCTAGATTAGGTCTGCCACCCCAATGATTTTCATTTGCTACAAGAACTAATCTGTCGCCACGTTTAAAAGATTCAACTAAAAAAGCGCCTGAGCATGTCGGATTGTTACCGAATGCTTCCGGATCAGCTTCATAAGCTTTTTGAGAAACTACAGCTGCTGAAAATAGTGAAATTCCTGAAGCAAACGCACTATACTTATGTTTTAATTTAATCCTTAGAGTTTTATCATCTAAAACTTCCATAGTTTCTATAGGATCAAAAACAAATCCATAAGCTGTGTTCGGATCACTGATTTTTGTAATTGAAAAATGCGCATCTTGCGCAGTAACAGCATCTCCATTACTATGAACAGCATCTCTTATATGAAAAGTATAAGTTAAACCATCATCAGAAATGTCCCAAGATTTTGCAAGACCAGCAACCAATTCATTGCCTGTTCTACCAGGTTCAGTTAATGAATCGCATACTTGCTCTAATGCCCAAATGCTTCCATTATCAGCAGGTATAAAAGGATCCAAAGTTAAAGGTTCCTGATACCTTGCAAACGTAAGTGTGCCACCTTGTTTAGCAGCAAACACATATGAACAAGATAATGAAATTAAAAATACAATAAAAAACGAAAATATATTTTTCATAATTATTCCTCCTCAAAAAATTATCCCTCTTATTGGGATTTAAAGTTAACAATAAGCCAAAAAAACAAATGATTCAAGGGATTAAATAGTTAGTTAATATTGAAAATATCTTAGAATTTAACCATTTTCAGGCATTTGTGAAAGAAATTAGCTAGCTTAAATATAATTTATTAAAGACTACTTTATATTTTAATTTATAATATTATTTTTATAATTATAAGTTAATAGTAATATTAACTGTATTTTTAATATGTGTGATACAATCGTAGCCTTAAAAAATAGTACAAGTACAAATTCTGTTTTATTAGCTAAAAGTGCTGATACAGAAGTTAATGAAGCTGAGCAAATTGTAAAATATCCTAGAAGAGAATACCCTGAAGGTACTGCGGCTAGAACTACGCATATTAAAATTCCTCAAGCTAAACTTACCTATGAAGTGATATTAGGAAGATCTTTCTGGGCTTGGGGTAGTGAATTAGGAGCTAATGAACTTGGTGTATCTGTCGGTAATGAGGCGGCTTTCAGTAATCAAAAAAATGAAAAAGATGGCGTTTGTTGTTTAGATTTATGTAGATTAGTTGTTGAAAGATCTACTAGTGCAAAAAATGCGGCTGAAATTGTTGGTCAATTAGTTGAAAAATTTGGTCAAGGTGGCAATTGTCAAATGATGGGAAATTTTGCTTTTGATACAGGTCTTCTAGTTGCCGACACTGATGAGGCATATATTATTAACTGTGCTGGGAAAGAATGGGCAGCAAAAAAAGTAAGCGATGTGTATGCAATATCTAATCGATATCAAATTACTAATGACTGGAACTTATCTTCATTAAAAAATGACAATGATAGTAAGCAAAACTTTAATGAACTTTTTGAAGATACTTCAAAATCAGAAGGAGTGTGCGCCAGTGATAGAGAAAATAGAGCACAACAAATATTAGAACAAAGAAAAGGAAATATTTCCCTAAGCGATATGGCAGATATAATGAGAGATGTTGGAGAAGATCCTGATAATTATGAACCGGATAAAGCTGAACTAAAACAAAATTTCGTGTGCATGCATGCGAAACCACACCCTGATGCTTTTTGGCATGCAACTGGTGCAATGATTACAGATAGTAATGAAGAAGGAATTGTTGTTTGGATGACAGGAAC
>CAZYLQ010000203.1:2180-2640 GCA_964648395.1 uncultured bacterium | reverse complement strand
GGTGCTTTGCCGAGGTTTGAAACGACAACTGAGGGATCTGGCACCCTTGCAGGTACTGGGGTCAAGGGTATGGCAACATACACCTCGGACATGAGAGCAGATGGAACTCTTTACGGAGAATGCCCTAACCAGGGAGTAGTTATGGCTGAAGATGGGGTGGCAACTTTTACGGCGACCGGTATTGGAACTTTCACAGAAGATGGCGGATCGATTTTTAAAGGGATGGTTTACTTTCAAGCTTCCGCTCCTTCACTATCAAGCTTGAACGGAACCGCAGTAGTTTATGACTGGGGTAGTAGACGCTGAAGGTAACGCTTCATGGGACATGTGGGAATGGAAATAAACTTCAGATGTATTGTTGTAATCAGTCCGATATCGTCTGATCACACGAGAACTTTGAGAAGTTAACCTAAGTGGGTCAGCTGAAGTAATTCATCTGACCCACTGTTTTAAAAATTTA
>CAZYLQ010000203.1:0-2170 GCA_964648395.1 uncultured bacterium | reverse complement strand
ATCCCAGATGTGCGACGGTGAAAATAACGGTGCTTAAAGCAGTATTTTCACCGATGGCCTTGATGGTCTCAGCGGTGGATTCTGCATCTGCTGAAGGCCATATAGGGAACATTAGGAACGGCATTATTGGTCCAATAATTAATAATAATCCGGTAAATCTTTGCAGCGTCATCTCACTCCTTCAGGAAGATTATGGGTGTGGTTACTCGTAATAGTTAATATTCAACAGCCATGCGAGCGAAACGTATCAGAAAATGATTTACCCATCCCAATGGAGGCGGTATTTTGATTGTGTATGAATATACGCCTGTGGAATAAGTCCATTTGGCGTATAGCCATTAACGTTTTGTTTTACGAGCATGGATCGCTGAGTTTGCATCATCACCTATATGCTGCTCATCTCGTGACAATGCCATGACTATTTGGCGCTGTCTTTCACGATAACGGGCTCTGTCAGCATCGGGAAGAGAATCATGACAGCGTGGACAGCTCACTCCTTGTTCGAAAAGTGATGAGCTCCGATCAGATGGTGAGATGGGGAACTGGCACCCGTAGCATAGTTCGTAATTGCCTTCTTTCAACCCATGCTTCAACGACACCCTCCCGTCAAAAACAAAGCATTCACCCTCCCAGAGGCTTTCGTCCTCTGGAACATCTTCTAAATATTTGAGTATGCCGCCCTTGAGGTGATATACCTCATCAAATCCGACTTGCTTCATGTATGCGGTTGCTTTTTCGCAACGAATTCCACCGGTGCAATACATAGCGACCGCAGAAGGCTTGTCGGGTTGTGTAGCGAGCTTATCTGCCCATTCGGGGAACTCGTGGAAACTATCGGTGCCTGGTTCAATAGCATTAGAAAAACGACCGATTTTAAATTCGAAATTATTGCGCGTGTCGACGAGCATCACATCTTCTCGGGCGATTAAATCGTTCCATTCTGCGGGCTCAACGTATTTTCCTGCATCCAAGCAAGTATTTATCTCTGGTTTACGCATGGTCACGATCTCGTTTTTTATTTTTACCTTCAATCGCTTGAAGCTATTTTCATCGCTAAGGGAATATTTCACTTCAAGACTCTCAACCTCAGGCCAAGCCTTCACATGATCAATAACCGATGCAATGCTTTCAGGCGTCCCTGCGATTGTGCCGTTTATACCTTCCGTAGCCAGGAGAACAGTTCCACGAACTCCCTGTGATCGACAGAGTGAAAGCAGTGGATACCGTTTTGCAACGGGATCTTTGATTCTTGTGAAATGGTACAGAGCGGCAACGGTGAATCTCATTTCATGTAATTCCTGGATTCCCGCTCCCAATTAAAGCGTATGACCATGATTTCCTTAAAACGTTGTTTAGAAACGAGTGCATACAAGAATAGTCGTTGATATGACTTCTAATTGTCTAAGTTTTTCGTCAAACTTTCACGATTTTGCATAAACTGGCATTTACTCTCTTGGACTGGGTCGTCGATCCATCATGAAAACTTTAGAGAATTAAAGGAGCTTTTCCCCTGCGATACGAATTACTTGTAAAAAACGGTCGCGTGCTCGATGCTGAGTCTGGTCTGGACTCTATAACTGATGTGGGCATATCAGATGGTGTAATACAGAGTTTAGAGACCGATATAGATCCAAATAATGCTGATGACGTTATCGATGCTTCTGGTAAATGGGTCATTCCAGGGATGATTGACACTCATGTTCACGTCGAGCTTCAGCGCAGACGGAATGGTGAATCATCAGCAACAGGACACACTTATGGGTTAGGTCTTCAGATGCTTGCGTCTGCAGGGGCCACTACCGTCATTGATCTGGGCGGTAGCATGGACACTCTTCGCATGGGAATCGAGGCGAGAGGTTCGGGTATAAATGTTGGGAGCCTCGGGTATTTAAAGCCAGGTGAGACTGTACCGGAGGGTCGGATAAATTACGCCCAAATCGAAAAGGTGATCAACACAGCAATGGACGCTGGATCGATTGGGGTCAAGTTGTTGGGCGGATATTATCCCTTTACGCCTGAAGAAACATCGAATTTCATTAAGGCTGCAAATGAAATGACAGCTTATGTAGCTTTTCACCTTGGGACGACTGAAACCGGATCTCGCCTGGATGGCCTTCGTGAGATTCCTTCCTTGCTCGGTGCTAATGGGAGAGTCCATATAGCCCACATC
>CAZYLQ010000202.1:0-2648 GCA_964648395.1 uncultured bacterium | reverse complement strand
CCGCGAAATGAATCTCTCCCGTTTTAACCACCAACGGAGAACTCAAGGATGAAAAACCCCACCTTATTCGAAAGGATGGATTTCATTCTCCAGGCAAATCGACTACTTTCAGTGCCTCCGGGCCACCGAATTCACTCACTCCAATCCCTCGCATCGCTCATCGCTCCTTTCCCACGTACGATTTCAAATTGCTACGGATCTTACTCGGGCCCGGCTTGAACATTTCTGATTTCGGTCGGGTAATCCGTAAGCCCCAGCGGTTGTTTTCATCGCCGAGACAACCTAAATGAGGGCCAGTTCCTTTGTCATGCCGGCGGTCCATCCACCGTCTACGTTGTAAGCAGATCCCGTGACGAACGCTGCTTCGTCGCTTGCCAGAAACAGGGCGACTTCCGCAACATCCTCGGGTCGTCCGATTCTTCCAGCAGGAGCGATCTTGCTGGCGAAGGCTCGCCCCTCAGGGTTTTCATCCAGATATGGAGCCGCCATTCTGGTGTCTATCCATCCTGGACAGATGCAATTAACACGTACGCGATCCGGACCGTGGTCGATCGCCATTGCTCGAGCGAGTTGCATCGCAGCTCCTTTGGTTGCACAGTATCCTGCAATATCGGATTCGGCATAAAAGCTGTTAGCTGAAGCGGTGATGATGAATGATCCACCGTCTGAATCTCGCATTGCCGGTATTCCATATTTGCCGCATAGGAACGCGCCTTTTACGTTGACGTCGAACATCGCGTCCCATTCGTTTTCCGACAGGTCGATCACATTCCCATCTCTCATTATTCCGGCGTTGCTGAATATGATGTCCAGCCGACCGTGCCCGTCGACGACCGTTTGGACCATTTCCGAGACCGATGAGCCACTCGACACATCGACCACCAGCGGCTCGATGGCATCAGAAAGATCGGCCGTTTCCCGAATACCGTCTTCATTGATGTCAGCCGCAAATACTTTCGCTCCCTCGCTTGCGAACCTGAGGGCTGTTGCACGGCCGATGCCTCCTCCGGCTCCGGTCACGATGGCAATTTTATTTGACAGCCTCATAAATGTTTCTCCAGTTACCACTTCAGTATTTGTTGTAATTCAGATGACGACACTTTAGCACCCAACGCGTGTTGCTACGCGAACTTCGCCATAGCTACTCGAACCTGCTCGAAGTCTTCCTTCTGTTCATGTGCGTAGATGCTCATGGTGATCGCCGGGTTGGCGTGAACGAAAGAGTACCTTGAACTAGCGATTACACTTTCAAAGCAGACTAAGGCCCATGTTAAATAACTTAGAACAGGCTCTGAAAACAGGGTTCATCGATAAACTAGACCTCAACACATCGACATGAAGATAGATTCCCTCGAAATATTCCACGTAGCAATGCCGCTAATCTACCCGTGGCGGACGGCGTACGGTGCCGACTACGACATTCACTCCGTACTGGTGAAAGCGACAAGCGGAGATCACTTCGCGTGGGCAGAATCGACACCCCTCGAAAAGCCTGCGTACAGTCCCGAAGGCGCGGCGAGCGTTTACCTGAATGTGTCGGAGTACTTCGCTCCCAGAGTGGTTGATGGCGTATACGATTCAGCAAGCGAAGTGACCGATACCCTTTCAGTTTTCAAGGGCAATCCGTTCGCAAAAGCGGCGCTCGAAATCGTCTGGTGGAACCTGGAATCTAAGATCACAAACACCCCGCTCCACAAACTTCTAGGCGGCACAACAAGGGAAGTTCAAGCGGGTGCCGACTTTGGAATTCAAGATTCGTTCGACATGCTGCTCGGAAACATCCAAACAGCGATTGATACCGGATTCCCTCGAGTGAAACTCAAGGTTGCTCGGGAATGGGACGTTGAGATGCTTCGTGCGGTTCGATCTGCATTCCCGAACGAAAAATTTCATATCGATTGCAACTCCGGTTACACTCTAGACGACTTGGATATGTTCAAAGAGATCGACAAATTCAATCTCGAATTTATTGAGCAGCCACTGGCAAACGACGATATCATCGACCATGCCGAACTGGCCCGGTCCATAGGTACACCGATATGTCTGGACGAATCGGTAACCGGCCCGAGAGTCGTTGAACAGGCGCTGAAAATAGACGCCTGTAAATTCGTAAACATCAAACCGGGTCGACTAGGTGGGCTAACCAACGCAGTCCGGATCCACGACATCTGCCAGGACGCAGGTGTTCCTGTCTGGGTCGGTGGCATGCTCGAAAGTGCCGTCGGTTCTGCAGTGTGTATCGAACTCGCAACCCTTCCGAACTTCGTCTATCCCGGCGATCTGTTTCCTTCCTCTCGGTTCTACACACGTGACCTTGGTCAACCGGAAGTTGTACTCACCGAGCGTCAAACCATGCTGCCGTACGAAAACGGACTCCCTGAACCAGATCCGGAGTTGCTTGAGAAGTTCACCCGGCAACGAACTCTGATCACATCCGCTGATTAGATAGGTGCCTGCTCGACGGTATTGGACAACAGAAATTTGGTGGAGAAATCGAAGACTCCTCGTCACTCAGCACCCTGACAGCCACCTACCTATTTGTCATAGTGCGTGGCGAGTATCGGCGACCCTTTACATACGGTCTCATGGTATGAGCCTCAGTGAGACCGCAGAAAATTCTGCATCCTCTTCGCACAGCCCGTCGCCAC
>CAZYLQ010000201.1:0-2670 GCA_964648395.1 uncultured bacterium | reverse complement strand
GGGTCTTTACTGCCGCGAATTATTTTAATTATTTCATCAATGTTATCTAGCGCAATTTTTAACCCTTCTAAAATGTGTGCCCTTGCATCGGCTTCTTTTAAGTCAAATTCTGTTCTTCTCACCACAATTTCATGGCGGAAGTTCACAAAGTGATTTAAAATAGTTTTCAGAGGCATAATTTTTGGGATGCCGTCTACCAGTGCGAGTAAAATAATTCCAAATGTATCTTGAAGTTGGGTGTGTTTATATAGTTGATTCAAAATGACTTCTGGCACAGCATCGCGTTTTGTTTCAATCACAACCCGGATACCGTCTTTATCTGATTCGTCCCGGAGATCTGTAATGCCCACAATTTTTTTATCCCGAACAAGGTCTGCTATTTTCTCAACCAAATTCGCTTTATTGGTTTGATAGGCAACCTCTGTAATAACAATACTGTCTTTCCCGTTTTTATTCGTTTCAATGTGGGCTCGTGCACGCATTTTTATTTTTCCGCGTCCAGTCGTATATGCATCTTTTAATCCATCCATACCCATAATAAGTCCAGCTGTTGGGAAATCTGGCCCCTTAATCTGCTGCATTATTTCATCAGTGGTAATGTCTTCATTCTCAATCAGAGCGACCAGCCCATTAATAATTTCTTTAAGGTTGTGGGGTGGGATTTTTGTGGCCATCCCAACCGCAATTCCCTCGGAACCATTAACCAAAAGCGTTGGAACGGTAGACGGTAATACAGTTGGTTCTTTTAGTGTTTCATCAAAATTTGGATCCCATTCTACTGTATCCTTATCCAAATCTCTTAGCATATCGCTAGCCATTCTTGTCATACGAGATTCTGTATAGCGCATAGCGGCAGCATTGTCACCATCAATGGATCCAAAATTACCCTGTCCGTCCACCAATTGATATCTCATGGAAAAACTCTGGGCCATACGCACCAACGCATCATAGACAGAGCTATCACCATGGGGGTGATATTTACCTAATACATCACCAACAATACGGGCACATTTTTTATATGGACGATTCCAATTAGATCCCAGTTCACTCATCCCAAATAAAATTCTGCGGTGCACTGGTTTTAACCCGTCCCGTACATCTGGCAAGGCCCGAGAAACTATAACTGACATGGAATAGTTAAGATAGCTCTCCTTCATTTCATCTACGATGTCTCGTGGAAGCGTGTTGTCTCTATTAAAATCAACCATAAATATTTCCTAAAGTTTAAACGTCAAGATTGACGACAAATTTTGCATTTTTCTCAATAAAGGTCCTACGGGCTTCCACGTCACTACCCATGAGATTCTGGAATGTTTTTACTGCTTCTTCCCCGCTTTCCACCGAAACCTGGAGAAGTGTACGTCGTTCCGGATTCATGGTGGTTTCCCATAGCTGGCCCGGATTCATTTCACCCAAACCTTTGTAGCGCTGTATGGATACTTTTGTATTTTTATTATCTTTTTGCATCCTTTCAATGATAAGGTCTCGTTCATTATCATCATAAGCGTATGCTTCTTTTTTACCTTGGGCAACTCGATATAGCGGAGGGAGAGCAAGATAAAGATAGCCGCCATCAATAACTTCTTTCATTTTCCGATAAAAGAATGTCAACAAGAGGGTTCGGATATGAGATCCGTCTACGTCAGCATCCGTCATAATAATTATTTTATGATAGCGAAGTTTTTCGATATCTAAATCTCCGGGGGACCTTTCACCACTTTCATCTTCAGATCCGCCAAAACCGGCGCCTAAGGCGGTGATCATAGATTGAACCTCGTTATTGGACAGTAGTTTATCAATCCTGGCTTTTTCAGAATTGATCACTTTACCGCGAAGAGGTAAAATAGCTTGAGTGCGCCTATCGCGGCCTTGTTTTGCTGAACCGCCAGCCGAATCCCCCTCAACGAGGTATAATTCACAAAATGCCGGGTCCCGATTAGAACAATCCGCCAACTTGCCGGGGAGGGATGAGCCACCTAATGCGCTTTTTCGGCGAATGAGTTCCCGGGCTTTTCGGGCAGCGCTTCTACTCCGAGCTGCCAAAAGTGCTTTTTCAATAACGCGGCGACCGATGGATGGGTTCTGCTCTAAAAAGTCTAAAATTCCCTCATACACAACCGTATCCACAATGCCTTTTACATCACCATTTCCGAGCTTGGTTTTGGTCTGGCCTTCAAACTGGGGTTCCGCTACTTTGATACTGATGATAGCTGTGAGTCCTTCGCGAAAATCTTCACCGGATAGGGTGATCTTTTCATTCTTTTTTGCTTTGATCAAGTTGTTTTTCGTGGCATGATTATTCATAGCGCGGGTTAACGCAGATCTAAATCCTGAAAGGTGGGTGCCGCCCTCGATGGTATTAATATTATTTACGAAAGTCAGGATATTTTCGTTATAGGTGTTGCCGTAACGCATGGCCACTTCCACGGGAACTTCGCCATCTTCCTTGTTTACTTTAATGATCTTGTTATGCAGAGGATTATTGTGCTCATCTAAATATTTTACAAAATCACTTAACCCTCCTCTAAATTTGAAAATATCCGTTTCGCCCTCTTCGGTGCGTTCATCTTTTAATACAATCTCAAGTCCTCGGTTCAAGTAAGCCAGTTCCCGGAGGCGTTCGGCTATAATGTCGTATTTGAAATCAATGGTTTTAAAAACGGTATTATC
>CAZYLQ010000200.1:0-2684 GCA_964648395.1 uncultured bacterium | reverse complement strand
AAATTCCAGTAGCCAGATAAACTAGGTTCATTACCAGTTAATCCATTATTCATGTTGTTATTAATTTCAGTAGATGTTCGAACATCATTCCAAATCCGAATCTCATCGATTTTCCCATCAGTGAGGGTTACATTGTCATACCTACTTCCAATACGGAATACTGAACTCCCGTGGTTTGCAGGTGGACTAGCTGGAGCGGTTGCTTCCAACACACCATCAATGTAAATATAGATTTCAGCGGCGGAAGGATCGTACACACAAGCAAGGTGATACCATGTGCCAGTACTTAATGCCACGTTGGTGGAAATACTACCTGAGACACTCGTTCCATTTCCTACAAGGAATTTAACTGTACCCGATCCTCCTGCATTTGAATAAATATCAAATGGTCCAGGAAAATTATTAAACGTTTGCGTTGCTAAGGCATTGAAAGTTGATATTTCATCAACGTTGATCCAACCTTCAATTGTAAAACCTAATGAAGGATCTAGATTAAAATCGGGATTAGTCACATAATCATCCGCCCCATCAAAACTGAGTGCAAAATCAGCAGATATTTCCTCATTCGAAGTAAAGGTTACACTGATGGAATCATTTGCTTTTGCCCATGTGGTGTCAGCATTATTGGAAGCAATACTTACTGGACTTAGGGTTGGAATTGTTTTATCATACACTACAGTCGATCCATCTGTTGATCCCAAATGAGTCCCTTGATTTCCCACATAATCTGTGGTATTGATGGTAAATGATAAACTACCTTCTGATTCTGATCCGGTCAAAGTATAGCTTGATGAAAATTGTTCACCGCCCAGATCAGATACATCATCCGCATCATAGCCATCTACCGTGACTGCCGGGGTGTTAACATCCTCATCAAAGGCCATGGTTATGGTAACTACATCCCCGGTTTTTGCTAAATGTGAAAATGTATTATCTGAATAAATGGAAACCGGCATTGGAGAATTGGTGATGATATCTATAACTGTATTTGTTGTGCTTGTATCTCCCAGGGAATAGTTCCCGGTTACATCAAAAAGAAAAGCGGACAATTGTGCTGTTTCTTCATGCCCAAAATCTGTTATGGCTTCAAAGACATCACTGCTTGCTGAAACTGTTTTTATGCCTGCATTTAAATCATTTACCGTTATTGTATCCTTCTCTCCAAACACCTCAAAATCGTTGGTATTGATCCTTCCTCTTAATTGAAAAGCAGACCCTACAATCACACCTGTATCATAAACGGGTGCCTGAAAGTTCAATGGTGAATCTTCAATCACCCAATCTGCACCATTGATTATTCCATGATTTGCTGCACTGGTAGAATCAGTGGCTGTCCCACCTGATCCGGCATCCATTTGCCAATAGCCCACCAATCCCGACTCATTCTTATCAATTGTAGTCCCTCTCGATGCTTTGATCTGTACGCCGGTACGAACAATATTCCAAATTCTCACATCGTCAATTTGGCCATCAAAATAACCTGTAGAACCATCCTTTGTAAAACTGCCAAGTTTAAAATCAGATGGTGCCCCCGACCATTCAATATCCCCCATTGCATCTGTGGAATCAATTGCTGACCCATTTCTATAAATTCTTACTTTTGCGCCGTCATAAGTTGCAGCAAGGTGGGTCCACTGCCCGGAAGGCGTAGATAATTCTGCCATATTGATATAATCAATTGAATTCGTTGTCGTTTTTAAAAAAAATCTCCAACCTGTAGCGAAATAGATAAAACCAAACCCTGCTTCCAAAGTCCCCTGATCTCTAGCATAGTTTAGAATGCCATCATAGTCATTCCAAGAATTGGGCTTGATCCAGGCTTCAATGGTTAAGGCATCTGTTGCCTGGTAAGCATTGATTCCTGAGATTATCACTTCATCATTCATCCCATTAAATAAAAGAGAATTCCCAATGGTATAGCTAAAGCTCGTTACGGCTGAATCCTCAGGGATATTCACTTCCAGTTGTATGTCAGTATTTGTTGAATTCCAAATCTCTGATGCCATGGTTCCGCCTGCCGCTGTAACTGTACCAACCGTAAAGGTCGGTGGATCTGAATTATCAACAATAACTGTTGATCCATCTGTGGTTTCTTTTACTGTTTTTCCTTCAATCCCATTGATGTCTGTAAAGTCAATTGTAAACTGAAGCGGACCATCCGGGTCAGATTCTTGAACGGTATAATATGCGACCCAATTTGAATACCCTAAATTATCAATATTGCAGGGATTACCATTTATTTGAACATAAGGGTCAAATGAGAATTCCGTATCGGCCGTGAAATTCAGCCATATATATGTACCCTCATATGCAGTGGATGGATCTTCATTGGAAGATTCAATATTTACATAAGTAAGGTTAGGGAGTGTTGATACTCTAATATTGTCCACATCCCACGAGTTTATCCACACTGAATTTGTACCATAGGCGACCCACCTGATTTGGAAATCCCCATCCACGTCTGCGGTAAATGATTCGTACCTTCCGGAAAGATCCACGTCGCCAGCTGATGGACTAATTTCATAACTCAATACTGTAACCCAATCACCTCCACTCAAATATTCAATCCTTAACCCATTGGTTGCGTTCCCAGCTGAATAGAAATCTAATTCAAAGAAAAATTCTACGAGTACCTGAGATTCATCTCCAACATTAATGACAGGAGTGGTCATGGCTCCTTCATA
>CAZYLQ010000199.1:0-2708 GCA_964648395.1 uncultured bacterium | reverse complement strand
ATTATCAATCTCGTAATTAGTATTTTTGTCAGCTTTAATGATTAAGGATTGGTCTCCCATTTTACATGTGATTAAATTAGACTCTCCTGTTGACTCATTAGAGAAAACTTTAACAGAGCCATTATTAGAGGAATTTTGATCAACTATATCAATTTTATCTGGTCGAATACCTAAAGTTATATCCCCTTCATAATTAATACTAAAGTCAGTATTAATTGTATCTGATATAAATTTTCCATTTACGACTTTACCATCGATCAAATTCATAGCTGGAGAACCAATAAAGCCTGCAACGAATCTTGTTGACGGCTCTTCAAATATTATTTTTGGTGTATCGTATTGGAGTAATTTTCCATCATTCATTACAGCTATTCTACTAGCAAGAGTCATAGCTTCTACTTGATCATGCGTAACATAAATTGTAGTCACGCCAAGTCGATGATGCAAATTCTTTAACTCTGATCGCATAGTAACTCTAAGTATCGCATCTAAATTTGATAAAGGTTCATCCATTAAAAATACGCGAGGTTGTCTGACAATAGCTCTTGCTAATGCAACTCTTTGTCTTTGACCTCCAGATAATTCAGCTGGTTTTCTCTCTAATAAATCCTGAAGCTCCACAAGCTTTGATACATCACTTATCTTTTTTTCTTGTTCTGTAGATGGAATTTTTTTCATTTTTAATGGATAAGCAATATTGTTTCTTACACTCATATGAGGAAATAAACTGTAGTTTTGGAAAACCATAGAAACATCTCTTTTTCTTGGATCAATTTCATTAACTACCTGGTCACCTATTTTTATTTCACCTGCTGTAATTTCTTCTAATCCAGCTACTAAGCGCATAGTAGTAGTTTTACCACAACCAGAAGGACCTAAAAGAACAACAAATTCTCCTTCTTCAATGTGTAAATTTACATCATTAACTGCAGTAACTTTCCCCCATTTTTTAGTCAGGTTAATCAAATCTACTGAATACATATTTCTATCTCCTTTATTCTTTTACTGCACTTCCTGTTATTCCTCGGACAAAATATCGTTGAAGCAATGTATAGAAAATAATGATTGGTATAAAACTAATCATAGATCCTGCAGTCAAACTACCCCACTTCATTTCAAATTGGGAACCTCCCAAAGCTATTTTTGCTAATGCAATATTAAGCATTGTCTTTTCTGGACTATTAATAAATAGAAAAGCAAGTACATAATCATTCCAAGAGGTATACATGGCAAAGACCATTACAGTTAAGAGGCCTGGTATTGCCAAAGGTAGCATTACGTTGCCAATAATTTTTAATTCCGATGTACCTTCAAGCAGAGCTACCTCTCTTAAAGAATTCGGTATGCTACTAAAGGCGTTTCGCATCATGAATATACCTATTGGTAACATAGCTGTTGTATGAAGAAATATTAGTCCCAAATATGAATCGGTTAATCCTAATCCCTTTAATAACTTATAAATTGGTATTATGAGAGATATTGCTGGGACAAGAATGGGTGTAATTAAAAGTATAAATAAGACTTCTTTAAACGGAATTCTAAAAAATGTAAGGGCATATCCTGCAAACGTTGAAACAATAATAGAAAGTATTATTGTTCCAACTGATACAATAGCGCTATTAGTAAAAGCATCATCAATCCCTATTGTTTGAGTAACACTTCCAGTTGTTTTGTGTATTTTTGATGATTCTTTTTCTTTGTTTTTATTGTTTTCTTCGTCTTCACTTGTTTCTCCCCATGTGTTGGTCCTAATGCTATCAGTGTCATAATTCCAGATACGATCATAATACTGCCAAGTCCAAGTATGAGGATAAAAAGTTGGTTCACTTGTAATTAATTCGTCTGGTTTTTTTACTGAGGAGATAAAGGTCCAATAAATAGGAAAAAGGATTAGAATTACTAAAACTGAATTGATTGCATAATACCAATACCAATCTCTAGAATATTTTTTCACCTTAATACGCCTTACGGAATAATCTTAATTGAATTAGTGTTATAACAAAAAGAATACTCATAATTATAACTCCTAGTGCTGCGGCTGGGCCTAATTTAAAATAATCAAATCCCATACCAATTGTAAGCATAACTAATGTTTTTGTTTCATTCATAGGGCCACCACGCGTCATAATTTGAAATTGTTCATATGCTTGAATGGAGCCTGCAATTGAAAGAATCAACGCTAAAGCAATAGAGGGTCTTAGTAAGGGTAAAGTAATATTCCAAATAGTTTGAAAACGTGAAGCTCCCATCAGTCTTGAAGCTTCATAATAATCATCTCGTATCGATTGAAGGCCTGCTATTAAGATAATCATTTGTATCCCTGCAAATTTCCATGTAACCATGGTATTGACAGCCCACATTGCTGTCCAACCATCTGTCCACACGCTAAGTTGTCCATCTTCTGGGCCGAAACCTATAGCCTTTAATAAAAAAATAATTACACCATACCATTCACTATATAACCAAAGCCAAACAAAGCTTGCAGTGGCAAAAGACATGACAACAGGTAAAAAATAAATACTTCTAAAAAAAGTTGTACCCCATGTTTTGACATTACACAGTAAGGCAGTTCCTATTGCAACAATGAACAACATAGGTGTTACTGTTATTGTGTACACTAAAGTAAATTTCAAACATTGCCAAAAACGTTCATCGTTAATCATCCACACATAATTATCTAGTCCAATCCATTTAGGCTTTCCAAATAA
>CAZYLQ010000198.1:0-2732 GCA_964648395.1 uncultured bacterium | reverse complement strand
TCAATTAACTAGATCTAAATACAAAGCCCCAAACATTGTTAAACTATTACAAGATAAATCAATAAAAAAAATTTTCCATTTTGCAAGAGCAGATTTAGCTTTTATTTCTCGATATTTAAAAACAGATGTTCAAAATATAGATTGTACTAAAATTAAATCTAAACTTTGTAGAACATATACTGATAAACATGGCCTAAAAGAGTTAATTAAAGAATTTGTTGGAATAGATATTAGTAAACAATATCAAAGTTCTGACTTTGGAGGAGAGTTAAGTCAAGCCCAATTAAAATACTGCGCTAATGATGTTGTACATCTTCATAAAATAAACAATTCTTTAAACCAAATATTGTTGAGAGAAAATAGAAAGAAGCTGTATGAAAATACAATAAATTTTATTCAAACAAGAGTTGAACTTGATCTTAAATCTTTTAAAGAGGATATTTGGGCACATTAATGAAAAAAATAAATTTTCAATCAATAGCTAAAGATGTCATTCAAACAGAAATTAAATCATTAAAAAAATTAAAATCTAGTATTGATAATTCATTCAATAAAGCTGTTGAAGCAATAATTAATTGTAAAAATGGAAAAGTTATAATTTCTGGAATAGGAAAGAGTGCAATCATTGGTAAAAAAATATCATCTACTCTTGCCTCTGTTGGAATCCCTTCCTTTTTTGTAGATGCCGCTTCATGTTCTCACGGAGACTTAGGTCAAATAAGTTCTAACGATGTTTTAATTCTAATTAGTTTTAGCGGAGAAAGTAATGAATTAAAAAATATTATTCAATTTGCAAAAAGAAACCGAAAAATTATTTTGATAGGAATTGTTTCAACAAAAAATTCTATTCTATATAAATCATCAAATATAAAATTGCTTATACCTCAAGTAACAGAGGCTGGACCTGGAAATATTGTTCCAACTTCTTCTACAATCGTTCAATTAAGCTTGGGTGATGCGCTAGCAATTGCAACTATGAAATATAGAAATTTTGGAAAACTTGATTTTAAAAAATTTCATCCAGGCGGAACTTTGGGAACAAAATTAAAAACTGTTGAAGATTTAATGATAAAAGGTAAAAAAATTCCTTTTATTAAAGAATATGTTTTAATGAGAGATGCAATAAAAGTAATAACTAGAAAAAATTTAGGAGTTTTAGTTGTAATTAATAAAAAACGTTTAACAAAAGGAATTATAACTGATGGAGATTTAAAACGAGTAGCAAAAGAAAATGATAATTTTCAAAATATTTTAACAAAAAATGTTATGAAACTTAAACCTATTAGTGTTGAAAAAGATATGTTGGCTGCTGAAGCCCTATCGATAATGACTTCAAAAAAAAAAATTACAAGCCTTTGTGTTCATAATGGAAAAAATAAAAATAAAACCATAGGACTGATACATATTCACAATATATTGGATGCAAATATTCAATAAATGCAAATAAAAACAATTGTTCAATTTTTTTTAATTATATCAATTGTAATCATTTCAATTTTATTTTTTTATAATTATCTTGGAGAAGAAAAAAAAATTGAGGAGTCTAATTATGAAAAAAAATTTGATATCGAATTAAAATCTACCGATAAATCTATAAATCTTTTAGAAAACTTAGAATATAAAACATTTGATAAAGATGGAAATGGATACTTGCTTAGAGCTAAATATGGAGAAACACTAATTGACAGACAAAATACGTTATTATTAAAAGAAGTTGAAGGGCAAATTAACTTAAAAGATAAATCAACAATCTATATCACTTCCAAATATGCAAACTATAATAAAAATAATTTCGATACTAAATTTTTTACTAATGTTGTTGTTGTTTATGAAGACAGTATTGCAAAAAGTGAGAACTTTGACATATTTTTTTCAAATAATGGTGCAACAATGTATAATAATGTTTATTATACTAATAGCTTTCTTAACTCAAAAGCAGATAAAATAGATGTTGATTTGATAAGTGGTGATATAGATATAAGTATGTATGATGAAAATGAAAAAATAAAAATAATTAGAAAATAAAATGGCTATTGTAAAAAAATTTCGAATAACAACCTTTAAGAAAGAAATACAAAAAGTTTCACTAAAAAATATCTCTTTATCGTTCAATAAAAGACGAATATTAGAAAATATTTCTTTTTCAATAAGAGAAGGAGAAATCTGTGGTTTGCTCGGTCCTAATGGTGTTGGAAAATCTACTCTGTTTAATATTATCATTGGTCAACTAACACCTGACTTCGGAAAAGTTTTAATTGATCAAAAAAATGTAACAAATATTCCAATATACAAAAGGGCAATAGATTTTGGAGTAAGTATAGTTCCTCAGATGGGAGGAATATTTTCTGATTTGTCATGTTTTGAAAATTTGCTTGCCATAAGTGAAATTATTTTTAAAAAAAAAGATGAACAGTTATTTAATGTTGAAAAAATGATTTCAAAGTTTCAATTAGAAGCTGTCAAAAATATAAAAGCCAAATATTTATCTGGAGGACAAAAAAAAAGAGTCTGTATAGCTATGGCTTTATTAACAAATCCAAAATTAATTTTAATGGACGAACCATTTCAGGGCTTAGACATAATGTCGACACGAGATCTTCAAGAAACAATAGTAAATCTTCAAACTGAAGATAGTACTAGATCATGCATCATATCGGATCATGCGGCACGTGATCTGCTCGCAATTAGCGATAGAGCTATAGTCTTGGCAAATACAAAAATTATAGCAGACG
>CAZYLQ010000197.1:0-2759 GCA_964648395.1 uncultured bacterium | reverse complement strand
TGACCTTAAATAAACGTTAATTAATAATGTTTTTTTTATAAAGCGGGAGTAGCTCTAATGCCAATAGAGTTTGGGCAAAATATATTTTTTGCAGTTAAATCTTCAACTCTTAAAACATTTGCAAGCTCAAATGGATTGCAATTTTTACCTCCAAATAATCGAGAGTTATCAAATAAAGTTTTGGGGCAACTAATTACTGACGCAACTGTTTATTTAGAATGTTGGATGGCAATTGCAAAAATAAAAAATTGATTGCTGGAGAGGAAAGATAAATGAAAAAGTTTCTAGGGATCGTGGTTCTGGGTTTTTTGGTTTATAATTCAATGAATTGAAATGAATGAAAAAAAAAATTTAACTACAAAAGAAACTTTTGATCTAGCCGCTCAAAATCATCGAAAAAATAATCTTGAAGTCGCAGAGAATCTTTATAAAAAAATATTAGAAAAAGAACCTAATCATTTTCAATCAATTTATTTTTTAGGGACTTTATCAATACAGATTAAAAATTTTGAAAGAGCAAAAAAATTACTTAATAAAGCAATCGGAATCCAACCTAATAATGCTAATGTAAATAATATTCTTGGAATAGTAAATAATGAATTAGAAGATTATCCAAAAGCAATAAATTATTTTCAAAAAGCAATTAAAATTCAACCTGATTATATAAATGCGCATAATAATCTTGGGATTGTGTTTAAGGTTTTAGGAGAGCATCAAAAAGCAATAAACTGTTATCAAAATGCAATTAAAATTAATCCTAACAATATAAGTATAATAAATGGCCTGTCAGATTTATTTGAATTAATTCCATTAGATAATATAACAAAAACTAATAGTACCAGTTTAAAAGAATTGTTTTTATTCCTATTTAGAAGAAATAATATTAATCATACAGATATTTTTCATAATGCAAAATTGCTGCTATTTATAGGAGAAAATGATAATCAAGTACGGCAAATCGTTAATTCAGATTCTTTATTGTTAAAAAATAAGATTATTCAAAATTTATCAAAAGAAGAACTTTTCCTTTTAATGCTCCAAAAATCTTTAATGACAGATATATTTTTGGAAAAATTACTCACTAAACTTAGATATGAATTACTTATTACTTTGGTCGATTCTAATCAAAATATTTTAAAGGGATATTTTGATTTTATCGTTTCACTTGCTGAACAATGCTTGCTCAATGAATATGTTTATGTTCAATCTAAAAAAGAAATTAATCATGTAAACCAGTTGAAAAATAAAATAGTGAATAATAAAGAAATCAATGAATTAGAAATGGCAATCTTAGGATGTTATATTCCACTATACACTTCAAAAAACATCACAAATAAATTATTAGATTATAAATCTAAAAATATTTTGTTTAATGATCTAATTACTATGCAAATTAAAGAACCTTTAAAAGAAATAAAATTAGTAAATTCCATTAAATCTTTTGATAAGATTTTTGATTCTGTCTCTAAGAAAGTAAGAGAGCAATATGAAGAACATCCATATCCTAGATGGAGATATACTAATAAAAATTTACCCTCTAATTTTTTATTTAAATTAAATAATGAAATAAAACCAAACAAAATTGAATATAGTAATAAATTTGTTAATCCAAATGTTCTTATTGCAGGTTGTGGAACCGGAAAACATATTACTATAGCAGAGAAATATTTAAATGCGAATATACTTGGAGTTGATCTAAGTCTAGCAAGTCTTGCTTATGCCAAGAGAAAAACAGATGAATTATGTTTTAAAAATATAGAATTTTTGCATGCAGATATTTTGCAATTAAAGAATTTAAATAGAAAATTTGATGTTATAGAGTGTGTGGGAACTCTCCATCATATGAAAGACCCCTTAACAGGACTCAAAGTATTGCTAGATTTATTAGAACCTCATGGTTTTTTGAAGTTAGGTTTATATAGCGAAATATCAAGGCAACATATAGTTAAAGCAAGAGAATTTATTAAAAAAAAAAAATTTAAAAATACAATCGAAGATATTCGAAATTGTAGGCAATCAATTGTCAATGAAAAGGAGGATCCATTACTTCAGAAAGTATTTAATAACAATGATTTTTATTCAACATCTAGTGTAAGAGATTTAATGTTTCATGTTAATGAACATCGTTTTACAATACCGGAAATCTCTAAAATGTTAAAAAATTTAAATTTAGAATTCCTTGGTTTTTTGAATCTATTAATGAAAACTAAATTCTCGAAATTTTTTCCTAATGATAAAAAAAATATTTCTTTAGATAATTGGAATCAATTTGAAATAAGTAATCCAGATACTTTTTCTAACATGTATCAATTCTGGGTAAGAAAGATACAAAAAATATAAATGAAAAAACTAGCTCTATACCTTCTGCAATTAACCAAGCACCACGAAACCAGAGGCGGGATAAATTTTTATAATTTTTTTTCAAAAGACGTAAAGGACTAAACAAATCAAACAGTAAAGCTCTAATATAATCTATACGTTTCTATAACTGACAAACGGGTTACTTAAAAAGATTCAAATTTCTAAAACACTTTAGGATCTTTTTCCGATGAGTCAATCCGACTCAGGTTTGGACTCAGCATGGGACTCAGTAGTTGCAATAAAATTGTTGAAATATAGGATTATATATGATTCAATAATTATATGACTAAACTGCTTAATAACATTGAAATTACAATGCTTACTAAACGGTTAAGATTTACGTGCGGGAGTAGCTCAGTGGTAGAGCGAAACGTTGCCAACGTTTAGTGTCCTTGGTT
>CAZYLQ010000196.1:0-2760 GCA_964648395.1 uncultured bacterium | reverse complement strand
CGGAGTGAAACCTATGAGTTCAGAATTAACTGCCGATATAATTCAGCCATAATTGTTTAAAAAATAAAGCTTCACCAACAACTACTTTATAAGTTTTTAAATAATATATCCATATTAAATGAGCTCATATCGCTCATAATTGGTTTTCTATTTTACCTAAATATTTTTAGTTTCTTTTTGTGAGATACCTCAATTCAAAAGAAGCAGCAAATATTCTAGGTATAAATATATCTACCCTAAAACGTTGGACTGAAAATGGCACCTTAGGCTGCAAGAAAACCGCTGGCGGGCATCGCAAATTCACCATACAGCATATTCGTGATTATTATAAACAGCATCAAGAAGCAGGAAAGAAATTCGGGGCTGCGCTAGATAATGCAGAACACAAAGATATTTATAGTCTCATAAAATCGAATGATTATAATCAACTAGCAATCAGATTGGCTGAAACGAGTATTATTTCAGATGATCTTTCAGTTAACACCATTTTACACAGCTCATATATGGCTGGTTATAATATTAATGATATTTTTGATCTCATTGTTGATCCGGCTTCTGATCTAGTAGAGCGTTGGTTAGGTGATGAGAATATTTCTCACATTGAAGAATATATATCCAGAAAATTAATCACACGTAGTGTTGAGTTATTAAGCGAAAGTAAACCTAACGGCACATTTAATGGCAAATCAGCTTTATGTATAAATTTTGAAGACGACTTACCTGATTTAGGAGTAGCTATGTCGGAGGTTCTATTAAGGCATAATGGTTATAATGTCTTTAATACCGGTTCTCATGCAGAATTGGGTAAATTGAAAAATATTCTCAAAAAATATAAAATTGACACGGTGCTGTTTTATCTCTGTAGTCGACAGTGTTGCCGTGCAACTGCACTAAACAATCTTAAAAAGACAAATAATCAGGTTATTGAAATATGTAACATAGCCAAAGATACTGGCGTTAATGTTATATTTGGAGGAGAAGGCATCGAGCATCTTGGTAAAATTCCTAAGGAAGTTATTAAGACCTTCAAAAGCTACGATCAACTTCTTTCATACTTGTAGCGCATAACATCCCTTAAAGTTTAAATAATTACCCAATGTCAATACTAAGCAATAGGACTCGTATACTCCGCGAGGGGACTACAGATGGGAAAGCTGTGCTTTATTGGATGGTTAGAGATAAGCGAGCGGAAGATAATTGGGCGCTAATCGCAGCGCAAACCCATGCTATTAAACATAATTTACCATTGATTGTTTGTTTTCAATATATAGGTGATTACTCCGCCGCGAACATTCGCCAATATGGCTTTTTATTTGGTGGCTTAGAAAAAACAAAACATATTTTACATAATCATAATATACCCTTTCTTTTAATACAGGGAAATGCTGCGGATCGAATCCCCCGGCTGATAAACAAATACGATGTTGGTGCCCTATTTACAGACTTTTCACCTTTAAAGGTATATAGGAAAAGATTAAAGAAGGTAATTGCTAGAACATCGATTCCATTTTACCAGGTAGACGCACACAATATTGTGCCTATATGGATAGCAAGCAGTAAACAAGAATATGGTGCTTATACAATACGTCCAAAAATTTTTTCTCATCTAGATAATTATTTAATTAATTTTATTAAACTAAAAATACACCCAATTGACTGGGGTAAACCCTACGAAATTTTTAATTGGGATCGGGTCTATAAAAGTTTGAGAATAGACTATGGTGTAGCTGAAGTAGATTGGCTTAGGCCTGGTGAAGAAGCTGGAAAGTTAGTACTCAATTCCTTTATTGCTGAAAAACTAACTGACTATGCTGAAAAACGGAACGACCCCAATATAGAACAGGCCTCAAATCTAAGCCCTTATCTACACTTTGGTCAAATTGCTCCACAGCGGGTAGTGCTAGAATTAAATAATCAAAGTATTAGCAACAATAAAGATAGCTTCCTTGAGCAATGTATCATTCGCAGAGAACTATCTGATAATTTTTGTTACTATAATCATAATTACGACTCATTTAAAGGATTTCCATTATGGGCCCAACAATCACATAATGACCATCGAAACGATGAGAGAGAATACGTTTATCATCCTGAACAATTTGAACACGCGGCTACGCATGATGAATTGTGGAATGCAGCGCAAAGGGAAATGAAAATAAAAGGTAAAATGCATAGTTATATGCGCATGTATTGGGCAAAAAAAATTTTAGAATGGAGCCCAAATCCCGAAACAGCTTTGCAAACTGCTATTGATCTCAATGATAAATATTCTCTGGATGGACGAGATCCAAACGGATATACTGGAATTGCTTGGAGCATAGGTGGTGTTCACGACCGCCCATGGTTTGAACGACCCATATATGGTAAAATCCGATATATGAATTATAATGGTTGTAGAAAAAAATTTAACGTAGATCAATATATATTAAAGTATATATAATCGCTCATAACGCTCTTTTTTAAGTTGACTTTATTTTTTTTAAGTCCTTAAATTCTATTATGAAAACATATGAAATACATACAACTCAAGTAATCAATAGACCAATCGAGGAGGTATTTGTATTTTTTTCCAAACCTGAAAATCTTGCAGTGATCACACCTGAAAAACTAGGATTTAAAATCTTAACGCCTACACCAATAGAAATGAATAAGGGCCGCCTAATTGATTACCTAATTCATTTAATGGGAATACCAGTTCACTGGCGCACAATCATTACCGATTATGATCCGCCACATATGTTTATTGATCAACAATTAAAA
>CAZYLQ010000195.1:0-2771 GCA_964648395.1 uncultured bacterium | reverse complement strand
AGGGACTGCCAATTGATAAACCAAAGACAGGATTGATGTCATCGTAATAATCAAATGAAGCACCTTTAATTATTGGATAGCCTGTGTAAAGATTTAAACTCCAGTTTGGGACAAGAACATATTCAACTGTATAAGAATTTTTATTGTGATTAATTGATTTTTTCTCTCCAGGTGTCGTGAATTGCCCGTTACTGTACAGTAATAGCACCTGGTTTCCAGCCACCAGTAGTTTACCATTATCCAGTTTAAGCGAATCTACATTGTCTATAAGAATCTCTTCCGGGAAGTTTAATCCGATGGGTGTTATATAAATGGAACTCATATCCACAGAATTGATTTGGCCGTCAACTGTTGTTCCGTCATAGAATACAATTTTTCCATCAATAGAGAAAAGAAAACTGATGGAAAAAGAAAGTAAAATTATTTTTCTCATTATATAAAGTCTCAAGATTAGGTTAAAGAGTGGCAAAGAAAAACAGTAAAAATCAAAGATGTTGTTAGCCCATAGTTATTCCCAGCTTTCTCCAAATATGTGGAATGGCTGGTAGGAAACTCCAAACCAACAGATCATCAGTCATTTTTGGGTAATTCTTAACTTCTAATTTTACTTGATTTTAGCAAATAATCGTAGCAGAGTTTCCAATAAAATTTTTTTGAGTGGTAAATTATCTATAAACGAGTGCTCAATCATCGCAATATATTTAAAATTTTTCTACATTCCCACTTGCTATTTTCTTTTCTAATATTTATTTATAAACTCGTAAAATTCCATCATCATCTTCAACGAGCCACCCACCACCTGGAACATCATCTTTAAGAGTCCCTTGGCCTTGAATTGAACCATCTTCAAACCAGAATTTAGCTTTTCCCCAGGGAACACCATTTACGTATTCAACAGTCATTTCTTTTTTCCCATTTTCATACCATTGGGTCCAGGTACCATTTCGTACTCCATCTTTGAAAACAATAACTAATCCTTTTTTTCCATTCTTATGCCATTCAATATACTTTCCATCGGGGATACCATTAAAGTATACTGTTTTTAGTGCTTTTTTTCCATTCTCATGCCATTCCTGATACTTTCCATGTTCCAATCCATTAACATAAGTTCCAAAGATTGATTTTTTCCCATTTTCATACCATTCTTTATAAGGTCCATCATATTTATTTTGAATGAAATTAGCTTCTAATTCTTTGCGTCTTTTTCTCTCGTCATCGTACCATTGTTTCCATTCTCCATGCTTTAAGCCCAATTCGTAATGCCCAATCAAAATCGGTTCTCCAATCCGATTCCACTTCTTCCAAAAACCATGGCGAATACCATCCTGGAACTCACCTTTCATGAGACCTGTATCAAGATGTTTTGTAGCCTGTCCGGTGAACAATTGTCCATCAAGATAATATTTCTGATCAATTGAATCTAGCATACCCCAATCAACAGCATAAAGTTGCGCAAGGGATATAAAAGAGATACCTAATTTTATAAATATTGATTTCATATCTATCAATTAACTTAACCAAGTGTTGTATAAGTTAAATCTAATTTTCACTAAACTGTATTACAAAAAATGTTCAATGATTAGCATAATAATCCGCCAATTTGTTATCGGTGAATATCTTATATTGTCCATGGTGTAGAGATTATTAATGTTCAGCATTTGAGTTGAAATTTGTATGACCTTCCGAGTTAAAAAACAATTCCCCCGTTAAAGGTTTTCTTTTATAACGGGGGAATATGACGTGGGCCCACAGGGATTCGAACCCCGAACCAACAGATTATGAGTCTGCTGCTCTAACCGTTGAGCTATGGGCCCTAAACGGCATAAAAATTAAGGCTAATTTTTACCTTCTTTGACTTTTTTCATCCAAAGTTTTTTAAGAATTATGGTTTTATAATTTTACTTGTATTTTTTATTGCTCACGAATGAATGTGAATGAAAATTCTCACTAGGATAAAAACATGAAAAATCACCAGAAAACGCAATTCACCATTTATGGAATTAACAATACAATTTCAATTTTGGAATCTAAACGATTTACTGTTTCAAAAATTGATATTGTTAGGAATGGAAGAGCTGAAAAAGATGATTATTTAATGCATCTGGTTAGCAAATTGAGTTTTCAACCAAAATTTTATGCCAAGCCGGGATTTTTTCAGAAATATCCAGAAGGACGAACTCAAGGAATAGCCGCAGTTATAGATGGAAGAATTGTAAAAAATGAATTGCCGGATTATTCAGAAAAAGAATCGATTTGTTTATTGGCACTAGATCAAATTGAAGATCCGCAGAATTTTGGACAAATTATTCGGACAGCAGAATGTGCTGGTATACATGGTGTAATAATTCCAAAACACCATTCCGCACCTGTTACAGATACGGTTTTGCAAGTGAGCCAAGGCGCTTTTGTAAATATGCCTTTATACGAGGTCACCAATTTGAAAAATCAATTCCAGCAATTAAAGGACAATGGGTTTTGGATCGTAGGGCTGGAAAACAGCATTGATGCGAAACCTTGGCATGAGATTGAGTATAAAGGGAAAACGGTCATTGTCGTTGGAAGCGAAGGAAAAGGTATCCGGGAAAAAGTTCTGGAATCCTGCGATTTCAAAGCAACGATTCCCATGCAGGGTAAAACAAATTCTTTGAATGTTAGCGCGGCAATTTCTGCCATTGTATTTGAAAGACTCAGACAAATACGGGAGACAAATTAATGGCATCCACCCACGATTATGATATTGATAAACGGAACAATGATATCCAGATTTATAT
>CAZYLQ010000194.1:0-2783 GCA_964648395.1 uncultured bacterium | reverse complement strand
CTTTTTTGCGTCATTAGAGTCCATACTTGGATTTTGTGCAGGCTGTTTCGTTTTCGGTTGGTTGATGAAGTTAAACCTGATACCTGAATCTGTGTGTGAGAGCTGCATGATCGATGTAGAAACAGCAGATTTGAATTGACTGTATTTCCTATGTACAACTTAAAATCCGCTTCTCGGGGAGAGAGTGGGGGTTCGAGTCCCTTCCTGGGCACCACTTTTTCTCCCCTAGCCTAGCCTTTGTGGGTCCTTTTTGAAATTAACCCCCTAAGGCCTCATTCAATAGAGAAGATGCGACAACGCAACGGGGAAGAGTGGTTCCGGGAGAACAAGTTTGGGTGTGCAGTGTGTGTCATAGGGGTCACTCAACTGGACAGGTAATATCAACAATCGCCTGCTGCATGGTATGGCTATTATTATAGTCCAGTGGGATAGCATGCAGCCTGTCCCCCTTGCTCAACACTAAGCTAGGAAAGCCCTGGACTGAAAGTCTGCGAGCTAGTTGTAGTTGTTCTTGCAGCTGCATTTCCACAGTTTGGCTAGCCATGTCATGCCTGAATTGTTCTGGTTTGAGCCCTATGCTTGTTGCGATGTCTGTAAGAATATCTATGTCTGAGGGGTTTTTGGTGTGGAGGAAGTAGGCCTGTTGGATGCTCAGGATCATAGCCTTTTCTAATTCTGGGTCTTGTATTTTGGCGGCTAACACGGCCCGACAGGATGGATAGGTGGAGCGCCTTGGTTGTGTTTTACTGTTATGACGCCAAAAATCATAATTAAATTCGATGCCTGGTATTTGTTGTTGGATGCGTTGCCAGGTGGCTGCTAACGCCTGTTGCATGGCTATGGCCATGGGTTGGTCTGAATCGGCTGCCAATCCCCCAACTATATAGACAATCTTTACCGTGGTGCTTAGCTGTTGTTCGAGTTGCTGCCATACGGGTCTAAAACCCCAACACCAGCTGCACATAGGGTCGTGTATGTAAAATAAAGTGGCATTGGAGGTTGTCACTGAATTGCCTTTTAATGTGGGGACTGTAGTGTAAATATAACTGCGTAATTCTCTCGTGACAATATTGTTTTAATATTGCAATACTTGCAAATAGGCCACTTCATTAACAGGAACCAGTTTGAGTTTACCCCAAAGGCTTACCAACAACCCTTGTTGTTTCCATGCTGTTTTCAGTGTTCCGTGTCATATGCGCATTATAGCTATTCATTGGTCGGAAACTGTACCTAACCTATATAGAGGCACTACCCCATCCACGGTTCGCATCGGAGAGAATGCTACGTGACACCCCTTCGTGCGTACCCCATTTATCTACCCCAAACAGTGCGAATTCCAATCACACCGTGTGTTAGTCAAAATGTTACTATTGCGCGATATTTGTCTTAATTTTTTATTAACCGATATGTTACCCAGGGGGTTAAGAATGGCTGCAATAAACATAACCAGGTGGAATTCGGCATTAGGAATTGGCAGAGAATTCACACAGGACATGATTGAGTACACGAAACTAAGAAAGTCCGAAGGGGCCACTATGGCATTAGTCGCCGCTGCAAGCGGTACTCCTGGTGTGTTCTGGACCATGAACAGGTATGAAGACCAGTCAGAAGCAGATAAAGATTTAGAGTCAATATTTGATTCGGAAGCTGGTAAAAAGCGAGACGAAATACAGAAAAAACTTGCGGAAAAATTGATTTATACCAGAGCAGAAATTGTTGTTCCAATGACCAATGTGCCGAGTGAGAAACCAGGAGCTTTTAATGCTATGCACCTTCTACCGGCTAAAGGAAGGTCTAGGGATTTTATGCCCAGGGCAAGAAGGGTCGTTGACTACATAGCTGATAAGGGCCAGACCGTTGGTTTCATATCCGCGAGGAGTGGCAACATTAATCGCTGTTGGCTATTTCTTGCTGCAAAAGATCAAGGGGAAGCTGACTCAAATGCCAAGACTAATTATGAAGATCCAGCATTTGTTAATGCTTGGTTTGATATGGTTGAAAGTTTGGAGGCAACTCCAGAATTACAGAGGGGTAGATTACTGTTATCTACAAGAGATTAAGTTAACTTGCAACCTTGGAGAAAAAGTAAATGCCACATTACCGAGATTCTATAAGTGAGTATGAAATATTCAACTTAGGTGATTTCGAATTCCAATGTGGAGCAGCCCTGCCTAATGCCAAACTTGCTTATAAAACTTTAGGCACTTTAAATAAAGATAAAAGCAATGTGATTCTTCTGCCACATCCCGTGGGAGGGACACACGAAAATTCTGAAAGGATTTACTTAGAAGGAGAAAACAGGCCAATATCTCCAGAAAAACATTTCATCATTGCTCCGAATATGTTTGGCAATGGCCTTTCTTCTTCTCCATCCAATACTTCGGCTCCTTTCAATGGTCCGAATTTCCCTGCAGTCACGATTTACGACAATATTGAAGCTCAACATGAACTCCTCACCGAGGGTCTAGGTATTTCAAAAATTAGGCTAGTGACAGGTTTTTCAATGGGTGGCCTGCAAACTTTTCATTGGGCTGCCATGTACCCTGATATGGTAGAAAATTTTGTGCCAATCTGTGGTACCGCAAAATGTTCAGGACACAATTGGTTGTTTCTTGAAAGCCTTGCCACAGCTATTGCAGTTGATCCTGTTTTCGACAATGGGAATTACACTGAATACCCCACTAGTGGAATGAAGGCTTTCAACACGATATATTCCGCCTGGGCTTTCTCACAAGAATTTTTCAGACAGAACGGCCACGAAAATTTTGGCCTAGAATCCTTTA
>CAZYLQ010000193.1:1218-2789 GCA_964648395.1 uncultured bacterium | reverse complement strand
GTACTGCAGCTTTCAGGTGGAAACGACTTCATGAACACAGTCGTACCGTACGGAAACACACTTTATTACGATTTCCGAAAAACAGTCGGGCTACATGAACATGAAATTCTTCACATAAACAACCAGGTGGGATTTCATCCATCTATGGGAGCAATCAAATCTCTTTATGACAAGGGTGATGTGGCGATAATTCAGGGGATCGGATACCCGGATCCTGACCGATCGCACTTCAGGTCAATGGATATTTGGCACACCGCAGAGCCGCATAAATTTAGCAGCGAAGGTTGGCTTGGGCGGACTATAAGAGAACTGGATCCCAAAAAACATAACGTAGTGACGGGAGTGAGTTTCGGATCAGGCCTACCACGTGCAATGTACTTGAGTGGTACACCAGCCATATCAGTAACCGAACTAGAGAGTTATGGACTACTGACATCACTAGCAGGTAAAGCACAGCGTCGAGCATTAAACGCCTTTACACGCATGTACACACCAGAAGAGTTTGATGAAGCTGCAATGGTCATGAAACACATTGGACAGACCGGTACTGATGCAATGGCTGGTATTGAGGCTCTTAGTGACGTGTCTACCCAGTACAAGTCAAAAGTTGAATACGCAGATGACCCACTTTCACAAAGCCTGCGAGGGATTGCACAAGTCCATTTGGCAGGAATAGGAACTAGGGTGTTCTATGCGCAACATGGCGGCTATGACGTGCATGGAAGCCAGATACAAACCCAGACAAAACTATGGGGACAGGTGTCTCGTGCTGTTGACGATTTCTTCAGCGATCTTCGGCAACACAATGCAGATGAAGAAGTGATCATGCTGGTTTTTTCCGAATTTGGTAGACGTGTTAGAGACAATGGCAATGGAACCGACCATGGTTCCGGTGGAGGCGCGTTATTAATCGGAAAACGGGTAAACGGAGGCCTGTACGGTGAATACCCAAGTCTCTCGCCAACCAAACAGGTAAGTGGCGATATGGCTTACAACAACGACTTCCGCTCAACTTATTCATCAATTCTCGACGACTGGCTGAATGTCCAGCCAGAACCGATAGTGAACGGTAAATTCGAAAAGTTTGAAGGAATTCTCAACCCTTTGTAGTCTCTATTCAAAAGAATGATCACATGACGACAACAACCACTCCAAACGTTGGTCATAACTCAAAAACGTTTGATCCTCTTAATCTATATCCACCGATGCTACGCATTGGCCATCACTATGAGATATCTCTTGGTCAAAGATTAGCGCAAGGTGGTTTCAAAGGTCCCCAGGACGTCGCCGTAGGTCCTGATGGATGGCTATATGTAATAAATCGCTATTCAGAATCAGGAACTGCCGTTCCCAGAAGTCGTTTCGTGCGTGTGCGACTAAACGACGATGGCTATGAAGACGATATCGTAATCTCATTGTCAGGTGAACCGGATGTGGTTGGATCCGAAACTCTTCCATCTCCGGTTATGTGCACAATCGACAATGACGGAATACTTTACGTAACTGACGAGCATGCGGGCGTAGTAGCCAGATTTGACTCGTCAACAGGGGCAGTTGTTGATCATTGGGGG
>CAZYLQ010000193.1:0-1118 GCA_964648395.1 uncultured bacterium | reverse complement strand
AACGGACCTGGTGAGCTTAACCGTCCCAGCGGAGTGGCCGTTGATAGCCATGGAGATATATACGTCGCGGATCGAAATAATCATAGGGTTGTAATGTTCAACCCGCGAGGTATGTACATAGAGTCGTTCCGTGGAGATGCAACGCTTAATGAGCGGGGCATCAGAAAGCTGATGACAAATCTAGACATGGTCCGGATACGAGAAAATGTTGTAAACCTCGACGATGAAAAAAGATTCAAGAATCCCACATCGGTCACAATTGGACCTGATGGCACCGTTCTCATGGTCGATTCAGGACGGTACCGAATACAGGTTTATAGAAAACTTTGCCGAGAGCTTAGTCCAGATGAAATTGACCCGCCTGAAATTCACATGGACCCAGAGTTAACCTGATCATCCCGAAATCCGTATAACGGCTGAGCGACATTGATTCATCCAATTCAAAACGGTAGCCCGTCATACATAACGACATAACAAAACCTAACGTACCGCTACCGATGAAATATTGGGTCTATATATGAGCTATGAAAAAGCACATTTAATTGCGTCACTACGTGACAAAAATACTAGCGACAACAAACATATTTCACTTTTATTCGCAAACTATGAGCAGTATTTAAAATCCAAACTTCCCGAGGAACTACTCAAAAATCAGCCGGTGGGTGACGGTGCGAGAGTAATTCGTGATCGATTCGGAATCCCACATATCTTCGCAGAAAACGAAAAAGATCTCTGGTTCGCCTGTGGATACGTTCAAGCTCAGGATCGTTTATGGCAACTCGACTATCGACATCGATCCGCTACAGGGAAACTGGCAGAAGTAACCAGCGATGACAACCTCCACGGTGACAAGCAGAGTAGAACAATCGGCTTCGAACGTGCAGCAAAACTTGAATTAAAAACACTAGATGATCGATCGGCTTCATCCGTAGATTCTTATACCCGCGGAGTCAATGCTTGGATCGATGTAGCCATAGATCAATTGCCTGTCGAATTTGATGTGTTGGATTATGAACCTCTGGCATGGTCATCTGCGGCCACTCTTGCAGTAATGAGAGAGTTCTGGTGGTCTCTTACTGGACGGCTTCAACAAATCGTTGGACCTGAAAGAGTGATAC
>CAZYLQ010000192.1:0-2808 GCA_964648395.1 uncultured bacterium | reverse complement strand
CAGCAATTTGGTCAATTGGTTGAATCCACATAAGAAGATTGTCTGCCTGTTGCCCGGCGAGGTTGAGTGCGTTTTCCGATGCGCCACCCAGATACCATCGAGGACCGTCTCCAACTGGACCTGGTGAAACCATAGCCCGCTCCAATTCAATGAGTTTTCCTTTGTAATCCACCGGCTTCGGACTTTTCCATAGAAGTTTGGATGCTTCTATAAATTCGGTTGCAAGTGCATATCTTTCGGTGTGATTTGACCGTATGCCGAGCCTCTCGAAGTCTCCTTGGATACCACCAGGAACGATGTTGATATCTAGGCGACCATTGGAAATGTTGCTGAAGGCGGATGCCATTTGTGCCCACATGCCCGGGGATATAAAGCCGGGTCTTACGGCTACGAGGAATCGAATTTTTTTAGTTACCGCTGCCAAAGCTGTAGCGGTGGTCCATGTTTCTGCCAGAGGGGAAGTTTCTTCAAACAGCCCATTTGAAAAACGGGTTGGGATTAACAGGCTGTAGTAGCCACTATCCTCTGCTGCTTGCACCACTTGAGTTAGGTATTCAAAAGTGGGAGGTCGCTCTGCACTGACCGTGCCGATGTGATTTCCGTCACCGTCAATTGGGACGAACCAGTCAAATTTAGGTGCAGGACGATTTATTGAGTTCATGGCGTGATCTTACTTTAACTTTTAGTGAGATTGTGTCGTTGTAGTTCTACAACCTTTTGGACAATGGTTTCTTAATTTGAAACCCACTTTTTGTGGTTTAGATTGTGACGTGTATGTTGATCTAGCTTAGAATCGTGCCATGCGAGTATCAAAAGTTGAAACATTTGTTATCGGTGGCAGTTGGAGAAACTGGGTTGTCGTACGTCTTTTGACGGATGATGGGTTGGAAGGCGTGGGTGAAGCGACTCTCGAGGGAAAGGCTGATTCTGTACGAGCAGCAGTTGGTGAGCTTGCCAGATACATCACTGGTAAAGACCCTTTCCAGATTGAACGACACTTTCAGGAGATGTACCGTCGCGCATTCTATGCAGGTGGTGAAGTGCTCAACAGTGCTATCAGCGGGGTTGAAACGGCAATGTGGGATCTGAAGGGCAAGGCTCTTGGGGTACCTGTGTATGAGATGTTAGGTGGTCGAACGCGCGACCGAGTCAAGTTGTATGCAAACGGCTGGTACAGGCAGGGAATGGAGCCTGTCGAGTTCGCTTCGGCCGCTCGAGATACCATAGCCCTGGGTTTTAAAGGCCTTAAATTCAATCCGTGGGGTGGTAGACAGGGCATAGATTTTTATCGGATAGAGAATTCCATTTTCAATGCCGGTATCGAGTCGGTTGCTGCCGTTAGGGAAGCAGTCGGCCCAGACATCGACCTTTTTATTGATTGCAACGGTATATTTCAAACCGCAGGAAATGCCGTTCGGGCTGCTAAGGCAGTTGAGGAGTTCAACATTGGATTTTTCGAGGAGCCAGTGCCGCATGAAAATCTTGATGCTATGGCATACGTACGAAGTAAGATCAACATCCCGGTAGCGACAGGCGAGAGGTTGTTCACACCGTTCTCATTTACCCAGTTACTGGAGCGGGGTGGGGCAGACATTGTGCAACCGGACATGTCGCATTGTGGCGGAATGTTATCCGCTTTAAAGATATCGGCCATTGCTGATTCGCATTATGCAGCCTTCACACCGCATAATCCGAACGGCGAAATTTCGCATGCTGCCGCTGTGCAAATGGCAGCATGTGTACCGAACTTTTTTGCACTGGAACATTTTCCTCCTGAGCCATGGCGGTTTGACGTATGTGCGACTTCGATGCCGGTGAATGATGGATGGCTTGAAATTCCTTCAGAACCGGGTCTTGGCGTCAAATTCGATCCGGAAGAAGCAAAAAAACATCCCTATGAACCGGTTGACCTCTACAATTTGCATCGACCGGAAATGGCGTTGAAAATACCCAAGTTCATTGACCGGATCCGTTAGTTCTTGAACGTATTTCAAGAATTTCGGATGATGTAAAGATAATTCAATTTTAAAGGCTGCTAATTAAATGATTCATGAGTTTCGAACGTACGACCTTAAGCCCGGCTCTCTTACTCAGTACTATTCCAATACCGCCCCAATGATGCAAAAGCGCCTCGAGTACTCACCTCTAGTCGGATATTTTCATACAGAAATAGGCCCGTTAAATCGGGTGCTGCATATCTGGGAGTATCAGGATCTTAATGAGAGGGCAGCGATTCGATCTCAAGTGATCGAGGATGGTATTTGGCCTCCCCCGAACAAAGGAATTGTAGAAAATCAGCAAGTCGACATATTTCATCAAGCATCGTTTTTGCCTAAATTTGAACGCAATCGCACGATTGGTCCGCTGTTTGAGCTGCGCATGTACAGGTATCCAGTTGGCGCTGTTGCCAAAGTACTTGATGCCTGGGCGCCTAAGATTGAAGCGAGGATGAACCTGGCTCAACCGGTTGGTATTTGGTACTCCGAGATTGGCGGGGCGAACCAGTTGGCACATATGTGGGCTTATGAGAGTTTTGAACACCGAACTGAAGCCCGTAAGCAGTTTGCTTCGATAGGTTGGCCGCCTGATTCAGGCGTGTCTCCAGTTGCTATGCAAAATATGCTAATGCTCGCCGCTGACTTCTCACCCATACAGTAATCTGCATTTTCGAGGCCAATCCTATGTCCCACCCGTTGTTTGATCTTTCAGGGCGAGTTGCCATGGTATCGGGCGCTGCAAATGGCATGGGTCGGCAGATGGCTATCGGTTTTGCTGAAGCAGGCGCAGACGTCGGCCTCGTTGACATCA
>CAZYLQ010000191.1:0-2826 GCA_964648395.1 uncultured bacterium | reverse complement strand
AGCCTTTGAAAGGTTAACATGAGGACGAAATATTAGAATGAAAAAGATCACTTATGCCTTTGCCGCCACTGTGGCCATCCTGCTAATTGTCTTTGCATTGGAGCCGGGCTTTACGCCAAAAGGTTCGCTCTATATTTATAATGGAACAGTGATCACCCTAGAAAATGAGCAGCCGAAAGCAACCGCCGTTTTTGTGGATAAGGGAAAAATCGTAGCGGTTGGGAGTGACCCAGAATTACGATTACATCTAAAAGAAACAACCCAAATTATTGATTTAAAAGGAGCAACCCTTCTTCCCGGATTTATCGATCCACACACCCATCCCGTGGCCTCATCTTTTCTCCATGGTATGATTGATTTGAGCGGATTTACACATGAGAATCAAAAAGATATTTGGTCTCATTTGGAATCAAAAATACAAAATTATACTCCGGGAGAATGGATACTGTGTAAAGGTTTGGATGTGGTTTTGGTGGAAGATCTCATCCCTCCCCATATCTCATATTTGGACTCAATTGCCCCAAATAATCCGCTATTGATTTTGTCCTTAAGCATGCATTCCTTCTGGGGCAATTCATTGGCATTTAATGCGGCTGGGATTAATAAAAATTCTCCCAATCCGAGCGAATCGAGCTTTTACGGCAAGGAGGTAGATGGAAATTTAAACGGATATATTTCTGAACAGGTGGCCTTTCAGCCTTTTAGGGATACTGTCATCAATGCCATGGGAAGAGCCGTGTTGAAAGAAAAATGTGTCACCGTTCTGAATGAATATGCTGCCAATGGAAACACATGCATTACATCCATGGGGATTACCACAAATGACCCCGGTGTGATACGATTATATCAACATCTCTCATCTGAACAAACATCATTATTCAATAAAACTCTCCAGAGATTAGGGTTTTTGCCCGATAGGAAACCCACAGTTCGGAATTTTGTTTTTGTCAGAGATGATGCGGATCATTTGTTGCCACCTTCAGCAAACAATGGCGATGATTATTTTAAAATGGTAGGAGTAAAATTTTGGTATGACGGCTCACCTTATACGGGATCTATGTATTTAAATGAGCCGTTTAAATCATCTACCGTAAACCAGGGAAAAATCCATGTGCCATTAGGGTACTCGGGGAATGCATTGTGGAGTAAAGATGAAATTGCTAATCGTATCAAACAATACGATTCAGTGGGTTGGCAGGTTGCTGTTCATACACAGGGTGACAAAGCCATAAGTGAAACATTGGATGCGTTTGAAATATTAGGAATACCAAATAATTATAGACACAGACTTGAGCATTGTTTGCTTCCATCAAAAAAAGACATTCAAAGAATGGCCAAACTTGGGGTGAGCCCCAGTTTCCATATTAATCACCTCTGGTATTATGGTGAAGCCTTAGAAGACCATATTATTGGACGAGAACGAACTGATAAGATTCTTCCGCTAAAAGCAGCAGAAAATAATTCTCTTATTTTTTCACTTCACGCTGATCAACCTATGTTTGAAAGCAACCCATTGAGCTTACTCCATACGGCAGTAAATAGGAAAACAAGAGATGGGAAAATAGTTGGTAAGTATAATAAGATAACTGTAGAACAGGGCTTGAAATCACTTACCATTAATGCTGCATGGCAGATTAAAATGGAAAATAAGATTGGCTCTATCAAACCCGGCAAATACGCGGATTTTGTTATTTTAGATCAAAACCCCATGATGGTTGATCCTGAAAAGATTAAGGATATCCATGTATTGCAAACGATTGTGAACGGGAATATTATTTATAAAAAAGATTGAAGCTTCACCAATGAAGCTTATTGTAGTATTACCCGCAATTACTTTAATTAATTCTTTTAATTAGGATAACCGAGTATGCCAGAGCTACCAGAGGTCCAAACAGTCGTTAATCATATCAAGGGTGATCTTGTTGGCAAAAATATTGTTGGTATTATACCTCTGTGGGGGAAATCACTTCATAATTTTAAACCAAATGACCTAAGTATAAAAAATAAGAAAAATAAAATCTTAGATGTCAGAAGAAGAGCAAAATTTATAATAATTGATTTGGGTGATTTTATTATTGCAGTACATCTTAGAATGACCGGAAAACTATATATCCAAGAAGGTTCTTCAATACCTAAGCATACTCGTGTAATAATAAAACTTGAAAACTCAAAGGATCTAATATTTGATGATATAAGAAAGTTCGGTCGAATATATTTGTATAAAAATCTAATTGAAATTGATAGTAAACATGGGCCTGAACCGCTGGGAAAAGAATTCACAGAGAAATGGCTTTATGATAATTTGAAGAAGAAAAACAGAAACTTAAAAGCGCTACTTCTGGATCAGTCATTTATCGCAGGATTAGGAAATATCTATGTCGATGAAATTCTCTGGGAGAGTGGCATTCATCCGAATTCTATATCAAGTACTATTTCGAAAACAAAGGTTTCTTTATTACACAACTCTATTCAAAATATATTAATAAAAGCCATCGATAATCATGGCACAACCTTTATGAGTTTCACATTTTTAAATGGCAGGTCAGGGAATTATTCAAATGAACTAAAAATTTTTGGGAAACAGGGTGAGTCTTGTAAAACTTGCGGAGACCTAATTAAGAAAATTAAGGTAGCCGGCAGAGGCACCCATATTTGCAGCACGTGCCAGAAGAAATATCGACCCAGAAAGAAATAAAATTTTATTTATTAATAATTAAAATTGATTATTATAATGATTCTAAGGCTTGGAGAAAATCTCTTTTAATATCATCAATATTCTCAATCCCAACTGAACAGCGTATCATATTTTCGGGAATACCCAGGGCG
>CAZYLQ010000190.1:586-2852 GCA_964648395.1 uncultured bacterium | reverse complement strand
TAAATAAAAAAAAAGATGCCATTTTAATCAAAAAACCTTTTAGTAGAGGGTTGCCAATCATTTCTCCACCTTTTACAAACCTACTTGGCGAAACAACATCGTAACCTTCTTGAAATTTTGTGTAGCATGAATTTATTATGACATGGTTCGTATGGTCATCAGCCATAAATACAAGAACGGCTTCAGCGGTAGAATCTTCAAAGCCAGAAATTAAAGCATTATTAAAACCTTTGGAAAAATTTTTTACAAATACTATTTGAGAATTTTGCGAAAAATTGTCCTTTATAATCTTTAAAGTTGGATCTTCATCATAATCATAACATATAAGAATTCTATAATTACACTTTACAGCTGATAAAATATTTTTTAATGTTTCAACTATACTTTCGCTTTCATTAAATACTGGAATTAAAATATCGAGCTCATTTTTTTCTTTCATAAAATATCATAACAAATTTTTATTTTTTAAAATTTTTAACTTTGGTAAAGGAGTTATAAAATTTCCTTTATATCCTTTTTTTAATAGTAGCTTAATAATTCTTTTTGTAAGGTGCCATGCTAAAATGATTACGTAGTCGGGCTTATCGGTAATAATTTTATTTTCGTCTTTTACCATAATATCAGTACCTGGAATGTATTTATTACATTTTAAAGATTGTGATACTTCTCCAACAAGACCGATTTCATTTTTTGATAAATTACATGAATTTAACATTACGCAAGCGCGCGGAGCAGCTCCCATACCATAAATCATTTTCTTTTGTTTTTTTAAATTGATTAAAAATCTTTTTACCTTATTGCTGAATTTAACTCTAAAAGAATTCAAATTATTTATTTTGGTAATAATATTTTTATCACTTTCTTTGCTTAAAATTTTTTTTAATTTTTTAGTAATTGGTCGCTTGTTTAAACCCACATAAACCCTCAATATTCCACCATGAACCTTTAATCTTTCTGCATCAAAAACATATAATTTATGCGATTCTAAAACTTTCTTAATTGAAGATGCTGTATAATATGCAATATGTTCATGGTGAAAAGAGTCAAAACCTTTTTGAATTAACAAATCATACAAATACTGCACTTCAACAATTAGCAAACCTTTGCTATCTAAAATTAATTTAACAGATTTTATTATTTCATTTAAATTATTTGTTTGTGCAAAAAAATTTGTTGCAACTATAAAATCAAACTTTGAATATTTTTTAACTATTTTTTTTGCTAGTTTAAAATTAAGAGACTTTTTGATAGTATTTATTTTTTTACTTAAAGCTATTTCAGCTGTATTTGTCGGCTCAACACCCAACACATTAGAATATTTCTTTTTTACAAGCTCTAAAAAAGATCCATCGTTACAGCCAATATCTAAAATTTTAGGATTTTTTTTCTTAGAAAATTTAACTATCTTTTCAAGTATAGAACCAAAGTTATTTATTTTTTCTTTCGAATTTCCACTTAAGTAAGAGTAGTTTTTTGAAAATAAAAGTCTGTCAGGAACAGAATATTTCAACTGTATCAAAAGACATTTTTTACACTGAGTAACTATAACTGGATATTTTTTTAAGTATTTTTTTGACTTATAGTTATTAATAAGAGGTAAATTTCCAAAATTGATTTTTTTTATCAATTTGTTTTTACAAATACAAAATTTTCTATTAATGATGTTATTGTGTGCTTGCTTTTTTATCATTTAATATTGAGAATTATATTTATTACGAATTTACATGAAAAAAGAATTAAATCAAATAAGTGTTGATATTATATTGCCAAATTATAATTCTGCACCATATTTATCTAAAACAATTGATTCCATAATTGATCAAACTTTTAAAAACTGGAAATTAATTATTGTTGATGATAGTTCAAATATAGAAACCAAAAAAAAACTAAAAGAATATGAAAGTAATCCAAATATAAATATAATTTGGCTTGGAAAAAACAAAAAGGCAGGTTTTTGCAGAAATCTTGCAATAAGAAATTCCAAGTCAGAGTATATTGCCTTTATAGATTCAGACGACATTTGGAGAAAGGAGAAACTTTCTAAGCAATTAGATTTCATGATAAAAAATAACTACCATTTTACATATACGAATTATCAACCATTTGAAATGAGCAAATTGTTTAAACATGGTTTAGACCACTTCGATTCATTTTCTATAATTAAACCACCAAAATATTTTGATTATAATAGTTTTACTAAAAATACCTCAATCGCTACAAGCACGATAATTATAAAAAGGTCTTTGATTGGAAACACAAAGTTTAG
>CAZYLQ010000190.1:0-576 GCA_964648395.1 uncultured bacterium | reverse complement strand
TTCCAAATCAGAATATATTGCGTTTATAGATTCGGACGACGTTTGGAAAAAGGAAAAACTTTCTAAACAATTAGATTTCATGACAAAAAATAACTACCAATTTACATATACAAATTATCAACCATTTCAAATTACTAAAAATTATTATCGTTCTATTGATAAAGATGACTTTGATTCGTTTTCTGTAATTAAACCACCAAAATATTTTGATTATAATAGTTTTACTAAAAATACTTCAATCGCTACAAGCACGATGATTATAAAAAGGTCTTTGATTGGAAACACAAAGTTTAGTAACACTGCAATTTGCGAAGATTACTTTTTTAAATGTCAAATCTTAAAAAAAATAAAATATGCTTGTTGTCTATCTGAAAATCTAATGTGGTATGGTGTAAGAGAAGGTTCATTACAAAGTAACAAAATGAGAAATCTTTATTGGATATGGTATATAAACAAAAATTATAACAAAATGAATTTTTTAAAGAATTTATTGTCAATATTTTTCATTTCATTAAGCTCTATAAAAAGATATGGATTTAAATAATTTAATTTTATTTTTTATTTTAATTAGTTTTA
>CAZYLQ010000189.1:0-2858 GCA_964648395.1 uncultured bacterium | reverse complement strand
CGTATCGTATTTAAACTATCTACTAAAATGATACCAAACCCATAGGATACCACAAACCAGATCACCAGGCATTTTATGATAAGAGAAATATTTTCTTTCCAATAAGTCTGATCTTTATTCATGTATTTTTATTCTAGTTTTTATAAACCAAAAATATTCCTTGAATTGATAACTCGTGAATGAAAGAAACACAGCAGAAATGGGTGGGACAGATGGAAAGCCAAAATTCCAGATAATAACGCCTAAAGCCAAATAAATTGCACCTTCATAAGGCGACAAATTTACAAGGTGAGCATTTTGTAAAAAGAAGAATTATTCGACAAATTTTGATCCCACTGGTGGCCGATACGATTGGAATGGAATCATGAGTAGATTTTTGATACTGGAATGTTCTGACAGATTCATGTGGGTATCAATACCATATTTCATATCTTTAATATCAATTTGAGATGTAGTGGAAAAAATATGATCCCAAATTGAGAATATATTCCCATAATTAGAATCTGTCTGTGGTAGAATATAATGATGATGGATTTTGTGAAAATTAGGTGTAACAAATATCCATGAGAGAGGTTTATCTATCCAATTTAGAACTTGAATATTTGCATGTGTCAATGCAGCAAAAAAGGCTGAAATAGTTTGGTACAGCATGACCAGTCCAAAAGATGCCCCTGTAGATAAAACTGCCAACGTTGTAAATAGAAGTCGGAGTATATTTTCTCCAGGATGATGGCGAAGTCCACTTGTCACATCAATGTTGGGATCTGTGTGGTGAACCAAATGAAACATCCACATCCATTTTACGCGATGCTCTAGCCAATGGATGAGCCAAGCCCCAATGAGATCCAGAAGGATCAATCCCAAAACCATATAAACCCAAAGAGGTAATTCAACCATGTTCAGCAAACCGGACTGATGGGTTTCACTAAAATCCACAGCAGCAACAATCAACGAAGCGCCTATCAAATTAATGACAAGTGTTATGAGCGTAAAGGTCAGGTTAATCCCCGCGTGTTTTACTTTATTGTATTCCATTCTAAAAAGTGGAACGATAGCTTCAAGGGATAAAAATAGTCCCAGCCCAACCACTAAAAATATGGATCTTGTGGAAGATGGGACTGTTTCAAAAAATGGTAAAATATTCTGCACTTTTTCTAATACATTATAAAATAATTATGGAAATAGTTCTTAATAGTAATTTAAAATAATATTTAATACACCTTACATTACAAATTTTTATGATTTATTCATGGTGACCATTATTGCATTTTGGACATGCATTCGATTTTCTGCTTCATCAAATACGATAGAATAATCCGCTTCCATAACATCGTCCGTTACTTCTCGTCCTCGTTCTGCAGGTAAGCAATGCATAAATAAAGTATCTTTTCCGGTGTTATCCATCAAAGCTTCATTCACCTGAAAATCTGCGAAAATCCTTTCCCGTTCTGCTACTTCTTCTTTTTGTCCCATGGATGCCCAAACATCGGTGTAAACCACATCTGAACCATGGGCTGCAGATTTTGGATCATGAGATAATTCAAAGGTGGAAATACCTGATTCTTTTACCATTCTCACTGTTTTTTCATCAGGCTCAAATCCACTGGGACCACAGCATACAAAATGCATGGGGAATTTGCTGGCTAGCTGGAGCCAGGAATGGACAATGTTGTTCCCATCCCCCATGTACGTGATTTTCATATCATCTAAATTCTCACGATGCTCCCAAACGGTGAGAATGTCCGCCATAATCTGGCAGGGATGATTATAATCTGTTAGTCCATTCACTACAGTGGAATCTGAATATTCTGCTAATTCTAAAATATGTTGATGGTCAAAAAGACGGGCCATGATCACATCATTATATCGCGAAACAACTCGAGCAATATCTTTAATTGCTTCACGTTTACCAATACCAATATCATTCGGACCAAGAAAAAGTGCATGACCACCCATCCATGTGAACCCAGTTTCGAATGAGATTCGAGTTCGAGCTGATGGTTTGGCAAAGATCATGGCTAAGGATTGATTGTTAAATGGTTTATAATCTTCCCTGTTATGAAACTTGGTTTTGATCTCTTTCGCCAAATAAAGAATATTCCAAAGTTCATCTTTTGAAAAATCGGCTATGTGTAAAAAATGATTTGGCATTTTTATCTTAATTCTATTCTTTTATAAAATGTACCGGCTTAAATCTGGATCTTCAACAATATCCTTCAAGGAGTCTCTGACAACTGTTGCTGTTATCTTAATTCTTCCGTTTCCTCTTTTCGGTTGTTCAAAAAGATGATCTTCTAAAAGAGTTGTCATAATTGTATGCAAGCGACGTGCACCAATATTTTCCATTTTACTATTCACTTCTGATGCGAATTCCGCTACCACTTTAATGGCAGCATCATTGAATTCCAAGGCCACATTTTCCGCACCTAAAAGTGCTGTGTATTGTTTGATCAACGCAGACCGTGGATGTGTTAAAATCTTAACAAAATCTTCTTTTGTAAGTTTGTCCATTTCAACACGGATGGGAAATCGACCCTGCAATTCCGGAATCATATCTGATGGGGTACTCACATGAAAAGCTCCAGCAGCAATAAATAATATATGATCTGAAGAGACTACACCATATTTTGTATTCACATGGCTTCCTTCCACGATAGGGAGTAAATCACGCTGGACACCTTCCCGACTCACATCGGGACCGACGCCACTATTATTACCCACAACTTTATCAATTTCATCCAAAAAGATGATGCCATTATTTTCCGCTCGTTCGCGAGCAATGCGGATTACTTCTTCCTGATCGATTAATTTAGCCGCTTCATTTTCGGTCAAAATTTCCCGGGCTTCAGCTACGGTCA
>CAZYLQ010000188.1:0-2896 GCA_964648395.1 uncultured bacterium | reverse complement strand
CTGCCTCTGCAAAATTCAACTACTCTCTTGATAATGGAACAGCCCAGTCCCTGGGATGTGATTCCAATAGTGTAGGCAAGGCAATTGAACTTTGGATAGGTTACGCTTCTGATGAGAATGATAACGTTTATACAATTTATAGTATTCCTAAGTCTTCTGCTGCCAGCGATGCGGCTGAAATCACGATCACTGACAGTTCATTATCAAGCCAATTGACTGCAGCTACGGAGTATCATTTCAGGAGAGGCGCAAGTTTAGAAAGAACATTTAAGTGTACACTTAATCCGAAAGATGACTGCGCAGGTTCAACAAGTGAAAGTAAGGGGGGTGTACAACCTATCGTTTATGGAAATTATGGTGGACAAAACTATCTGAAGTTTTCAATTGTAGATAATGAAACAGCCACAACTATCACATATGATGCCAGTAATGGTAACCATTACGCAGCAGAAAGCTGGGACTGTTCCGGATCAACATGCAGTAAAAATTTCTTCTTCTTTCCTAAAAATGCTAAGGATGTAAATGCAAAGGCTTCAGATACAGATTTAATTTTATTTCGGTCTGTTCGGTCTGATGATAACAAATCGCTTCTAACTGATACAGATTATGGTGTTAAGGCACATCAAATCAGCGCGTCAGATATGGCCGGTTTATTGGCTAATGTAAGTGATTCAGTTAATACTCATTATTTCGAAGGACCTATTGCAAATCCAAACTGGAGCAGTAAGAAGGACCCCTGGAAAGCCATCGGCAAAGATGGTGCGGAAGTCACATTCACATCAGAATGGGATTTAGGGAGCTGGTTCTCAACAGCAGTCTGGGGAAGCAGAGATCTTTCAGCTGCTGATATGACAGCAAGGTGCAGTTATTTTGACAATGGTTCAAATGATAATTCAACCAGTTCTTTCCAAACATTGTGTAATGGTTTGGGTGCTCAAAACAATTTGTATGAAGCCATTGAGAATTTGAGATGGCAGGCAATTAACTGGAATAATCTGACCGGCAGTGGTAATGGACCGTTTGTTCCAGCAGATGACTCTTCAAAAAGCCTTCGTAATAAATGGGATGTCATGAATTACGCCAAAGAAGCAATGTGGAAAAGAGAGTTGAGTAGTTCACAGAAAATTACAAGATGTGCTCTTTTCAGTACCAGTGTCACAACCGATACTGGAAATGTAAACCTAAAATCTTTATGTGAATCTGCGGCTGCTGCAACTCAGGCTCCTGATGATTTCTGGGCTGCCATGCAAACAAATTGCTGGGGAGTATGGAGTGGTAATACTCAGACAACTGCACCTGTACTTGGTCACAAAAGATGTAGCAATAGTGACAATTTTACTGCACTGAAAAATTTGTCCGGTGGTAGCGCCCTTAATACTATTGACATAGACGGGGATGGAATTGGTGATACTTTATACCGATGGGATAGATGGAGACTGGTTCACAAAGGAACTGAGGCCGTTTGGAACAGGAGTCTTAAGAAAACTGAGAGGCAGAACAGATGTTCAAACTTCAGTTATGATAATAGTAGTACCCTTAGTAGCGGAAGTATAGGTTGGGACCACTCTTCTTTCAGTGGTGTGACTACATCAATGAAGGACCTGTGTCTTGCAGCAGTTAATTCTGATACTGCAATAGTCAGTTTTGATGATGCCATGTCTGCTCTATCAGATGGCCCATTTATAGACTGGAGCGCAACCGCAGACAATGGATCGAAAAAAATCTTAGTAGTCAGTGGTACACAATCATGGGATAAAAAATATAAGTTAATTTACGATAATAACACAGTAGCAACATGGGACAACTCTTCAAACTCTAATGTTTGGTGGAAGAGAGATGGAAGTGATAATACTACATTTCCTAACAAATGGTCGGTTATTAGTTACCTTCAGGACGTAATGTGGAATTTTAAGTCTGATTGGAATCCTAATGGACTCACCGGAAGTCAAATATTGCCAAGATGTGAGTTCTTAACGTCAGCAAGCAATATCTCTACTTACTGCACACAAATGCCTACCTATATTGAGGCATATAGTTTGCTGCCAAATATACTAAGACAATCTAGATCGTCTATTCCGAGCTTTGTTAATACCAACGATTCAAGAATCAAAAAGAGGAGTTCCAACGGTTACCTTTTTGATGATCCAGATTCTGCATTAACTCTTTACACAAGAGTTTTTCCTAAAGAGACGTTTAGCGGGTCCACTACCTGGAGCAGCAGTACAACATATAATGCTAACCAGGTATTTGCACTGCTCTTCACCTTCTTTGAAGCAAGGTCTAAAACTCATGCACCCTCAAATCCTTCGTATGGAGATTTGGACAACTTAACATCCAATAAAAAAGCCTGGCTGAAATGGGATGTCATAGCACCAGCAATGATGGGTGATGAAAAAGACCTGTTCAGACCTTTGATAAATTTTCTTGGTAGTCCAAGTACATTAAGATAAAAAATATAATTATTGTTTTTAATTAACAATGATTCATTCCAGGGGAGTTAATATCTCCCCTGGAAAATCAGACTTGAAGAAATGTCCCGAGAAAATAACTAAGTGGAACTCTTCATTTGCAGTGTTCTTTATTGAGGAGTGGAAAAAGACTCAAAAGGAATTTACTAGGTTTAGAAAATAAAATTTAGTTTTTTTATCCCCGCATTTTCTTTTCTGGAACGGCATTGCACTTTCATATAAGGGGAGGTAGGCTTGTTTGCATGAGCCTGCCTTCCCTTTTTTGTTTCCTGTGCATAAAATGCTATTCAGGTTGAACCATTTATTTTTTCAGCTGCGCACGGTTTTGTTCTTCTGCATCATATGGCTTGGAGTGTCTGCAAATCTATTTGCGCTGCCCATTAAAACTGCAATACTGAATGCTGAAGAACAGGAAGTCGGGCAGGCGC
>CAZYLQ010000187.1:0-2906 GCA_964648395.1 uncultured bacterium | reverse complement strand
TTTGAAACCATTTAGCCCGAGAGTTGATTTCAAAATATCTAATACCTTGTGTTACACAAAAATGCCAATGAAAGCAAAACAGGTAGTTATGTTGGGTTATTTCACACTCTAAACCCAGTTAAACCCCGCTCCAAAGCATACCGTTATCATTAAAAAATTTTTGTGCTATATTGACAAGGAAAATCACCTTGATCGTTTTGACCCGCAGCTTCTAGGCCGATTCAGAAAAAGTTTTCTAAATTATTTTTAACTTTTGAGTTTCACGTAAATCTCAGCAAATATTAAGTCCATTCAAAACCTCCAGACATATGGCTAGTTTTTTCACAAGACCTAGAAAATTATTACTATTATTTGTTGATATTACCCTGTGCACCCTATCCATTTTTGTATCCCATCTACTCAGATGGGGTGGCAACATCCCTGAAAATTATATTGACTTACATTTTAAATTTTTATTTCCCTTTTTAATTATCCGTGCTGTAGTGTTTATAGGTTTTAAGTTTTATTCAAGGTTCTGGGAATATTCCACCATAGAAGATCTGATCCAAATCATAAAAGCTGTAATCCTAGGTTCTGTTCTAGCTATTTCCTTCATATTTATTTATGACAGGAGCTTGGAGTTATCAAGGTCTGTAATGTTTATAGACATTCTTCTCTTAATAATTATGTTGGGAGGATCAAGATTATTATGGCGGCTATGGAGGGAACGAAAAAGATGGCTGGAAAATAATATTAATCCCAAAAGTATACATACTTTAATTCTAGGAGCCGGTAACACCGGAGCCCAGCTTGTAACATATCTCCGCCGATTTGCACCTAACTATTCCATTAAAGGTTTCATCGATAACGATCCAAAAAAATTAAATCAATATCTCTTGGGAATTAGAGTTTTGGGACACCAACACGACATACCTACTCTGTCCCAAATTCATGGAATAAAAGAAGTTCTTGTTGCTGTGCCTACTATTTCTTCAAAAAATTTAAACGAAGTCGTAAACATATGCAATCAGACCGGCATCAGGTACAAAATTATTTCTTCGGTCTTGGACTTGTCCACTCAAGAAATTCATATTTCTAAACTAAAAAATATTGAAATAAATGATTTGCTGGATAGAGAACAGGTCTCTCTGGACATTAATTCTATTAAAGAGATGATTAAAGGAAAGAAAGTTTTGGTTACCGGGGCAGGAGGTTCAATAGGTTCTGAATTATGCAGCCATATACTGGAACATTCTCCGGAAGCGCTCATAATGCTTGATAAGGGAGAAAATTATCTTTATGAACTTAAAATGTCTTTATCCTTTGCAGAGACAGAGGCGCAAACTTATTATTATTTCGGCTCAATCACCAACACCAAAAAAATGGAATCCATTTTCTCCAAGCACCGCCCGCATTTGGTTTTTCATGCTGCCGCACATAAACACGTTCCCCTCATGGAGGAAAATATTGATGAAGCCATTATCAATAATATTCAAGGAACTCAGGTTACCGCACAAATGGCTAAAAAGTTTGAAGTAGAGAAATTTGTTTTGGTGTCCACCGACAAGGTGGTTCAACCCAAAAGCATAATGGGAATGACAAAAAAGGTTGCAGAAATCCTTATCCAGCTAATGTCTCAAAAAAGCAAAACTCAATTCATGGTAGTGCGTTTCGGAAATGTTCTTGGAAGTAATGGCAGCATAGTCCCCCTTCTTCATAAACAAATAGAAATGGGCGGCCCTGTTACAATCACCCATCCCAAGATGGAGCGATATTTCATGCTAATTTCCGAGGCCGTCCAACTTATTTTGCAAGCCGGGGCATTAGGCTCTGGTAGAGAAATTTTTGTTCTAGAAATGGGAAAACCTGTAAAAATTATAGATTTAGCAAATAAAATGATTAAACTTGCAGGCTATAACCCCGATAACGAAATTAAAATCAAGTTAATTGGAATACGCCCGGGAGAAAAGCTAAGTGAAGAGCTTATCGATCATGGAGAAAAAATTCTCCCTACCATTCACAAAAAGATAAAATTATTAAGTCCCCGCGAACTACTTGATGATGACCTCTTAATAAGAATCAACCGTCTATGCCGTGAAGCAATAGATCTTGAACCACAAAAGCTAAGGCAGACATTGTTTCAGTTGGCCAACGCCAGTTATTCTAAGGCTGAGAAAGAACAAAGTTTTTCAGAGTCTAAAGAAAACAAAAGCAAATAATTAAGTTCTTTAGTATGGGATCATATTATTAAAATAAGGCTTGGAATAGTCCCAATCCTATTGAAATATAATTTTCCACGATATTTGGAAACCGTTTATGATCAAAGTATCGCAAGGTTGCCTAGGCGAAGAAGAGGCTAAGGAAGTTCTTTCCGCTTTTGAATATGGTTACTTCGGACTGGCCGCCAAGGTGGACGAATTCGAACAAGAGTTGAAAAACTATCTTGGTGCTCCCTTCGCAATTGCCACAAATTCTGGCACCAATGCAATGCACTTGGCACTGGATGCCTTGGGAATTGGGAAAGGGGACGAGGTTATCGTACCCTCTCTCACATTCGTTGCCTCATTTCAAGCCATTTCTGCCACTGGGGCTAAACCGGTCGCATGCGATGTACTGCCGGAGACACTTCTAATAGATGTCGAGGATGTAAGAAAAAAAATCTCAGAAAATACTAAAGCCATAATGCCCGTCCACTATATGGGAAACCCCTGCGACATGGATGCCCTTTTGAAGCTCAAAGAGTTGCATGGAATTCGAATAGTTGAGGATGCCGCTCACGCTTTTGGATCAACATTTAAAGACAAAAAAATTGGCGGATTTGGGGATATTACATGTTTCAGCTTCGACTCATTGAAAAATATAACATGTGGTGAAGGAGGAGTGATCATATGTAACGAGAAAGAACTGTATGAGCTCTGTAGAAAAAA
>CAZYLQ010000186.1:0-2922 GCA_964648395.1 uncultured bacterium | reverse complement strand
TAAAAAATGGCCCATTTGAAAATATCCATATCCCACCATCTCCAGGAGATGGTGGCAGTGCAGTAGGATGTGCCCAGTACCTGTATTATATTCATAATAAAAACAAAAGAATTATTGAAACAGACCAGGCAAAAAGAATACGTGAAAATGTGTATATTGGTCCACAATTTGATGATGAGGAAATCATGCACTTTCTTGATTCAAATAAAATTACCTACCAAAAATTTGATAGACAATCATTATTACAAAATACTGCAAAGCTCATTTCTAATGGAAAAATAGTTGGCTGGTATCAAGGGAAAATGGAATGGGGTCCAAGATCTTTGGGAAATCGTAGTATTTTAGCAGATCCTCGTGAGGCTAAAATGAAAGATATACTTAATGAAAAAATTAAACATCGAGAATCATTTAGACCATTTGCCCCAAGCATACTTGAAGAGTATACAACAGATTACTTTGATATTGATATTCCAAGTCCATATATGTTGATGGTAACTAGTGTAAAACAACCTGATAAAATCCCCGCAGTTACCCATGTTGATGGCACAGGACGATTACAGACAGTATCAAAACAAGCAAATCCATTATACTATGATCTAATTAATGAATTTTATAAAATAACAGATGTTCCTGTAATAATTAATACATCGATGAATGTGATGGGTGAACCAATTGTAAATACTCCTGAGCAGGCATATAGCATGATCAAAAAGACTGATATGGATTACATTGTTATGGGGAATAATTTAGTTTCCAAATTAGACACAGAATTATAATGTCCGCACAAGTATCATATAAGAAACAATTTGTTTTAGGTATTATATTTTTAATTATAATATTATCTGCAGTTGAAGGTCTGTTAAGAATTGATGATTATTTTAACAATCAATGTTTTTTCATAAAAAGTAATATTTATACAGATATGGATTATGGTGTACAAAAACAAATTTGTAATGATTACCGTGATATAGCATATCTAACTGGAATAGATAGACAAATTTTACCCAATCAAGAAAACAAAACAATTCATATTAATAATTTTGGAATGAGAGGATCTGACATTACTCAAGATAAACCAAATGACACGTATAGAATTTTTATAATTGGCGGTTCTACTGTTTATGGTTCTGGCAGTACATCGGATGAAACAACAATACCAGGATTTTTACAGGAAAAAATTGATAATTCTGAGATTGATCAAAAAGTTCAAGTAATTAATGCTGGAATAATGGGAAGTACGTCAATTGAGGAAGTTCATCGTATAAAAAATGATTTGATAAATTTTGATCCAGATATGATTATTGTGTATCATGGAAATAATGATGCAGGAATTTCATGGGAAAGATACAGTGATCATACTAATTTTAAAATATTACCTGAAAAGAAAATATTGACTTTTTTTCAGATTTATTTGCCTGAATATAAAACTCCAATTAATGCATTATATTTTATAAATAGAATTACGGAAGGAACATCTGGAAATAACAATAATAATTCAATTGAAACATCTTACAAACTAGAACACATGTTAGAAAGATCATCTTTATGGCATAATCTAATAAAAGACGCTTGTGAATTCGGAAATGAAAAAGGATTCAAGACAATGGTTATTTTGCAACCAGTTTTAGGAACAGGAAATAAACCATTAACCGAATATGAACATAGTTATTATTTGTCTGTTGGTGGTAAGAAAAATATTGAAATTTATGATATATTCTCAAATGGACTTCTAGGTTTAGAAAATTACTGTTACAAGGTAGAAGATTTTAGAAATATTTTTGATAACGTTCCAGAATTCATCTATTTTGATGCTGCTCATCTTGCTGATTATGGAAATGAGGTTGTATCTCAAAGAATATTTGAGATTATAAAACCAACTATTTTAGACACAGAATAAATATTTCTATGGTATCCATGTTAGTTCTTTCATAAGTTTCTTTAGATCTGGTTTTGTAATTAGTGGTACAGTATCTGAACTATATTCAGATAATCTTTCTTTTTTTAACGAATCTAAGTCAAACTCTAATTCTCTATTAATTATATAATGGTCTTCCTTCTCATTCACATTTCTCATCTCTTCTTCAGAAACTAATACCTCGTGAATCTTTTCTCCAGCTCTTCTTCCAACCAAATTAATCGGGTAATCGTCATTTCCGGTTTTGATTTCTGCATATACTTTAGCTAGATCTACAATTTTTGTTGCAGGTGCCTTTTTTACAAAAATCTCTCCTCCTTGTGTATTCTTTAAGGCATAAAATACAAGATGGATTGCTTCACTTAGTGTTAACATAAATCTAGTCATATCTGGATGTGTAACCGGAAGTGACTTATTTTTTTTAATTTTTGAATCCCAAAGTGGAATTACACTACCTCTACTACCCAAAACATTTCCATATCTTACACATGAAAATTTTGTTCCATCCTTTTGTAAATCATCTGATAGCATAATCTTCTCTTGAAGCGCCTTTGTCATTCCCATTGCATTAACTGGTTTAACTGCCTTGTCAGTACTAATTGAAATTACATTTTTTACTTTTCTCGCAACTGCAGCTCTTACAATATTGTAGGTTCCAATAATATTGGTTTTCACAGCCTCGTATGGGTATAATTCTACAGTTGGTACTTGTTTTAATGCTGCAGCATGAAATACAATATCCATATCTTTTATGGCTGAGTAAAATCTCTCATAATCTCTTATATCTCCAATAACAAATGAAAGCCTTTTAGAAATTTCTTCATCAGCCAAATCTTGCTTCATTCCATATTGCTTATCCTCATCCCTGCTGAATATTACAACCTTTTGTGGCGATAAATTTGAAATTTCTTTCACTAACTGGCGACCAAAACTACCTGTGCCACCAGTAATCAGAATATTTTTTTTATTGATTATTGATGAGTAATCCATATTTTTTGTTAAAACCA
>CAZYLQ010000185.1:0-2930 GCA_964648395.1 uncultured bacterium | reverse complement strand
CAGGGAACCCATTGACTGCAACTCAAGAATTTACAATTACCGTTGATCCCAACGATGCACCTTATTTTACAAATACGGATGATATCATTCAGTCAATCCACCATGGATGTGAATACTCCTACAGCCTAAATTGGATTGATCCAGACGGAGATGGTGTAACCTTGGATTGGGATGAAAGCATACAATGGTTTAATGTTAATAGTGAAGGAGCGCTCTGGGGTACACCATCAGATACTTCATATATTGGTTCCAGTGAGACTGTATTTTTAAAAATTACAGATGATAGACCGAATGTGTCTCTTTCTGATAGCATTGAATTTACAATCAGCGTAGACAGAAATTTTGCTCCTGAATTTCAGGACGTGCCTGATGATGAACAAGATACAACCGCGACAGTAGGAATTGAATACAACTTCACGTTTGGCATCCACGATGATAATAATGACGACTTCGTCTTCACTGTGCCGCAAAAACCAGATTGGCTATATTATAATGCATCCAATTATGAAATCTACGGTACGCCTCAACCAGCAGATACATCCGGGACGAATAGCGTTACTGTCCAGGCTGCGGATTGTGGCGAAGCGACACCTTTCTCTTTTACTATTGTGGTCAACAATTAATAATTCAAAACAAATAAAGGAAATAAAATGAATATTAGATCAGATATGAATGCCAGAACAGCCATGGTATATGGTGGTGCAGCATTTTTACTTATCATTGTAGGATTTCGGTCAATTATAGCTACCTTGGATCCAGACCATATTGGTGTCATGACCTATTTATCAATTGGGGCATTGGTCCTTGAGTTCTGCCTTTTAATTTTATACGCACAAAGTATTTACAACCTTGGACCTGACAGCGGGGCTGAAAGTCATGCCAGTGTTGGCAATTTGGATGGTAAAGAAATTTCAGAACTGACAGCGGCTGTTATTAAAGTTGCACAAATGGGAGAAGGTTTATCAAACTTAGCCAGTGGAAAAGTGCGGGATGAGGTTAGAAAAGAGGTGAACGAGATTTTGTCAAAAGCAATCAAGAAATAGGTAATAAATTATGAAAAAAGTTGAAGTTTATTTCCTAATCAACTTGGGTGCTATTCTAAGTTTATTTGCTATTGAAGGTGAGCTTTCAATCTATATGCAAAGACAAGATGACATATTAAAAAATGTAGCACAGGACAAACTCCAGACCTTAGTTGAAATAAGCAATGTTGAGTCTAATTATGAAGACTCGGATTACTACCGGCTCTTTTTTAATGTGGAAGGTCAGTACGAGCAAGGGTCTATCGAATTTAATCCGAGTTTTACCACACCAATCGTTGAAGTTGACGACGAAGGTGTGCAGGTGGATGATTCTTACGACTGGGAGCTTGATAGTGTAACTGTTGAACCCTATACAGATGATGGTAGTGAGAATCGTTACGTAGCAAAGGTTGAACTAAGTTCAGTAGAAGAAAGTTATCTTAACCAGCCCTTTGATGTTGATCTTGGTGTACAGTTCATCCCGGATATTGATACTATAACATACAACATATGGTCTGAAGCATTTGGAGATTATAAGGTTACCGATAAACTCTTAAAAATTATAAATAGTGAAGTATCAAGAGAAGGGAGCTTTACAATCAAACGGGAGTTTGACACTCCGGTTACACTCATTTATATGGATGGACAGCAGTCTGAATTTTTTGTTCTGTTTGATAAGAAAAAATATACTGTTCTTCGTGGCCTGAACTGGGAAATCCCTTTCAGTGTGGGCGGCGTTAATACAGATGCAGATTTCAGCGTTGAGCTTGCCAGCGGAAAGGACTTGGTTAAAGAGTTGGTTTCTGGTTTGCCTCGGGCTTACATAAAGGGCAGGGGCATGGGTAATGGCACGGTGGAAGTGGTCGGTTATAGGAAGCGGGATAAAAAATCCAGCATCACGTCGGCACGAATTGTTGTTGTGGATCCGCAATATAGTTCACCATCTGATGATAAGGAGATTTACATAGGTGAAAAATATGTATTTGACAGCAGAGTGAAAGATGTAGACCGAGATAGGATATCTGTGAAAATTTCAGGATCGGCAGTTAACACAAAAACATTTAATTCGTTTGAAGCTAAGCTGACTCCAAAAAATAAGGGAAAGTTGAAATTCGAAACTTTTGTAGATGGTAATCTGGTCAAAGGTTTAGCCCATGAAGTTAAGGTGAGAAAAATTCCACCCCCAAAACTTGAGTTTAAAAGAATGGGTAAGGGCTCAAACAATCTACTCTTGACTGTGACAACATACGGCAATAAAAATGGCAAAAAAGCAGTTGTGCCACTATCAGGTATCTATGGAAGCCTTGAAGAAGAGCAACCTGAAAAAAGAATTGGAAACCGACGGGTGGTAAAATATAGTTTGGAGTTGGACGAACCACAGTTTGGCTCTACAACTGAAATAAAAATAAAAGTTGTTGATAAATACAAGGCAGAGTCTGTTTCTGATAACGAGTTTGAATATTATGATTAATAGAATAAAAATAAGAATTCTGATTTTCCTGGCAGGATCCGGCCTTATGGCGCAGGAATCCTTATTCTGGGAAGTTGCAGATCCCATTGTGAACAGTGAGTTTATTGAAGCGTATATCAATCGACTTATAGAAGTTGATAAGTTTGAAGAGAATACCATTCAGGCATCTCATTCTGTAATTGTACAGGTTGAAATCACGGATGATAAGGTTGAGCTAAAAAAACTAAAGGCTAAGAATTACCAAATGGGTGAATACCAGTCTTTCATGATGGATGAGATAGCAAAGATGGACCCAATACAGTTAAATACTATTTTGGAAAGAGAATATAAATGGAAGGATGTAAGCAGGCGCGATTTATCAGAACTGGAAGAATTCAGTACTGTAGACAATATTTTCAAAGAACGTAGTTTTAAGGATGCTCGGGATGCGTTCTGGT
>CAZYLQ010000184.1:0-2933 GCA_964648395.1 uncultured bacterium | reverse complement strand
CATATTTTAAGAAAGGTTCATCATTTACAATTAGATAAATACTGTCTAACTGTTTCTTGTTTTCATCAAGTGACCACCCTTTTATTATAACAAGAGGTTTTCCAATCGTAAATGTTTCACCTTCGGAAACTAGCGAACCATTAATTGATTCAATTTCTGAAAAGCCAGCCTGAACAGTAGATTTTTCAGACCAAACTGTTTGGAAAAAATCCCTGTCTTGGTTATTTTTTAAATTAAAGTTTTTTTCACTGAAAAAACTTAAGTTATTATCTAGAAAATAATTCATAAATTTATTTACAACAGGATCATTCAGAGATCCTCCTGATTCTATACAAGCAAGATTATTTGAAAGTGAATAGCATTCCATGAAATCGAGCTTCTTTTCAAAATAGTGATCTGCCCTTGTCCATCCAGCATAGTAAGAAGGAACTAAAATTATTGATTGAACAATTATCATAATAAGAAGAAAAATAACAATAGCCTTTGTACGGTTTTTTTGTATGCTATTTTTTAAATTAAGAATTATCAGCCCAATTAAAACTAAAATGCCGATTTGGAAGAATTGTGCGAACTCGATATAATATGGTTCATTACCCATATGAAAAGCTAAGTGACCTCTTCCTAATTCAGCTACTACCGCAGCTGAAATTCCAACTAAAAGAAAATTGATCCATGGTTTTATTGTGGAGATTTTTTTCAGTTTTGTAAAATAGAAAATGCAAAAGATTGAGGATAAAATTGAAATTACTCCAACTAAATTCATAAGCAATTCATATTTCAAGCGAAAACCTGCGGAAAGAAATACAGTGATAAAACTCAGACCCTCTAAAGAAATTGGAGATGTTTTTCCTATTTCTAGTTCAGTATCTGTAAGTATCTGATAATATGTAAATCCCACTATAATCATTATTGTAACCCATATGATAAGCCATTTTTTTCCAACTAGTTTTTTTTCTTCTGATTTGTAGTTTATTAAACCAAAAATCCCGGCAATCCAAATGACAATTCCAAAAATACTTGAGAAGGTTGCAATTATTCCAAGAATAACACAGATAGTAAACGTAGTGATAGTAATTGTTTTTTTATCAAATAGAAATATTGCGGCGATTATAGCAAGTTGTGGTAAAATGCTTTGCCATCCAGTAAAAGAATTTTCTGCACTACTAATCAATGGATTAAAAATGAATACAGAGATAGGAATTAAAAGCCATAAAAGTTTCTTATGTGTTTTTTTAATTAGTAAATAAGTAAAAAATAAAACTGCTCCATATACTGGCAATTGAAAAAAATGTAGATTAACCACATCGAAGGAATTAAAATATAAATTTGAAAACATGACCAAGTGTGGAAAGACAAACAAATGCTGATTAAATGGGATGAATAATTCTTGTACTAACGAAGTTTGGTGTTCAATAAAATTATAAACAAGCTCTATTGCAAGAAATTCCATATTATATGGTACATTAATCGTGTGTACTGAAATAAAGAAAATCCAATGCAAAGCAAAGAATGATACACAGAAAAAAATAATCTTGTTTTGATATCTTTCAAAAACTGAATTTGAGCTAGAAGACATTAAACGATTTATCATATATTTTTCTCATTCATTAGTCTTTTTAGATAGAATATCAAAAGTTGATATAAATTCATAAAAAAGAATAAAACGTCTATCCATTAATTTATCGAAAGATGCGAATAAAATGACTCAACCACTAGTAAGTATAATAATTTTGAATTATAATGCGGGCCAAATACTTTTGGATTGTTTTGAATCTGTAATAAAAACCAACTATGATAATTTTGAAATTATTATTGTAGATAATGCATCAAAAGATAAAGGCTATAGAAAATGTAAAGAAAAATTTGAAAGGACTAGAATAATTGAAAATGGAAAAAACTTAGGCTACTGTGAAGGAAATAACATAGGAATTAAAAATGCAAAAGGAGAATTTATTGTAATTTTAAATCCAGACACCACTGTTGAGCCATGCTGGTTAAATGAATTGTTTTCTGCGTACAATAAATATGGTGAAGCATTATATCAACCAAAACATCTTTCATTAAAAGAAAAATCGATCATTATGAGTACGGGTAATATGATGAACGTTTTTGGTTTTGGTTATGCAAGGGAAAAAGGCAAAAAGAACGTAAATCAACATGATACGATTGAACAGATTGGGTACGCCTCCGGAACTTGCTTATTTGCACCAATTTCAGTTTTTGATAAAGTTGGTTTATTGGATCCATTCATTTTTTTATATCATGATGATCTTGATTTTGGATGGAGATCCGCACAAATAGGAATAAAATCGTATTATGTTCCTTCTTCAATTATTTATCATGCTGAAAGTTATTCGCTTAGATGGAATTCAGAAAAATTTTTTTGGCTTGAACGAAATAGAAAATACTGTTTATTAACGCACTATTCCAAGAATACATATTCAAAAATTTTTCCAACACTAATGCTAGTAGATCTTCTAGTATGGTTATTTTATTTATCAAAAGGATTCTTGGGCTCTAAAATAAGAGCAGAATTAGATATTAAAAAAAATAGAAAAAAAATTTTAGAAAGATATGAAGAACTTGAACGTAAAAAGAAAATATCAGATAGGGATTTGGTGGTTGACTTTCCAGATCTAATTCAAATTCCATCAAGTGTAACAGGAAAGAATACTAGTAGTTTTTTTAATACGTTGATTAAGCATTTAAGCCAAAGAGCGAAAAAAAATATTTTGGGTTAGATCAGGATTATAATTTGAAAGAAATTACTGCAGCCACTGCATATTCTTTTTCATGACTAATAGAAGCCAAAAATGAATACTTTTTTGCTGATTTTCCAACCAGGCTAACAATGGGACCGTGCTTTGAATTTGAAGTTCTAATATCTAAGAATGAGATTTTATCTGGAATTGATTTTATTACTGATTCCTTAA
>CAZYLQ010000183.1:0-2953 GCA_964648395.1 uncultured bacterium | reverse complement strand
ATATAAGAATGTATGAAACCAGGCATTTCTGATTGTTCAAAAAGTTTCATAACTTTTGTTTCAACAAGACGAATTTTGATCATAGTTTTATACATTTCTAATAAATCAGAGTAGTTTGTATTCATCTCAATTAGCAAAAATATTTGTTTTTTGATTTTTCATAATAAAAGAAGACAATATAACCAGAAAAACTGAAATTATAATCATAATTGACGATAAAGAATTAGCTGTTGGCGTCAAACCATATCTCATCATCCCCCAAATATATGTGGGGATTGTAGAATTCGCTCCTATAACTAAATTTGTAATTATAAATTCATCTAAAGAAACTGCAAATACAAGTATACAAGCACCAACTATAGAGGGAAGAATAATAGGAAAAGTTATAGTCCTTAATACTCTGCTTGGATTGGAACCAAGATCTCTTGCTGCTTCTTCTATGGAAAGATCAAAATTCATGAGTCTTGATCGCATAATTAAAATAAAAAAAGGTATACAAAAAAGAACATGTGCAGATGATACGATATAAAGTCCAGGTCTTAAATCTAAAATGCCCATTCCTGCTATCCAAGAAATACCAATAATAATTCCAGGTATAAATAAAGGTGCTAATGAAATTAAAAAAAATATTTTTTTTAAAATAAATTTTTTTCTTACAAAAATAAAAGAAGTTGGCATAGCTAATAAAAAAGTTCCAACAACGGCAATAAAACCTACAATCAAACTTGCTACCAGAGATTCATGAAAAACATTGTCTTTAAATAATTCAAAATACCAATGTAATGAAAATTCTTCTATTGGAAAAGATGCAAATTTAGCTGAACTAAAAGAAAGAATAATTATAACAAATAAAGGGGTATAAAGAAAAACAATAATTAAAAATAAAAAAATATATCCAAAAGGTATTCTAGATAAAAAATATGAAAAATAATTATTCTTATAAATTTTATTATATAAAAACAAAAATCTTATTTTAGTTTTTAAAATTTTATAGATTTTATAAATAATAGAAATCAAAAAAAATAAAAATGAAAATAAAATCAATAAAATAACAGCAATAGAAGAACCTAAAGGCGGATCTCCAATATGTCCAAATTGATCATATATAACCCTGCCAATCATTACTCCATCTGCTCCACCAACTAACTGGGGAGTTACATAATCTGCTGAAGATAAAATAAAGCAAAATAAGAAAGCAGCTAGAATCCCAGGAAAAGATAGGGGAATTATAACTTTAAATATGGTCATAAGAAAGCCAAATCCCAAATCTCTAGATGCTTCAACTGTTTGTTTATCAATATTTTGCATTGAAGAATAAATTGGCAAAAAAGCAAAGGGCAATAGTATATGCACAAGTGTGATAATGATTGAAAAATTGCCATATAGTAAAAAGGTAAAAGGTTGATTAATTATTCCAAGAAATAAAAAAAATTTATTTATTATCCCTTGTTCCCCTAAAATTATTTTCCAGGCATAAATTCTAATTAAATAGGAGGATAAAGTAGAAACCATAACGATTCCAAGTAGAAGATTTGAAATTTTTTCAAATTTAAATGTTAAAATATAAGAAAGGATAAAGGCAATTGGAATAGTAACAAATGCCACCATCAAACCAATAAATAATGATTTAAAAATAAGAAATAAATATAAGTGCTCTTCGAATAATATAAAATAATAATTAAATAAAGTGAATGTCCTATCAATATCAAAAAAATCAGAAGTCCAAAAACTATAAATAATTAGCCCAGTAAAAGGAATAAATATTAAAATTAAAATATAAAAAAATTGAGGTATAGAAATTAATGGAATTATTGAAGATAATTGTTCATTTATTTTTTTCATATTTATTTTGAAGAAATTATTATTGCTGATTGATTAGGAATTTTTAAATTAATTTTATCTCCAATATCATAATCAGAAGTTTGTTTAATGTCTATTATGACATCTTGATCCAATGTTGTTTTTACAAATAATCTCATAAAAGGTCCTGTAAATATTTTATGAGTGACTATTCCTTCAAAACCAGATTGATTATCAATTTCAACTAATTCGGGACGAATCATAATTTCAACTTCTTGATTTATTGATAATTTATTTTTTTGATTGTTAATTACATTAGTAATATAATTTGTATTTAAAATTTGAACTTTCAAATTCTCATTATTTACTTCAATAATTTTACATTTAATAAAACTACTTTCACCAACAAATGAGGCTACAAATTCATTTTTAGGAAGTTTATAAGTGTTGTCAGGAGTTTCTAACTGCTCTATTTCTCCATTATTCATAACAGCAACTCTGTCACTTATAGCCAAAGCTTCCCCCTGATCATGTGTGACGGAAATAAATGTGGTTTTTAATTTTTTTTGAATTTGTCTTAATTCAACCTGCATCCTTTTTCTTAATTGTAAATCTAGCGCAGCTAAAGGTTCATCAAGTAATAAAACATCAGGCTCATTTATTAAAGATCTTGCCAAAGCTATTCTTTGAGATTCACCTCCACTTAATTGATCAATTTTTCTATTTTTGAAATCATGCATATCAACTAAGTCAAATACATCATTTATTTTTTTTTCTATTAAATTTTTATCTAATCCTTTAGCAATTAACCCATACTCAATGTTCTCCCATACATTTAAATGTGGGAACAATGCATATCTTTGAAAAACAATATTTGAAGGTCTTTTTTCTGGTGGTATTTCATTCATTTTTGAACCATTTATAAGAATTTCACCAGTTGTTGGTTCTTCTAATCCAGAAATCAAACGTAGCAATGTTGTTTTGCCACAACCACTTGGTCCAAGGAGTGTTAAAAATTCACCTGGCTCAACAATTAAATCAATATTTTTTAAAGCAATTGTTTTACCAAATAATTTACTAACTCCTTGGACCTGAACTTTTCCTTTTTCTTCTAATAAGGAATCCACTTGTACCTTATATAAATTATTATAAG
>CAZYLQ010000182.1:0-3114 GCA_964648395.1 uncultured bacterium | reverse complement strand
AAAGATTTTTCAATATCCGTAATTCTAACCATTGTATGAAGATATTTCATTTTAAATAATAATATTTTTTTATAATGAAGTTATAATTCAATAATTTAATATGGGCGAGTATAAAAATCAATTTATGAAAAAAAAATATTTATTACTGGATCCAACCATTTATTACTGGATCCAACCCATGGTATTGGAATTGAAGCTGGCAAATTATCTGCTTCAAGAGACGCTAAAGGAATTGCGATCTTTGGCAGGAATGTACTTGTACGGAGCTTGTGATCCCCCTATACTAAAAGATGTCTTAATAGGAGATTAATCTAATAATAATATAATACTTGGTTTTTTATCTTTACCTTAAAGACATCTTAATACCTTGATTATTTATTGATTTTAGCTAAGTTATTCTAATTTATTGAAATAGGGAGGAATAATGAAATTACTTTATTCAACAATTATTGCTGTATTAATATCTTTTTCTACTATCTCTTTTTCTAAGCCTTTATACATATTCACTAGTCATGCATCTGTAGGTGCTGCAAGTGGTGTATTTTGGCAAGCGGTTAAAAAGGGAATGGAAGATGCATGTGAAAGATTTGATGCAGATTGTCAAATGGTATATCTTCAAAGTGAAGATGGAAATATTGGCGAGGAAGTTGCAAACTTTAATGCTGCTATAGCAGCAGGGGCAGATGGTATAGCAACAACAGTTTATGATGCTACTTCATTTGATGATCCAATTGATGATGCTCTTGCTCAAGGTATTAACGTAATTGGTTATAATATTGATGATGAAACTACTCCTAATAATAGACAAGCTTTTATTGGACAAAGTCTCGAACAAGCTGGCTATGATTTGATGGTAGATTTAAATAAAAGATTTTTTCCACAAGAAGGACCACTTAATGTTTTAGTTGGTATAAATGCACCAGGACAATATTGGTCTGAAGCTAGAACTGGCGGAGAAGTAAGATGGCTGGAAGGTTTTAAAGCTGCTAATCCTGATAGAGAAATAAATTGGAGCACGATTGATGCAGGTTATGCAGATGATGTGATGAACCGTGCTTCTGCATATATTCTCGCAAATCCTGAAACTAATGTTTATGTTTCATCTGGATTATGGGGACCAAACCTAGCTACAGCTTTAGAAGAAAATGGTTATAAACCTGGCGATATTATAATCGGTGGTTTTGACGTAGTTCCTAGTGTTGTTGAGTGTATTAAAAATGGCTGGTGTCATACTACAGTTGATCAACAACCTTATCTTCAAGGTTATTTACCTGTGGTTCAATTCTTTTTAAAAGATCAATATGGACTAGGTTATTGGAGTGTCAATACTGGCGCACTTATGCTTCATAAAGAAGACATGGCTGCACTAGAAGAGTACTCTAAAGCAGGTGTAAGATAATCAATATTTTTATTAAGGGGTAATAATTTTATTGCCCCTTAAATAATTACTTACTATATATTTCACAAAATATTTTATATGAATCCAAAAAAAATTTTAAAATCAATTATAACAAGACCAGAATTTGCAGCTTTGGCAATTTTTATTATCATTGCAATTGTATTTTATCTAATCAATGATAGATTTTTAAGTGTTAGAAACCTAAGAGTTTTATTTACAATATCTCCTGAAATAGCACTTATTGCTATGGGTGTTATAATTTTAATGGTTTCTGGAGAGTTTGATTTATCAGTAGGTTCTGTCTTTGCCTTAAGTGGCGTTGTTATGGTTATACTTACTAATGAAGGCGTTGACCCTTGGGTGTCGATTGCAATTTCTCTAATAATATGTCTTTTTATCGGATATGTAAATTCAGTCATTACTCTTCGTTTCGGTATACCATCATTTATTGCTACCTTGGGCACAATGTTTATGGTTAGAAGTCTTGCAATAGTTGTTGTGAAAGCTGAATTCCCGGTTTTTCCTTTAGAAGCAATGGAGTGGCCTAGAGCATTGTTAGCTAATCCAATTCCTGGAACTATTTTTAGGATGTCGTTTATTTGGTTTGTACTTATTTTTTTACTATTAACTTTTTATCTTCATCGCTCAAACTATGGTAATTGGAGTTATTCAACTGGAGCTAATCGTGCAGCTGCTGCTGCAATGGGCGTGAATACAAATAATGTTAAAATTCGCAACTTTATTCTTTGTTCTTTTTTAGCTGGTCTCTCAGGAATTTTTATGGTTTTGAGAACAAAGGCTGCTTTTCCTTCAACTGGAATAGGATACGAATTACAAGCTATAGCAGCTGCAGTTATTGGAGGAGCATCTCTCTTTGGAGGAATTGGAACAGTTTTTGGTGCATGTGTTGGAGCATTTTTATTAAAATTTTTAGACAACGGTTTGGTTATGGCTCGTCTAGATGTAAATTGGTTTAGGTTTGCTGTTGGCACACTTCTTATTGTAGCTGTGATTTTAAATACGAATCTAAGACGCTTTGGCACAAGGATGAAAGAGTGATGAATAATAATTCTCAATCAATGATTAGATGTGAAAAACTGAATAAATGGTATGGCGGTATACATGCGCTAATAGATGTTTCTGTTGATATTAAAAAGGGTGAATCAGTTGGTCTTGTAGGAGATAATGGTGCTGGCAAATCAACTTTTATAAAAATATTATCTGGTGTTCATAAACAAGATAGTGGCAGCTTCTATTTTGATGGTAAATTGACTCATATAAAAAACGCTAAAGATTCTATGAGATTAGGAATCGAAACAATTTATCAAGATAGTGCGTTAGCTCCCACTTTAAGTATTGCTCGCAATCTTTTTGTTGGAAGAGAGCCTACAAACTATAATATTGGATCTTTCGGATTGATGGATAGAGCAAAAATGGCTACTGAGGCATTAGAGGCAATTAAAAGAGTTGAGTTAGACTTACGTTCTGCTGATGATTTGGTTGAAACATTGTCGGGCGGAGAAAGGCAAGGTGTGGTTATTGCAAGGGCGTTATATTTTCGAACAAAAGTTTTAATTATGGATGAACCAACAAATCACTTATCAGTAAAAGAAACAGCTAAGGTTTTAAATTGGATAGAAAAATTAAAATCTGAGGGAACAACATGTGTTTTTATTACTCACAATTTACATCACGTGTATCCTGTTAGTGATAGA
>CAZYLQ010000181.1:0-3170 GCA_964648395.1 uncultured bacterium | reverse complement strand
CTAAAACACCATCATTATCATCATCATCATCCACATCATCGCATACACCATCCGAATCGTGATCATTTGCCAAAATTTCACTATTCACACAAGTATCACAGGGGTCATCTTCATATTCACAGGTTCGATTATCTATGGTTGCAGAAGGATCGTAGTTACATGCATTCATATCTGTGCAGCCGCACTCATCACATGTATTCCATACTGCCATATCGATCGTTCCCACATTGCCATTTCCACAAGCATCTGATAAGTAGATCCCTTCTCCTTCATTCATTTTCCAGTAACCTGCCAGATCTCCAGATGAGACATAACTGCCTCGATCTAATGTTGCATTCATGTCATTATCAGAATTGACCAGTTCAGCGATCTCAGATGTGCCCAAGGCCTTGTTCCAGATCGCAACTTCATCTATAGAGCCATACCAGATATTTCCATTATTGAATTTCCCAATGTAAGTGTTCGTGCTCTCTTCTTGGGGTGCAACACCTGTGGCCTGATCAACCTGTGCACCATTGGTATATAGAGTCATCGTACCCGATGAAACGTCAGGATCATAGGTAACGGCTACAAAGGTCCAGACAGCTTCTGGTAATGAATCTGGGTCCTGTACAACTGTATAGTTGTTATTGTGGCCTGCTGAGAGTTTCGCTCCTTGATTCCAGGGTGCCCACAACGCATGCCCTGTATTTCCTGAAATAATATTGTTTCCAACAGCATAACCATACGTTCTTTTCACCCATGCAGCCTTTGTATAAGAACCCTGGGAAAGCATATCCCCTAGGTCCACATGGGAATTCGACCCATTAAAGGAAAGATAATAATCACCATTGTCGATATGGCTCTGACAACTGCCATCATCATACGTTGCATTGCTGTTGTAATTGAACGCGGTAGTGTCCGTACACCCGCATATGTTGTTTCCGCCTGCAACACCTGCGCAATCTTCTGTCAGTGACTCTTCATCTTCTGCACAGACCCAAAAGACCAGACTAAGAATTAATAAAAATAATGTATGTTTAAACATAGTTAAGCCTACTCAATTTAATGTTAGAAACATTAATAATTTGATGAAAAGAACAAACGCATCAGAGCAGGAGTCCCTCCACTATTACCATCAATAAAGCCATAGCCACCTACCACAATGTCACCATTGTCGAGTTCCATTATGGACATGTTCGTGTGATCGATATACTGACTAAAAATTATCTCGCCTTGAGAGTTTATCCACTTAAAATTACTGCTTCCATCAATAACATAGTAACCACCATTGGATGATGGTGTTATATCGTAATAGCCGCTAACGGTTGGCTCAACAATGTGACAATCATTCCAGATTCCACCACCTGAAACATTCCGCTCAACCAGATAGTTATTCCTCCAACTATTACAATATCCTGCGCCAACATATCCACCATTTGGCGATTTACAAATGGCATATAGTTCCGTACTACCCACCGACTGGATGTTCTTTTTCCATATCTGTTGGCCATTGGAATCGGTCTTAATTAGAAGAGCCTTATAGTCACCATGCTGAGTTCCTGTATAACCTCCTAAAACATATTCACCTTCATCCGTCTCTAATATCTCATTGATCTCATTGGCAGCAGAACTGCTATATATCTCGTGCCACATTAAATCACCTGCACTACTGTATTTTCTAAGCATAGCCTTAGAATTATTTCCATTATCATTCCATGTACCAGTCACAACAAAATCACCATCTGAAGTCTCTATAAAATCTCTCGCCCAGTCATTATTATCGGTACCACTGTCCACCAAGTTCCACTCGATTGATCCAGCGCTATTTGTTTTTACCAAATATATATCTGGGTAACATCCTGGGAGTGTATCACACTCATAAAATCCTACCGCAAAGACACCGCCATCCGCGGTCTCACGGGCACTATATAACGCAGTCGAGTTGTCATACGTCTGGTGCCAGACCACGTCACCATTAGAGTCTGTCCTGATCAAGAGACCTTTATAATTAGATGCTCCTGCAATAATAAAACCTCCATCCGATACTTCACGGACGCACCAGCTTTCATTACCGATATCTTCATAGGTCTTGACCCATTCTATGTTGAGTTCTAAACTGTCATACTGACAGCTGCCATCATCGTAGGTAGCTAGTTCATTATAATTGATTGCGTCGGAGTCAGTACACCCGCATATATCTTCACCACCCCAAATTCCTAGACAGTCCTGGGTACAGTCATTTGTCGGGTCATCATCACACACACCACAATTATCAATGGACGCGCTACCCCCCCACGATCCTAGACAATCCTGGATACAATCATTCGCAGGGTTATCATCACACACACCACAACTGTCTTCTACGGCTGATCCACCCGGTACACCTGCACAATCATCAGTACAGTCATTTGTCGGGTCATCATCACACACACCACAATTATCAATGGACGCGCTACCCCCCCACGATCCTAGACAATCCTGGATACAATCATTCGCAGGGTTATCATCACAAACATTACAGCTGTCAAGCACGGCCAATCCGCCCGGTACACCTGCGCAATCTTTGGGATCTTCATCTGGGGAAGAACATGTCCATAAAAAAACTGCCATAAAAAGAAAAAAATATTTTACGCTATTCATTTTTAATTTTTTCATCTAATACTCTGGTTAAATAATTACCAACTGCTAGTTGGGGTTTAGGCCAGAAGGATCTAGCCTAAGCATAGATATAGGACCTCCTGAATTTCCTTCTCGGAATCCGAACCCGCCTATCACCAGATCACCATCGTCCAACTCAATAACAGATTGATTAACATGGGCCAACTGCACGCTAAAGATAATACTACCGGCTTCATCTGTTTTGGTCAGATAGCAGATATCATCGATGAGATAGTATCCTCCATCCGATGATGGGGTTATATCATAGTAACCATAATGACTGCTCTCATCGATAAAGCAATCTTCCCATGCTATGCTACCAGAGCCATTTCGCTCTACCAATAAATTGCTTCTCCAACTATTACAGAATCCTGCTGAAACATAGCTACCACTTGGAGTTTCACAGACAGCGTAGAGCAAAGCATCCCCTACCGACTGGGTCTTCTTTTTCCATATCTGCTCACCATCTGAATCCGCCTTCACCATAAAATGTTTGTAAGCACCGTGCTGCTCACCGGAATAACCAACAA
>CAZYLQ010000180.1:0-3178 GCA_964648395.1 uncultured bacterium | reverse complement strand
CCTTTATCTACATTTAACCACGGAAAGTATATGCTGATTGAGTTCCAGGTTCATCAATTACCGGTTAGTCAGAAACACCAATTATTTGATTTGAAAATGGCGGGAGTCACACCAATTATTGCCCACCCTGAACGGTATCGACCAATCCAGGATGATATAAATATTGTAGCAGAATGGTTGGCGGCAGGGTGCATCATCCAGGTTGATGCAGGAAGTCCATTGGGATATTTAGGTTCTGGCTCCCAGGCGGCATCTGAAAAAATAATAAAGAATGGATGGTGTCAAATTTTAGGATCAGACTCCCACGATAATAAACGACGTAATTTTTGTTTATTGGAGTCAGTTGAAATGATTCGAAGTTGGGGCGAATACGATGTTGATGCTATGGTGCTAAAAAACCCGAAAGCGGTGATTGATGGTGCGCCAATATCAGTTGATTTTGAATATAAACAGGAAGATGCACCTAATTTCTTTTCTCGGATAAAAGATAGAATAGGATTAAGTTAATTAAATATGAAGAAAATTAAATATACTCTTTCACTATTATTATTTGGGCTACTTTTTCCCCAAGGTGATATTACAGAACAGCCAACATTCTCTGATTTTCAGATATCCAGCGAGCGATACCTGACCGATGATAAAGGGAATATCATGATGAATGTAAATGTATGGGGCCATGTTGGGCAATCTGGACATCATCTTGTTTATGATGGGATTGATTTAGCCACACTTATGTCTGTTGTTGGTGGACCCAATACAGGTGCAAATATGAAAAAGGTTAGGGTGTACCGGGAAGTTCCGGATGCAGATGGAACATTGGTATATCATATTGATCTGAATAATTTTATAAACACCGGGAATCGATCTAATTTTATAAAAATAAAGCCCAACGATACCATCATTGTGCCACAGAAATTATCAAGTTATTTTTTAACTCAGGTTGGAACTATAAACACAATTTTTTCCATAGTAACTATTTATTTGCAACTACAAAACCTTGCTGGTAACTGATGGAAAATAATTCACATTATCAATCCAATGCAGAATCAATATTCAAACAAGAAAATGAATTATCAATTCGTGATTATCTGTTTATTTTTCGGCTGCACATTAAAAAAATTCTATTTTTAGGTATCACTGGAGCCTCAATCGCATTCTACAATGTTTTGACTCTACCACCATCTTATACTGCGACGGCGACTGTTGTAGTTCGAGAAAAACCAGGTGCTGGAAGGATTATGGATCTAACTGGTAATAGAGATCGGAACCGTATGACCAATGAAATGCAGTTAATTGAATCAAGAAGTGTGGCCAAAGCTACGATTAAAGAAATATGGCCCCATAAAAAAAATAGTTTAGCCTTATTTGGTTCTTATCCATTTTATCCTCGAGGAATGAGGGCTAGGACATCATTGAAAGAACTATTTACTTTAGGGTTATATGACCCACAATCTGAGGCACCAATCCAGTACTCTGAGGACTACTCGGATGATATTGGTGAGCGTTTTTCCGGGGGTTTGCTTAGTAGGTTAAGCGTTAATCATAGACAAGGTACCGATATTATAGATATATCCTACACCAGTGTCTGGCCCCACGAAGCAAGGCTCATCGTTAATACTTTAGTTGATGTATACCAAACATTTGAATTGAAATTGAGTGGTGAGTATGCGGCTAATTCTGTGGAATTTTTGGAATCATTGGTTTTAAATCAAGAATTGAAACTTAATGAAGCAGAAAAAGCATTAGCAGATTATATGAAACAGGAACGGATGTATGACTTAGATGGTAATGCAATATCCACATCTGCACAGATTGCTAGTATCGAAACAGAAAATTATAATTCCAATGCTGAAATAAATATTAGGAAAGAAAAATACAATCTACTTAAATCTAGATTATCCCAAAATGAAAAGAGCCTTGCTGATAAATTAATGAACACAATTGATGTGCAGGTTACTTCTCTCCGAAATGAAATAAGTCAATTAGAAGCAAACCTCATTCAAAACGTTGCCCAACATGGAGAAGAGCATGGTGCAGTTAAGGATTTAAGAAAAAAATTGGATGCTTTAAAATCCAAGCTTAACTCAAAGGTAAAGGAATTAACATCTCAGAGTATCACCGTTCAGGATCCACTTCAGGCTCGGCAGGATATTGTGGCAGCATTAATTACCCTGGATTCTGAAATCACTGGTTATCTTTTAAAAAAGAATGAGTCTGAGAAACTCCTTACTGTTTATAAAGAAAAATTAAATTCCTTTCCACCAAAACAACTGCAATTTTCCAAATTGAAGCGAAACAGCAATGTTTTAAACCAGAATTATGTTTTACTCTTGCAAAAATTGGAAGAGGCAAAGATCAGTTTTGCAGTTCAGGTAGGGAAGGTGCAGATTGTGGATTATGCAAGACTACCAGGGAAATCTGGTCAAAACCAAAACAGAACAATGCTCATGGGTTTGGTATTTGGTTTTGGATTAGGGATTGCTATTGCGTTTAGTCTGGAATTCCTTGATAATACGATCAAAACTGTAAATGATATTGAAAGAAAAAACCTTACAGTTTTAGGGATCATTCCTTCGATTGGAGAAGAGCAATATCAAAATAAAAGTATTTTCTCAATTGTAAGTGGAAAGGGTAAGAGTATGGGTTCGGATAGGAAATTGAAGCGCAGACTTATTACTCGGGAAGACCCCAGATCTCCAGTCTCTGAAGCCTACCGCAGTCTCCGCACCAGCATGCTGTATTCATCATCGGCAGATAAGAAAATCAAATCGATTCTCGTTTCAAGCGCCGGACCAGGAGAAGGGAAAACAACCACCGTTGCAAACTTAGCAATCACCTATGCCAATCTTGGTAAAAAAACACTACTCGTTGACACTGATCTGCGTCGCCCTGTACTACATAAAGTGTTGGATATAAAAAAGGAATCTGGGGTGACTGATTATCTTTCTGGAGCAATGGATGATTTTGACAGTTTGATTCAAAAAACAACTATTGATAATTTATTTGCAGTTCCTTCAGGTATTGTCCCGCCAAACCCTTCTGAATTACTAGGCTCTCAAAAAATGGCCAATTTAATTCAAAAATTAGAAGATGAGTGGGATATGATTCTATTTGACAGTCCACCGCTTGTAGCAGTTACAGATGCAACCATGATTTCCAAGTCAATCGACCAAATTGT
>CAZYLQ010000179.1:0-3207 GCA_964648395.1 uncultured bacterium | reverse complement strand
CAAATACTCTTAACCCACTCCTTCTTTTCCTTATCCCATATTTCAACAAAAGGTTCTCTAGTAGAACCTTTTTTACATCCACACCACATTCGGTTATTTTGTTAGATTTGGGTGACCTGATGAGAATAAAATGAAAAAACTCTACCCATTATTATTAATACTAATTTCTGTCTCTATCAGTCAGGAACCTATCAACTATGAAACCACATTAATTAAAAAAGGTCAGTTATTTTATACCAAAGACACTAATAGACCCTACTCTGGACCAGTATTCTCTTTATTTGATGATGGGAAAAAGAAAGAAGAAGGAATTCTTAAAGATGGGAAAATGATTAGTAAGACAAAGTGGACATGGTATAAAAATGGACAAAAGTGGTCTGAAGGAAATTATAAAGATGGGAAAGTAGATGGATCATTTACTTTTTGGTATGAAAATGGCCAGAAGAATTATGAAGAAAATTACAAAGATGGGATTAAAATTGGATCGTGGAATGGTTGGTATGAAAATGGACAAAAGAATTCGGAAAGGGCTTACAAAGATAATAAACGAGAAGGATTGTGGGCAAGTTGGTACGAAAACGGGCAGAAGAGTTCTGAAAGAATTTACAAGGATGGTGAAGTTGATGGATTAGATGTTTACTGGTATGAAAATGGCCAAAGGTATCGTGAAATGACTTACCAGGATGGAGAATTGATTAATGAAATATATTGGACTAAAGATGGTTTAGATAATGGTGAATTGATCTTTCATTTTAAAAATGGGGAAATATGGAAAAAAGGAAATTTAAAGAATGGAAAACTTGATGGTGAATTTATTGTATATGGTTTTTTTGGGACCGAAGACATCTATCATAAACGAATTTTACAAAATTATAAAGATGGGAAATTAGACGGCGAATATAATAATTTCTTTGATACTGGAGATGTAAATGTCGTAAGGAATTATAAAGATGGAAAGCTTGAAGGTAGATATACATACTATGATAAAGATGGTAAAATATATTGGGAAGGAATTTATAAGGATGATGAATTAGTTGAAGAAACCTCTTTTATTGGCTCTAAAGGGCCCTTTCGATTAAACTAATGACATTCATAGAAACACTCAAAAAAGTACAGATTGCCATTCTGGGAGAGAAAAAGCCAAAAGATCATTGGAAAAAATACCGGAAACCAAAATCCTAAATTAATATTTTTTAATAAACTACCCCAGATATCTTCCCATATTAAATAAGAGAAGGAATAATTATTATAAAATGAAATAATAAAATGTAATGGTAGTTTGGTTTAAAGGTTATCTTGCAGTTTTACTAATCATTTCCCGTTTCCACGGGTTTTTCATTTTATAAAGTTTTATTTTGTAAATTGGTGGGTAATAAAATGAAAAATTACCTAATCAAATTATTTCTTCTAATCTCGCTAGTGGTTGCACAGAATAGCGATAATAATAGTGTGATTCGCCCTAGTGAAAAGTATAATAACCAATTAAAAAATAGTAATAAAAACGGGCAAGGTACATTCACATTCCCAAATGGTGATACCTATATAGGTAATTTTAAAAATGGGTCGTTTCATGGACAAGGTACTCTTCATGTTGCTGGCGGAGAAAGGTATGAAGGTGAATGGAAATCGGGTAAAAAAGATGGAAAAGGCACATACTTTTATCCTTATGGTAACTCTTACGAAGGCGAGTGGAAAAATGATAAAAAAGAAGGCTGGGGCATTTACATATACCAATTCGACGAAAGATATGAAGGTGAGTGGAAAAATGGTTTAAAAGAAGGCCAAGGTTCTTATGCGGATGCAAAGGGAAACACTTATGTTGGTGAATGGAAAGCAGGCGAAATGGAAGGTGATGGACTATACACATTCAAAAGCGGCAATACTTATAAAGGGATGTTTTTAAATGGATTGAAACATGGTCATGGGACGTTTACCTATATGGATGGTGATAAATATGTGGGTGAGTTTAGTAAGGGGAATATGGATGGACAGGGTATTTATACCTTTAAAGAAGGAAATACCTACAAAGGAGAATGGAAAAATGGCGTAAGTGCCGGTATGGGTCTTTACACTTTCAAAAATGGAAATACCTACAAAGGGATGTTTAAAAATGGAAGAAAGGATGGCCGTGGAACCTTTACTTATTCCGATGGCGAAAAATATATTGGTGAATATAAAGAAGGAAAAAGAACAGGGCAGGGTATTTATTCATTCAAAGGAGGTAAAACCTATAAAGGCGCTTTTTGGGATGGGCAGAAAAATGGCAAAGGTACTCTTACATATCCAAATGGTAATACCTATGATGGTGAGTGGAAAAATGATCTAAAAGAAGGCTACGGTGTATTCACTTATTTTAATGGCGGAAAATATGAAGGTGAATGGAAATATGGCAGAGAGAATGGCAAAGGTAAATTTAATTACCCAAATGGAGACATTTATGAAGGTGAGTTTAAAAATGGAAAAATGGAAGGCCAGGGAAACTATACCTTTAAAAATGGTGATAAATATGAAGGGGAATGGGAAGATGATAAAATGACAGGCCAGGGGATTCATACCTTAACAATTGGATACATCTACAAAGGGAACTTTTATGATGGAAAATTAAACGGATTGGGATCATCTATTTCCTCATCTGGCGACACCTATGTCGGGGAGTATAAAGATGGAAAAATGTATGGAATTGGTGTTTATACTTTCAATGATGGCAATCATTACAAAGGTCGTTGGAAAAATGATAAGCGAGATGGACACGGAGAATTCACTTTTTTAAATGGTGACAGATATGATGGTAATTGGAAAAATGGTCATATTCACGGAAAAGGCACATTCACTACTTCAGTAGGTGACAAGTATAAAGGTGAATGGAAAAATGATATGAAGGATGGTCAAGGTACATTCTCTTATGCTAATGGTGATAAATATATAGGTCACTGGAAAAAAGATAAAAGACACGGTCGCGGAACAATTAATTATGTATATGGTGACAGATATGATGGCGAGTGGAAAAATGATCACATTCATGGAAAAGGAACATTCAATACTGTAGCGGGTGACAAGTATATCGGTGAATGGAAAAATGATATCAAGGATGGTCAAGGTGCTCTCATTTATTCAAATGGTGATACCTATATAGGGGAATTCAAAAATAATAAAATGTCAGGTAAAGGTGTTTACAGTTATAAAAACGGCAATAAATATGATGGTGAT
>CAZYLQ010000178.1:0-3319 GCA_964648395.1 uncultured bacterium | reverse complement strand
CCATCATCATGGAACATGGCTAAATAATGTCCCGGTGTTTTTAAATCTACCACCGCACCCATGACGACAATACCGCCCCAGTCTCCTACTGGGCGTAGACCAGACCAAGTTGCTCCATCATTTTCTGACACAGCAAGCCTTGCCGGGTAGAGCCCAGACCACAAGATGATGCGTTTTAAACCTTTCTCATCAATAACTCGGTGAATGGTTGGCACTTCTTTGCTTGAAGACCAATTGTGTGGGACCAGAAGGCGATCCGACCAAGTTTTTCCACCATCTTCACTGCGTTTATAAATGATCTCTCCCTTACCGTGCCCTTTTGGATAAACAATAAGAATCGTATTCCCATCTTCTAAAAGAACCGTGCTTGGATGCCCTAAATAAATACCATCTTCCTGATCCACAATCGTTTGAAGATCTGTTCTCTTATTTAATTCAATGGTTGGAATGGTAAATGGCATCGAGTCAGAACCAATTAACAATGAAAAAAACAAAATGAAGATTCCAAATCGTTTCATCTCAAAATAAAACCATCCTTCAAGGGGTCATTGGGATTAATCCAAAAGGTGTTTTTCCCAGTGAGAAATGCCGTCCCTCTTACTTCAGGGATGACAGCTTCATATTTTCCAAAATTTGTTATTTCATCAACCTTAACCGAAAAAGTAGAGCCAATAATACTTTCGATGGTGATGGATTCACCAATACCAATTTCACCACGTGCATAGTGAATTGCAGCACGGGCACTGACACCGGTTCCTGTTGGACTTCTGTCCACTTCGCCTTCCGCAAAAATGCAAACATTTCGACTGTGGTTGTTTGAATTTTTTGGTGGTCCGGTAAAGATTGTGCCATATAAAAAATTCATTTCTGGTTCGGTTGGGTGATCCATTTTAACAGAGGTCATAATTGCCTGCTTGATCAACACTCCCTTTTCGATGAGTTCATCGTGGTATTCTTTTGTACAATCCAAACTAACTTGAGCTGCATCAACAAATGCGTAATATGCACCACCGAATGCCAAATCATACCGAATATTTCCCAATCCCGGTACATTCACAATTGAATCCATTTGCTGTACAAATGAAGGAACATTGTGAAATCCTATGCTTGTGATTTCTCCATGTCTTACTTCTGCAAAGGCGCGAATAAACCCTGAAGGGACATCCATTTTCACTTCTGTGACGGGTTCAGTTTTTTTGATTAATCCAGTTTCCACAAACACTTTCGTTAATGCAATGACTGCATGGCCACAGCCCGTGGAATATCCTTCATTATGAATAAAAATGACCCCAAAATCTGCGCCGGGCGTATCAGGATCCACGATGAGTGCTCCGTACATATCCGCGTGTCCCCGCGGTTCCCACATGAGTGCTTTTCTAATTTGATCAAAATCATTTTTAGCACTAGTGCGTTTTTCTAAAAGAGTCGCTCCCTTCAGATTCGGAAACCCGGAAATGATGATCCGAAGCGGTTCCCCACCCGTATGGGCATCCATGGTTTGAATCTCAAACCAATCTTCTGGCGCTTGCCAATTTTTCAGTTTTTTTATCTCAATCATAATTCAATTTTTTCAGTATCAAATTTACCATGGCAAGATCCTGGATAGCATTTCCCACCGATTTAAATAAAGTAATTTCATTTTCTGATTCCCGGGCCGGGATTAAACCGGCTACAACCTGCCCCAATACGCCATGAACTCGCTCAAAGGACGATTGCCCTTCTTCCATCGGAATTATGAGGTCTCCCGCTTCTTTTTTGCAGGCTTTCATTTGGTCAACGATGATTTTAGACTGGATAACTATATCTGAAGACACCTCCCTCATCACTGGCTGGTGTGACCCAATGACATTCAAATGACTACCTGATTTAATGTTTCCAAATTCAATCAGTGGAAACTGAGATGGTGTAGTTGTACAAATGATATCGGCTTTTTTTAAGGTTGCTTGGGATCCAATTTCACAATTGACCTTTTTGGAATGTGAATCACAAAATTTTGCAGCAGTATCATCATTTCGACTGAATACAATGAACTTTTCAATTTCCCGAACTTCCATGATTGCATCTATATGAGAAGCAGCCTGAATACCTGTCCCAAAAATTGCACAAATAGTTGCATCCTTTTTTGCCATGAGATCTGTGGCCAATCCAGATGCTGCCGCTGTTCGAATTGCCGTAATAGATTCTCCATCCAGGGTCGCTACGTGGTTACCTCTTGAAGCATCAAAAACTTGAACCACGCCATGAATCAGAGGCAGGCCTTTATGGGGATTAGAATAATTCACAGATACGATCTTCACGCAATAGTAGGGACTCCCAATGGCATAAGCCGGCATAATCAGGGATGTGGCATTTTTATCCGGGAGATCCAAACTCAAACGAGCAGGTACATGGGCATCACCGCTGCTTAACTGAACGAAAGCAGACTTCATAGCATGGATGGCTTCCTTCATGGAAACCATTTCTGAAATTTGTTTTTTATTTAGAGAAATCACGAATTGATTTCTGGTTCGGACTTATACCCAATTCTAGCGTAATTATAATATTCATTTTAAGGTCTTAGAGTTTTAATGTAATGTATTATAAAATTTAAACGCCGGGATCTCTTGCCATTCAAATTCTAATCCCTTCCATTTTACATCCAAAGATTCTTGTCCGCCCTGCTCAAAATATTGCACTTCAAACTTTTGGAGTCCTTTTTTCAATACTATATCTCCAGAAATAGTTTTCCGTCCATGAAGCCCATCATTATCCACCACAGGAAATCCATTTATAAATAATCGTGAACCATCATCGGATGTGGTTTGAAATTCATAGGTTCCTCGCTTTTCAATATAAATCATCCCTTTAAAAACATGTCCAAAATTATTTTTCTTTTCTACATCTAAGCCTAAACTGAAAACCAATTTTTCTTCAACAAAGTCTGAATCAAGCATTTGGTCACAGTTCTCCCATTGCCCTTCATATGTTTGTCGAATGAGTCCGTGGCTTTCATCCAAAATATTTACCGGAACTGTCACAACTTGACTGGGCAAAAATCCATCGGCAAAGGCCTGGACATTCAACATAGTACTTTTGTTCAAGGTAAAGGGACCGACGTACTTTTTTTCATAGCCTTTCCTGATTTCCCTATTCCCAAATGTATATCTCAATTCCGATGTTGAGTCATTTGGAATAATAGTGATTTTTGCTTTCCCATCGTATTCTGAAATTTGAACATTTGGCTTGTCAAGATATGGAAGAACAGGGATTTCAAAAACATAGGTAGGCGAATCTTCAACAATTTCATTAATATTTTTCGGAATTTGGATGACCAGTTTAT
>CAZYLQ010000177.1:0-3387 GCA_964648395.1 uncultured bacterium | reverse complement strand
CCTTCACGGGTTGGACTATTGATCAGTCGATTCCACGGTATCCAAACGGAATGTGGGATTTAAGTTTTGTATACCGTGAGGATGACCACGATCACACAGAAAAAACGTTTCTCGGACGCACCGGGGATCTGAACGGCGACGACATCATCGAAGAGATTGTTAAGCACGATGCTACGGCAAGGTTCGTGGCCGACAATCTCTATCGTTATTTCGTCTCAGACGAGCCTAATGAATCCGAAATAAAGGATTTGATGAATGTGTATTTTGAATATGACTATGAAATCAGGCCCATGCTTCGTCACATATTCAACTCGGATTCATTCAAAAACGCTGCGTACGAGAAGGTGCGCTGGCCTGTCGATCACGTTGTAAACATCGTAAATATCGCCGGTCGTCACACTGATCCGTATGAAGGTGGGTTGAAGAAACTTGGGGTGGCATCGTCGTTGATGGGACAAAAGCTGCTAGACCCTCCGTCGGTGGAAGGCTGGCATACTGGGAGAGAGTGGATTGATTCATCTTTCCTCATAGAACGAGTGAACTTTGCGGCCAACATGCTCGGCGATACAAACAGTCCGGGGATGCAGAAGGTTATCGAGCGAATTTCGAATGGAAAGACCAGTACTACTCCCGGTGATTTGATCGACGCCTGTTTATACGAACTGGGTTGTGTAGAAATTGGCTCGAACACCAAAACCATACTGCTTGAAGAGTCAGATCTTCCTGCGACCATTCAGATTGACGACCATTTTGGTGATAGGGTCACTCAAATAATCGAGTTAATCGTAGCTTCACGCGAATATCAACTTGGCTAGAAAGGTTCCACGATGACCACTGCTTCTAAAGAAACCCGGTCTTCAGATCCGGTATTTGTCGTCCTTCAGCTTTCTGGCGGAAACGATTTCATGAACACGGTAATCCCGTACGGGGATCCGTTCTACTATGATTTTCGAAAGACAGTCGACGTCTCAGAAGAAATTGTATTAGGCATTGACGATCATTTCGGATTCCATCCGGCCCTGGCCCCATTTAAGAAAATATGGGACAGTGGAGACATGGCGATAATTCCTGGAATCGGCTACCCGGTTCCAGATCGTTCTCATTTTCGTTCGATGGATATTTGGCACACAGCTGAACCGACTAAAATCATTGCCGAGGGCTGGTTAGCTCGGGTGGTGCGCGAGCTGGATCCAGGAAAGAAGAATGTCTGCACCGGAGTCAGTTTTGGGCAGGGTCTTCCGCGCGCTATGTATCTGATGGGTACGCCAGCTATTTCGGTCAGTCAATTGGAAGGATATGGCCTGCTAACTTCACTATCGGGGCAGCGGCAACGGAAGGCACTTAATGCTTTTCAGCGAATGTACGTCCCGGAAGAAATCGACGAAGCCTCGATGGTAATGAACCACATCGGTCAGACTGGTATTGATGCTATGACTGGAGCCGACATGCTGGCAGTTGCTCCGCAACGGTACAGGTCGACTATTGAATACGGTGAAGACGTTTTGTCGCAGAGCCTCAAGGGTATTGCGCAGGTTCATCTTGCCGATCTCGGAACGAGGGTGTTTTATGCCCAGTTGCCTGGATTCGATACGCATGGAGCCCAGATCACAACTCAGTCTGGACTACTTGAGAATCTGTCCAATTCAGTGACAGATTTCTTCGACGATCTCAAGGAACACGACGCTGCCGATAACGTGGTGATGATGATCTTTACTGAGTTTGGTCGTCGAATTCGTGACAACGGGAACGGTACAGATCATGGTTCTGGTGGGGGAGCGTTTTTGATCGGGCATCGAGTAAACGGTGGGATGTACGCAGAGTACCCCTCACTCGATCCATCGGAACACCTGAGCGGTGATTTGAAGTTCAACAACGATTTCAGAATGCTGTACTCCACGATTGTTGATGACTGGTTCGGGATTGATCCTGCTCCTATAGTCAACGGGACTTTCGAAAAATTTACCGGCATGCTCCAGCCTGTCGGGGCATAAAAGAATGACCACTACAACTCCAGAGCCTACTTCTGATCTAGCAGGTGCTGCCTACCCAGATCTCTTGCGTATGGGCCATAAGTTCGTCACGTCGATCGGCCAGCGACTGATTGTTGATGGTTTTTATGGTGCGATGGATTTCGCATTTGGTGGTGATGGCTGGTTATACGTTTTGAATCGCTTCGATACAGTAAATACCGACGTTTACCCGAAAGTTCGATTTGCCGTTTGCAACCTTGATGACGAATTCCCGAGGAACATCGATCCTCGGCTCGACGGTCAGTCACTCGTTGGTAAAGAGGGCGAGTGGGATTCAGCTGTGTTTTGTGATTCAGACAAACAGGGCAACCTGTACTTCACAGATGAGCGAGCGAATCAGATCGTCACCATGAGCCAAGAGCAGGGAGATGTGACGGCCGTGTGGGGAGAGTCGGGAAGCGAACCCGGGCAGCTCGATGGTGCTTCTGGAATAACTTACCTTGCCGACGAAACTTTTTGGATTGTCAGTTCAAGATCATCTCTGATCCAGCATTTCACACTAGACGGGGAATACATAAAAGGTTTCGGGAAGCGAGGTTCAGATCCAGGTCAGTTAGACCATCCATGGGGCGCCGCTGTCGATCCAATCGACGGTTCGATAGTTGTGGCTGATTGGCGAAATGATCGCGTTCAGCGGTTTTCACCCGAAGGTGAGTTACTCCAGGTGCTGGATGAACTGGGCAGAGACGCAGGGAGCTTGAACAGACCGAGTGATGTTGCAGTGGATGCCCACGGTGATCTGTACGTCTGCGACCGTGGTAACGATCGGTTGGTGCAATTCAACCGAGCAGGACTGTTTATAGAGGCCATGCGTGGTGACGCGGTTATGACAGAGAAGGGCGCGGATAAGTTGATGGCAAATCCAGATATGCTCAGGTGGCGTGATCATATAACGGATCTTGGGCGTGAGAAGCTTTTCTGGAAACCCACAGCGGTAAAAGTAGACAACGAGTTCGGGGTCTACGTAATTGATTCAGGTCGGTTCAGGATGCAGATTTACCGTAAGACTTTCCGGGAGATGCTGCCTGAACAACTTGATGGTCCAGAGACGTATGTTGATCCGAAGATTAACCAACTTTTAATCCGCAGGTCGTGGGTTCGATCCCCGCAGGCTCCACCAAACGTAAATCAAACTGGAGAAGTCCTTGCAGAAATGCAGGGACTTTTCGCGAAGTTGACCCAATGTTGACCCAATAGCGCGAAATAAATGCCCATTTGAGGTCGCATCGAACAGACTGTGTAAATCCGCCCGGAACAGTAACCCACCTGCGTCCTGATGGGTTCCGAGCTTTGATACAGGCGTAATTTAAAGATTAGTTTTTGGAATTTTCAAAGCCATAGAACCAGCCACAGTCAC
>CAZYLQ010000176.1:0-3422 GCA_964648395.1 uncultured bacterium | reverse complement strand
AGTTCACGGGTTGAAAGATAATCGACGGTTTCTCCAAATACATCATCTGCTAAAAATTGATCTTTCGCCCACGTTTTCAAATAGCCATGAAGTCGCCCATCTAATACACCGTGAAGATAAGCTGTTTTGACCCGATGAGTAGTTTCTGGATGATAATCAACATTCTTGGCAATCCTGTTCCAATCATTCCCATCCCAGAAGAGGCGATTATGCTGGGCAGTTAAAACAGCCAATAATGACATTGTTAAAATAAATATTCGGGTTTGCATCATAGAAAGTTTACAACGATTAATCATTTTTGACGACAACAGTTTTAATATTCACAAATTCCATCATACCAATGGATGACAATTCTCTTCCATACCCAGATTGTTTAATACCGCCGAAAGGTAATCTTGGATCTGATTTCACAAAATCATTTACAAAACATAAACCTGCATCCAAGTGCTTTTTAGCAATTTCTTCTCCTTTGATTTTATCTCGGGTAAATACTGCTGCACCAAGACCGAACTCAGTTTGGTTAGCTAAAGAGAGTGCTTCTGCTTCATCGTTTGCTTTTATTACTGAAAATACTGGGCCAAAGATCTCTTCATCAAAAGCAGCCATACCCGGTTTGACATCCACTAGCAATGTGATGGGATAATAAAAACCAGGTCCATCCGGCATGTGACCACCCAAACGCAGATCAGCACCCGATTCAATTGCCCGTTCCACTTGATTATGAATTTCATCCCTTGCAGATGCGGATACCATGGGACCCATATCAACTTCATCTAATGGGTCACCCATAATTTTTGTTGATAGTTTTTCTTCTAGATGGGTTAGAAATGAATCATAAACTGATTCATGGACAATAATTCTTTTTGCTCCAATACAACTTTGGCCCGCATTCAGGGTTCGGCCTGTAACACATGCGTCTGTGGCTATGACCAAGTCTGCGTCTTCCAAGACTACATATGGATCACTTCCCCCTAATTCAAGGACTGTTTTTTTCAATACACTACCAGCAGTTTCTGCCACTGATTTTCCTGCTGGTGTACTCCCTGTCAAGGTAACGGCAGCAATAGATGGATCTTTGATGACCTCTGCCACTTCTTGTCCTGGAATGACCAAGTTTCGGAAAATATTTTCCAAGAACCCTGAATCAATAAAACATTTTTCAATGGCCGCTGCGCACCCTTGGACATTTGATGCATGTTTCAAAATGGCACCATTCCCGGCTGTTATAGTTGGGATGGCAAACCGAAAAACCTGCCAGAATGGAAAATTCCATGGCATGATACCCAGCACCAATCCAATGGGTTGAATTGAAATAAGACTTTTCTGACCCGATATATCCACTTCCTTGTCTACCAGATATGGTTTTGCTTTTTCGGCATAATATTCGCAAAGCCAAACACATTTTTCCACTTCTCCCAATCCTTGGGATAAAGGTTTTCCCATTTCCATAGCCATCAGTTTCGCATATTCTTTTGCTCGATCCCGAAGGGTTCCTGCGGTCTGTTCCAGACATGAAATTCGAAAATCTAGGTCAGTATTACACCAGCTCTTTTGTGCCTGTGATGCTTGGTTAAGAATGTATCCTATCTCCACAGGCGAATGTTTGGGATAGGTTTTTATTTCGTCACCGGTAGCAGGGTTGATAGATATTAATGCCATTAATTAATCTCCAGTTTGTCTAGGATAAATGCATAATAAAATGCCACGTCCTTTAAATAATCAAAACGACCTGATGATGAAAAGTGTCCCGCTCCCATAATGGTTTTTAGCAATAAATCATTATCATCTTTTTTCAAGTTGCGAAGTTTTGCCGTCCATTTCGCTGGTTCCCAATATGGAACTCGCGGATCATTATATCCTGCCAATACTAATGTATGGGGATAAGCCTTGGCCTCAACATTATCATAAGGTGAATAGGACTTTATATAATCATAATAATCTTTTTCTTTTGGATTCCCCCATTCTTCAAATTCACTAACGGTCAGTGGAATTGATTCATCCAACATCGTATTAATAACGTCCACAAAAGGCACGCTTGGGATGGCTACTTTGCAAAGATCCGGTGCCATGTTCATTACGGCCCCAATCAAAAGTCCACCAGCACTGCCGCCATAAATTGCTAATTTCCCCGATGAAGTAATTCCTTGATTTTCCAAAAACAGGCCTGCTGAAATAAAATCTTCAAATGTATTTTTCTTTTGTTTCAGTTTTCCATCTAAATACCATTTTCTGCCCATAAAAGATGATCCACGGATGTGTGCACGAGCATAGACCATGCCTCGATCTACGAGGCTGAAAATATTTGAAGAAAACCAAGGATCATAGGTGGAACCATAACTGCCATATCCCCATAGAAAACAGGGATTGTTTCCTTTTAGATTAATCCCTTTTTTATACAATAAGGTAATAGCCAATTTTTTCCCATCATGCGTTGGTGCCCATATTCTTTCAGAAACATAATTATCAGATTCATACCCACCTAAAATTTCTTCCTTTTTCCGGAGCGTTTTATTGTGAGTTTTAAAATTAATATCATAAACACAATATGGTGTTTTAAACGATCCATATCCGAATCGAAAAAAATCAGAACTCCAATCATAATTTTCTTCAAAGCTCAAAGAATAAATTTCCTCATCCATTTCAATGTTGTACCAGGATTCATCTTCGAAATTAAAAAGACGGATTTTGAGATTGCCATTTACACGTTCTAATACTGCCATATGGTTTTTAAACATGGATACATTATCTAAAGTTGTTTTATCCCGATTGGGAATGATTTCATCTTCTTTCCCGCCTTTAAGTGTCCTTCTAATCATTTTAAAGTTGATCGCATCTTTATTCGTGATCTGATATAGATAATCACCATGATGGTATACGTAATATTCAATGCCCTGCTCTCTAGGTTGAACCAATTTCCATTCTGCATAAGGGTCATTTCGATCCAAGATGTAAACTTCAGTGGTAATTTGACTTTCCAATTCCATCTTCAGGAATTCACCGCTTTTTGTTCTATGAAGCCCGACAGAAAAGCGATCATCAACTTCTTGAAATACCAGGACATCATCAGATTGCTCATTACCTAATTCATGACGCCACAATTGATAAGGACGATGGGCTTTATCAAGAATGATATAGAATAAAGTTTTATTATCATTAGCCCATTCTACTGAGCCATCAAGATTTGAAAGATTATCATCCAGAATCTGTCCTGTTTTGATATCTTTGATTATCAGTTTATGGAGTTCAGCACCAGAAGTATCAATCGTGAGCGCTAATAATTTTTCGTTTGGACTAACCTTATAAGCACTTAAATCGAGATAATCGTGTTTTTTTGCCATTTCATTCATATTAAACGTGATTTCTTCATCTCCAATCGAATTACCCAATTTCCTGCAATAAATGTCATATTGTAGGTTCTCTTC
>CAZYLQ010000175.1:0-3440 GCA_964648395.1 uncultured bacterium | reverse complement strand
CAGGGGTTATAGCTGACAATGTTGGAGATAATGTTGGAGACATTGCTGGAATGGGTTCAGATATCTTCGAATCTTACTGTGGGTCTATGGTTGCGTGTATTGCTATTGCTTCAACCTCCTCATTAGCTTTTGTAGAGGCAAATAAAGAAGGCATGATGTTTTTGCCATTGGCTTTAGCTTCCATAGGTTTGATTTCATCAATTATTGGCATAATTGTAGTTAGAATTTTTTCCAATTTATCTCCTGCTTTAGCAATGAGAATAGGTACAATCTCAGCTCCTATTATTTTTGTATCAGCGGCTTACTTCCTTATTAATCTTCTGGTTCCTGCAAGTGATATTTGGTTAGCAGTTGTTTGTGGTTCTGCAGGAGGGATAGTTATTGGTTTAACAACTGAATATTACACTGGTTCAAAGCCCATCGTTAAGATTGCTGAATCTGCACAGACAGGCCCTGCAACGGTAATGATCACAGGATTAGCTGTTGGAATGCAGTCTGTCGTAGTTCCGATAGCTTGTATAGCACTAATTATTTTTGTTTCTACTTATTTTGCCGATCTTTATGGAGTTGGGATAGCAGCAGTCGGGATGCTTTCTACAGTAGGTATAACCATGGCCATAGATGCCTATGGTCCAGTTGCAGATAATGCTGGAGGTATAGCGGAAATGGCAGGCATGTCTCCTGAGACTCGAAAAATTACTGACGAGTTAGATGAACAGGGAAATACAACGGCTGCAATAGGAAAAGGTTTTGCTATAGGAGCAGCAGCATTAGCAGCATTAGCAATAATAGCTGCTTTTGTTTCAACGGTTTCTGCCAATAGAGGAGAAGAACTTCAATTGCTATTGGATAATCCTATGGTGCTAATAGGGTTGTTTATTGGAGGAGCCATTCCTTTTCTTATAGCTTCAATAACAATGACAGCGGTGGGTGATGCAGCTTTTGAAATGATTAATGAGATAAGAAGGCAGTTTAAAGAAATACCAGGCCTTCTTGAAGGAAATGCGGAACCAGATACTGCTAAGTGTATTGATATTGCGACTTCTGCCGCATTAAAAAGGATGCTTTTACCTGGGATTATTGCTGTGTCAGCACCTCCTTTAGTAGGATTTATTTTAGGTCCTGAATCTTTAGGGGGAATGCTAGCAGGAGGCTTACTTGCTTGTGTTTTAATGGCTCTGTTTATGGCAAATGCTGGGGGTGCTTGGGACAATGCTAAGAAATATATTGAAAAAGGTAATTTAGGTGGAAAAGGTACCGATACTCACGCAGCCACGGTTGTTGGAGATACAGTAGGAGATCCTTTTAAGGATACTTCGGGCCCTTCCATGAATATATTAATCAATGTAATGGCAATAGTAAGCTTAGTGATCGCACCATTACTTTAATCAAGTAAGTTTTTTACGCATAATAATATGGGGAATGCCAGTATCAGACTCATAAGGTCCTGTCTCTTTATAGCCCATAGATAAATAGAAACTGATTGCGTCTTCTCTTGCATTCAAAGTTATTTCAAGGATGCCTTGACTTAAAGCAAATTCTTCTAGCTTAGTAACTATCATAGATCCTATCCCTTTTCTCTGAGTTGAATCAGAGACTGCCATGTACCTAATTTGACCTTCAGTTTTACTATTAAAATGTAATCTTCCTCCTCCTATAGCCTCTTCCTTTTCATTCAAAACCACTAAGTGAAAGCTTTCTTCTTCTAATTCATCCTTTAAACTATCTTTAGATATCCCCAATGGCTCTCTTAACTTTTTCCATCTGAAATTGAAATATTTATCCCACTCTAATTTAGTTTCAGGTGACTTAATGATGTAATTCATGGATTATTTACTCCATGACTGTAAATTAATAACGATGGTTAAAAAGGATAGCATTTATAAAGGAGATAATTCTAACGACTTACCTTTTTCTTTCAACGAAGAAGTGGTTGAAGTTTTTGAGAATATGATACATAGGTCTGTGCCTGGTTATGCCTCAAGTCTAAGATTAATAAAAACCCTTACTGTTAAATACTTCCAGAAAAACAGCAGGTGTTATGATCTGGGATGTTCACTTGGAGCTGCTACTCAGAGTCTATTTAGGGCAACAGAAGGAAAGGAAGGAAAGATTATAGCTGTAGACAATTCCAAGGCAATGATTGATTCATGCAAACAAAGATTTGTAGATCTTATTAAATCTGGAAGAGTAGAGTTTATTGAACAGGACATAACAAGTATCGAGATAAGCAATGCCTCCATTGTAGTAATAAACTTTGTCCTTCAGTTCCTGAATGTGAGCGAAAGGATAAGTCTCTTAGAGCGAGTTTATGAAGGAATGATAAGTAGAGGCAGGTTAGTTTTATCTGAAAAAATCCATTTTGACAGTGAATTTAGAACTGAGGTAATTTCAAAACTACATCATCAATTCAAATCAGATAATGATTATACAGAGATGGAAATTTCTAGAAAACGAGACGCTTTGGAAGGAATCTTGGTAACTGACACAGAGATTGAACACTTGCAAAGACTTGAATCAATTGGTTTTAAAAAGGTTAGAAAAGAAATGAGCAATCTAAACTTCATGACTTTAGTTGTCGAAAAATAATGTTAAGGATTTCAAAAAATTGGATGGAAGTCCTAAATCAATATAATGACAATCCATATGGAGCAAAAAGAGATAAGCGAATTGATGACTGGTATAAAATAATTTCTTCTCTTCCAAAACTAGAATCAACAAAAATAGATTTAAAGAGAGATGTAATAATAGCTGGTAGTTGGAATAGAAAGAGAAGGAAAAAAGCCAAAGAACTTTTACTAGAACTCATTCCTTGGAGAAAGGGGCCTTTTGAAATTGGGAATATATTCATCGATGCGGAATGGAGATCTAACCTGAAGTGGGAACGTTTTTTAGAACTTGACATAGATTTGGTTGGAAAAGCCATTCTGGATGTTGGATCCGGTAACGGCTATTACGGATTCAGGATGTTAGGCCAAGGGGCTGAATCGGTGGTTTGTCTTGAACCCAACCTTTCGCACCTAACTCAATTCATTGTCTTAAATAAATTTATTCGATCTAAACAAATAAGAATGATCCCGGAGAGGATTGAAGAATTAACTGTTACTGATGAATGTTTTGACCTAATTTTCAGCATGGGAGTTTTATATCATCAGAGGGAGCCAGAAAAGCACCTGAAGTTACTTTGTTCTCATTTGAAAGAAGAGGGTACTATCATCCTGGAAACATTAATAGTTCCAGGAGAATATGGAGAAGCTCTTACTCCAGAAAGAAATTATGCCAATATGCCTAACGTACGGTTTATACATACGAAAACAGGACTAGAAAAACTTGCTAAAAAAGTGAATCTGAATATTGCAACTATATCCAGTTCTTGTAAAACAACTACTGAAGAACAAAGAACTACTTTATGGATGCCTTTTAAGTCTCTTTCAGATGGT
>CAZYLQ010000174.1:202-3442 GCA_964648395.1 uncultured bacterium | reverse complement strand
TGTTACGGACGCTGATGCTGAAGCTCTCATAGGCTCTACAGGGGATCAGCAACAGAAGCATTTACTATCAAAAGTACATTCTGACTACATCTCAATTCAACCTACAAATAAGGGTCTGCTAAAGGCCATGGAAGTAGAAATAATAAATGCTTTTATATTTAATGAAACTCGAAAATTAGGATTTGAAAAAGTAATAAATCCCAATCGGTTTATACCTGATTCAATACAAACCCTTAAACTTGTAGAACGGGTAAGATTTGATACTGACACACTGATCAATATTGAAAAAAAATCATCCAGACCAAGTATTGACCTTTCTGCATCCAATATCACAGTTTTAGATACCTTGATACAAGCTGATACGGTAATCAGTTCTAGTTTGGTTTCATTTGATATTAATGCTGAAGGTATCAATACATCAGGATTATCTGGGGTAGAATTAGATACAACTGCTTTGTCTGGTTTATCCATAGATAATACCGATTTCTTAGCTGATGATACTGTATCCCTAGCTGATACTTTGGAAGGCAAAAGTAAAACGTTAGGAAATCTTCTTTCTGAAGGCAATCAAATATACAATCAGAAATATATTAAGCGAATGGTAACTGATACGACGATTACTATAGACTCAATGATTGTCTATGAAACAATCGACACATCTATTATCTTGGACACGCTCATGTATAGTGAAACAGTTGATACTGTTTTGTATTATAATTTTAATTGTATAAATGACTCCTGTGCAGCAGAGAATGCAGTATTAGAAGGTGTAGGCCAAGTTCTTACCTGGGGTATCAATGAATTCTCCGAACTTGAAATCCATTTTTTCGATGCATTAAACCATCTAAATAATGATCCACTCTGGGTTTGGACATCATCGCCTGTGGTACTGAATCCGGATGTATCTGAAAAATTCCATTACCCCGAAGCGCTGGCTATCACAGATGATGGTACATTATTGGTAGCAGCAGCGAATGATCAAACTGTGTATGAATTAAATTTAAATCAAGATGCGTCCACCCTGATGGGGAATAAAGTTTTGGGAGAAAAAGTGCTTCACCCATCTGGGATTGATGTTGGCCCCAATGGTATAGTATACATATCAGATAGAGATAATCATCGCATGTTTTCTATGTTGGATAATGAATATGTATCTCTATTAAGTCCCAGGAGAAATAAAGATGGAAGCATTAATATAGGGCAGGCACTCTTTCCGACAAAAATTACCGTTGGACCAGATGGTGATATTTATGTTTTATATGAAGGAAATGACAGCGTTGTAAAGATTGACAAGAACTACGATCTAAGTGTTGTTCTGCAACCAAGTACAGTTAATGGTATTAGAGATATTGCTGTAAACAATAAGGATAGTGTTTTTGTTGTGAGTCCTTCAAGCAATATGGTATACCAGGTTATCAATGATTCTAGCGTAGTAGCCGTTGCTGGTATGGACGAAACTGATGGCATGGTAAAGAATAATATTAAAGCCACTGACTCATTCCTAGGGTTACCTGTGGCAATTGATTTTGATAATGCTGACCATTTATATATTGGAGATAACCAGTTTGGATTGTTACGCAGAGTAGATAGCGTAGGAATTATCACCACCTTATATGGAATAAATAATAAAATTGATGGCATTGGTGACTTGCGAGTATCTAAGGGTTCAAATCCGGATGTTTTTATTTCCCAACCTTTGGAGCATCAGATCCAGAGAATTTCATTAGAACGTGTATATCCCTGGCGCACAGAAATAAAAATTCATAGTCCAAATTATATCGTTAGCAAAAGTGGTGTCTATGGTTTAGAGCCAGAAATTCATGGTGCCATAGCGGATGTATTTAGAGAGAAATTGGCTATACCTCAGGAGAAAAAAACAATAGTGGAAAAACTGGGGGAAAGTAATCGCCGTTTCTCAAATTATATCAAGAAACACCCGATTTTATTCGCCCTGCTGCTCATCCTGATAAATCAGGGTATATCTGCAAGTATAGATGGAGGGAGAACATCAGACCTACCACCGGATTTTCCGGGCATATAGTAAGGTTTAACAAAAATTCAATTATCATTGTAATAGATCGCTATAGGAGTTGATCATGAAAAAAGTAATCTACATCCTAATCTTAATGACCACGATGGTTATAGGGCAGAAACGACAACAACTGTTCAATCATTCGGATCATGTGGGACAAATCAATAACAATTCTGAAATCCGTGATGGTAATGTGCCCAAGCATTTATCCTACCAGGGACTTCTAACCAAAGCCAATGGCAAGGGAGTGCAGGATGGGACATACCAGATTATTTTCAGGCTATACCCAGAGATCGATGGCGAAACACCGTTTTGGGAAGAAACCCAGGATGTGGATATTGATGATGGTATTATCAGTGTGACCCTTGGCCAGACAGTTCCAATAGATGCCATTCCATCAGAAGCTTACCTTGAAATTGAAATTGAAGGGACCACATTATCGCCTCGGCAGGAGATGACATCGGTGTTCTATGCAATGATTTCAGATACAGCTAAATATGCTCAACATGGTAATTATACGGATCTTGACAGTTTACCGGATCTTTCTGTCTATGCAACTAAGGACACACTAAGCAATTATTCACTCAGTTCTAGTTTTGACTCTGTGGCATACACAGGCGATTATAATGATTTATATAACCTGCCAGACCTCAATGTATTGGATCAGAGTGACACACTTAATTACTATGTTATGACTGACAGCCTGAGTGCATATACATTGACATCAAACCTTGCGCTGGTTAGTACGAGCAACCTATATACAGATCTTGACAGTTTGCCGGATCTTTCTGTCTATGCAACTAAGGACACACTAAGCAATTATTCACTCAGTTCTAGTTTTGACTCTGTGGCATACACAGGCGATTATAATGATTTATATAACCTGCCAGACCTCAATGTATTGGATCAGAGTGACACACTTAATTACTATGTTATGACTGACAGCCTGAGTGCATATACATTGACATCAAACCTTGCGCTGGTTAGTACGAGCAACCTATATACAGATCTTGACAGTTTGCCGGATCTTTCCCTCTATGCCACTAATGATACGTTAGGTAGTTATACGGTTACATCAGACCTATCTGCAGTTGCTACGACCGGCGATTATGATGATTTGACGAACACACCCGATCTAACCACCTACGCAACCAATGATACGTTAGGTAGTTATACGGTTACATCAGACCTATCTGCAGTTGCTACGA
>CAZYLQ010000174.1:0-102 GCA_964648395.1 uncultured bacterium | reverse complement strand
CCGGCGATTATGATGATCTATCAAACCTGCCTGATCTTTCTCAATATCAAGCTGCGGATGATGATTTGACAGATCTTGCAGACGGAGAGCTATCAGCCAGTA
>CAZYLQ010000173.1:2275-3450 GCA_964648395.1 uncultured bacterium | reverse complement strand
ACCGCCCACCGGAATAATAAATCCTGTCCCAAAGGTCATATTCTCTTCTTTTTTATTAGATTTGTACCCCAAACGGAGAAACAACATTTCCATAAAAGAGTACTCCAACCCCGTTACAATATATTCTGCATTATCCACCGGGTGATTTAACTGAAGAGATATGGTTAAATGCTGGTTTTTCTGAACAATGGGGTCAAAGGCACCGCCAACTCTGAATTGTGTTGGTGGAGAAAATTTGGCAAAATCCGTTTGTTCAATAATTTCCAGACCTGAATTTTTGTCCAAAATCCGTTTCTCATAGGAACCGGTTGGAGAAACTTGTTTCCCGAAATGGGATAAAGATGCACAGAATCTCAACGATTTATATCCTGTCCAATAAAAGGTTCCCATATCCATTAGAACTGCATTCATCCCATAATCAGCCAGATCTTCTGACACATGTTTGAATGTAATTCCGAAACTGAAACGATCTGTCATTTTCGCACCATAGGTCAACCCAATAAACTTATTTTGAAATGTAAAATAATTCCCGGTACCATCAGGATGATATTCCGTTGTTTCCATCATAGGTTTCATATGAAGAATTCCTGCACTTACGCCAATATAATGTTGGTCCAATAACTGGCGTGTCATACTGAAATAATCATAATTGATATCCGCCGGCCATTGGATCTGTGAAATAGAAATATCGGTTTTTTCCAATTGGGCAATGGCAGCGGGATTATAGTAAACACTGGATGCATCCTGATTGAGGGCAACGACTGATTCGCCCATACCCACCGCACGGGCACTTACTCCAATATTTAGGAAAGAAAATACGGATGTACCAGACCGCTGTCCACCCAGGATTGGGAAAAGGTTTTGTCCCGATACAAAAGAAATAAGCATCCCAATTATGAAAATGATGTGTAAAATTCTTTTCATCAGAAATTCAACTGTATCCCAATTTCCATAGTTCTGGGTTTATTGTATCTTGATGGATCCGTATTTGGATTAGGACTATTTGCTAAATGATAGCCAATAGTTTCCCCCGGTTCATATCCACGACCCGTATAAGGATTCACACGGCGAGGCGTTAACTGATTCAACACATTTTCAATCTCAACATAAGATTTGATCCTTAACCAATTAAACTTGAAAGTTTTAAAAATTTTCAGTTCAATATTTTGTTTTGG
>CAZYLQ010000173.1:0-2175 GCA_964648395.1 uncultured bacterium | reverse complement strand
ACCAAAAGATTATCTAACGGTGATGAACTTTTTCCTGTTACAATACTGTAATTAAAATTCAGGTCAAGATACCAGTTTTGCCATAACCTGCTTTTAAGGATCGCTTCTATTCCTCGCGCCCGGGCATAGTCTGCATTAAAATACATATTAAAGGACAAGTGCGCATATTTGGGATTTGAAGGACGAATGGTCTGGGATGTTTCATAATCAAACATGTCCTTCCAATAGGCTTTCAGTTCCAGAACCTGATCTTCGCTGAATCTATGTTTTACACCCAGTTCATATTGCACTGTTGTTTTTGGATTCAAGTTCGGATTGCCAAATACCTGGTATGTGGACTGTGATTTTGAATTAATCTTGGCATAAACATATTGAAACGTAGGTAATTGCGAAAAATGGCCATAATAAAAATAAAGGACATCATTATCGGTGACCGGATGGGAGATTCCAAACCGGGGACTTATTCTTGCTTTCATTTTATAAGGATCACCTGCCCAGGGGAAATCGAATGTTTCTTCTTCAAATATCACTCGAGCTTCATCCGTAATAATAATATTACTTGTATCCTGGATTGCATCCTCCACATATCGACCAGGTATCCAATAATCCGTCCGAAAACCAATATTTAGAGTCATACCTTCAAAAATGATTCGATCCTGGAAATAAAAAGCCCCAAAATAAGTTTTCGCATTGTAACTGTCATAGTTAGCTCCAAAACCGGACGAGCCGCTCCAGGGCTCATCAATATCCAAAACCTGGATATCCGTAATGGTATGTTCAAAACCTGTTTTTAGTTTATGGCGCGTTTCAGTGTGATAGGTCCAATCAATATCCATACGAGTATTTTCACTGGAAAGATCATACCACTCCGGAGCAAACCCCGTATCATAAAATTCATCGCCATATGTAATCTGGATATTCCCATCCTGATCTGTATTATCAATATTGTAATTGATAGGTTCCAAGTCCAGACGTTCCTGGTAATCGGTCCATGGCAAATCCTGGACTGCACTGTGTTCCATGGTTGAAAATTTTCCCAAAGTGAATTCATAGAAAGATTTAGGCGAAAGTGTATGGGTCCAGTTCATATTGATTAATCGTGTATCTCGGGTGATGGTATTATAATTGTCCAAGATATTCATATACTGATAAGGGAAATAGGTAGATGCAAAGGCACGGGGCATATAGTACCCTTGGTTAATATTCATGGATGCATCGTAGGAGATGAACAATTTCTTTTGAGGTGTTAATTCCCAGGTCATTTTATAGAGTAGATGCCAGTCATTGTTTTCCCGGGATGCTAATCTATCCATGAATTTGTCCGATTTTTCATCACTAATAAAATTAGATGACCAATATCGATGCGGATACAACTTTGAAGCGATGGGTAAATTCCCATCATACATTTTTCCATAGCCATTTAAGAAAAATGAGAATCTACCAGGGAGGTCTGCCCCAAAAACACCTGGAATGGTTTGAAAGAAAAGATCCGGTCCGCCAAAATTAAATTCAATTCGATCCGAATTGGAATTACCAGAAAGGAAACGATCGCTGGCATATTTTATTGCACCTTCATAATAATCGCGCCCCTCCTTCAATTTAATATTGATCACACCGGACATGGCCTGACCATATTCCGCATTATATCCACCGGTGACAATTTCCAATTCTTCGATAGCATCCGCATTCACAAATAAATTCCCTGAATACCCGGACAAGGGATCTTTTACAGAAAAACCATCTACCACAAACATGGATTCATCAATCCGTCCACCGCGGATATGAATCTCATTATCCTGCGTTGTGACACCTATTTGTTCAGACAATATATCTTCAACACTTGAGACGACCTTATTTTCAATATCCTCTTTACTCACTCTTACCATAGATGATGTTTCATCCACATCAAATAGGGGTTTTTTACCCATGACAATCACATCTTTACCAAAACTCAAAACAGTTTCTTCAAGATTAAACGTAAGAACTGTGGTCTCTTCAGGATTGATATTCACGCCTGTATTCAAAATTATTTTGTAGCCAATCATGGATACTTCCACATCATAACTCCCGGGTTTGATTTTTGGGATATGAAAATTCCCATCAAGATCCGTTGCGGCGCCATAATAGGTTCCCTTTATCATCACATTAACACCGGGCAAACCATCTCCAGAAATG
>CAZYLQ010000172.1:0-3479 GCA_964648395.1 uncultured bacterium | reverse complement strand
CCACTTGATCTGTTGGTAAAATAAGATTGATAACAAAAAATGGATACTCACCCCGTTTCACCAAAGATTCATAGGCTCCATAAACTGCAGTATTCATCAATCGATCCTTAATAAATCTGCGATTTAAAAAAAGATATTGTTCTCCCGGTCTGGATCGGACCAAATTCAAATTGCCTACAAATCCGGAAAAGGCATAATCACCTTTTACTAAATTGATTGGAAGCAAATTTCTAGAATAAGTAGGATCTAATAAATTATCAATTCGGTCTTCCAAATTTTCAGTTTTTACATGAAAAATATCCCTGTTATCTGAAACCAGTTTGAATGAGACTTCCGGAAAGGCGAGTCCAAATCGACGAACCACATCCACTATTTTTCTTAGTTCTGTCCGGGGAGTTTTAAGGAATTTTTTACGAGCCGGTGTATTATAAAATAGATTACGGATCGTTATCTCTGTCCCACCAATTTCTGCAGCAGGTTGAATTTCTCCAGCATGCCCATCAATAATAGGTAATTCCGCCCCTTCGCCTTTTCCATTACTGGATAATATCGACATTTCTGACACAGATGCAATACTTGCCAAAGCTTCGCCACGAAACCCCAGCGTATTGATAGAAAATAGATCATCCAATGTTGCAATTTTACTAGTATGATATCGAAGAATAGAAGATGGCAATTGTTCAGGAGACATACCACTTCCATTATCCCGAACTTGGATAGTTTGATGTCCACCCTTTTCAACCACGATTGAAATTTCGGTGGCATTGGCATCAAGACTATTTTCAATTAATTCTTTAACGACCGATGCTGGCCGCTCCACTACTTCACCGGCAGAAATTTTATTCCGAAGATCTTCTGACAATGCTTTAATCATTTATGATATTCATTGTTTTTTCAAATACAACCTTTTGTAGGGATTCTGCCTTTTCCATCATGTCTTCTACTTTATTCCTCATATCATCACAATAAGAATCATCTTCAACACTGGTAAGATTTATCAGCACATTCATACATGCGCCACTTACGCCTGCCAAAGCAACTTCCGCTGCAACACCCGCATCAGAAACAGAATTAGGGTTTCCTTTTTCCACCAGTATATCGGCTAACTCAATTACACGAAAACATTTTTTTGCCGTCTCCATAGGAATTTCAATGGCATATTTGTTTGCAATCTCAATAGCTTGATTTTTGGCTGATTGTTCTTTGTCATTTGTTGCAGGCAACCGATTGGCATCCATAACCTTATTGAATGCATTTGTATCTTCATCCACCAAAAAGGATAAGCGATCTTTTAAATTTTGTGCTTCTATCCCAATCTCACTCATTTCCGGTTTCAGATCTAATAGTTCCTTTTTTTCATGGGTCAAAGCAGCCACCATAGATGATAATGCAGCGCCTAAGGCGCCGGCCAATGCTGAAACACTTCCCCCGCCAGGTGCAGGGCTATTTGTAGATAATTCTTCAACAAATTCCTTTCCAACTAAATTCATCAAGGGGCGATCATCGGACTGTACTGCATAATCAATAATCTTTACATTTGGATCAAATTCTGTAACATCGTTTAATCCCAGCGACTGGACCGCACATTCGACTATATCTGCAGTGGGAACGCCCAAAGACCGATTCTGTTTATTTAGATAGTGTCTCCCAGCCATGAGCATAGCTTCTAACGGTATGAGTCCTACCAATTCACTTCCTGTAACCCTAATCCCTCGTTCGTTTGCTAATATACATGCCGCATCAAAAACATCATGAATGGTGGACACTTTAAAATTATTAAAATTTATAGAAATTTGCGCTCGGTTATATACATCCACATACCACCCGATGCCTTTCACATCTTTAAACATACCCGGAACTTTTACAGGACTTCCATCCTCGTTCCGAACAATTTCGCTATCCAGTAAATTTTTCGAGTTTGGATTTGGTGTCCGTTTACTACGCCCTGCTTCACGGAGTTCAAACGCAATGTCCATAGCCAAACGATGATCTTTGGTATTGAGATTAATATTATAGGCAATAAGAAATTCCCGGCAACCCATGACCGTTGCCCCAGCTTTGATGTGAAGCTTAGCGGGACCAAAATCCGGCTTCCAATTTGCATCGGTTAATTTTTCAGCAAGACCTTCATATTCTCCCTTTCGAATATCCGGTAGTTTAACACGATTGTCTTTTTGGGCTGATTTTTCATAAAGAAAAACTGGAATTCCCAATTCATCTCCTACACGGTTGCCAACTTGTTTGGATAATTCGACGCATTCTTCAATTGTTACATCACTGACAGGAATAAAGGGACAAACATCTGTGGCACCCATTCTTGGATGTGTTCCAGAATGTTGACTCATATCCAAGACTTCAGATGCTCGTTTAATTCCCTGAAATGCAGCTTCGCCAACTGCTTCTGGTGAACCTACGATGGTCACAACAGTCCGATTGGTGTCAGGGCCGGGGTCAACATCCAGCACCGTAATACCTGGGACATCTGACATTTGTTTGACAATGTCACCAATTTTATTCTGGTCCCGACCTTCAGAAAAGTTTGGGACACATTCCACTAACTTTTTCATATTTTATAGGCTCGCAATATTTCTTAAATAAACAATGAAAAAAAGAACAATCATGAGCATGGTAAGAGTCCACCAAAGAGATCGCCCTTTTCTTCGCCGTATCGGGATTAATTGTTTAAAATAATTCATCAGCTAGATTGATACTCCTGAAAAAATCATCATAAAAAAACTTACAAACGGTTCCATAACCAACCAGATAATAGAGAATCCTGTAATATATCCAAATAGTATGAGACCAAATAAAACCTGCGGTCCATAGGATTGGATTTTCCAAGCCAATTGCGGATTTGTTTTCATGAGCCAACCGGAAAATATTTGTGATCCATCTAAAGGTGCCACCGGAATCATATTAAAAACAGCCAATGCAATATTGATTCGTGTAAAATAAAGTAATAATACGAAAATAGATTCTGTCAAGAGTCCTGTTCCATTCAAAAATCTAAGAATTAGTCCACCTATTAATGCCAAGATCAAATTAGCCACGGGTCCTGCAGCTGCTACCTTCATCATATCTGTCCTGGGATTTTGTAAAAAACGCGTGTCCACAGGAACCGGTTTCGCCCAGCCAAATCCTACAAATAGAATCATGAGTGATCCCATCATATCCAGATGTGCCATGGGGTTTAAAGATAGTCGTCCCATACGCGCTGCCGTGGTATCGCCACATTTAGCTGCCATCCATGCGTGAGCAAATTCATGAAAAGACAGGGCAAACATCAATGTTGGTATCAATAATACTAGTGCTTCAGGTGGCAAACGGAATAACATTAGCTTCTTGGATGATGAGTTTGATATACTTCTTTCAGATGATGCTTATCCAAATGTGTGTAAATCTGGGTGGTTGAAATATCGCTGTGCCCCAGCAATGCTTGTACAAATCTTAAATCAGCACCACCTTCCAATAAATGAGTT
>CAZYLQ010000171.1:0-3512 GCA_964648395.1 uncultured bacterium | reverse complement strand
GAAATGGCGGGAACGCCTGGGAATCGAACCCAGCTCCCCGGGAATACCGGGGACAACGGCTTTGAAGGCCGCGGAGAGCACCAGCTACTCAATCATTCCCAAATTTTACTTCTTATAGTTTTTTGGGCGATAAAGAACTCTATAATCTATCCCCAACTTCTTCTTGATTACGTTGCCCACTCGTTCCGCTTCTGATTTATTTTTGAATCGAATAACACGAACTGCATGAAGTTTTCTGCCATTAGTTTGAACAGGAGATATTTCAACTTCATATCCGATTTGCGATACTTGTAATTTCATTCGGTTCGCATTGCCAAGATTACCAAAAGCACCAATTTGCACAACATAAGGTTTGGGCTCCAGGGTTTTAGGTTTCTGTGTCATCGGAGCTGATGAAGTTTTACCCTTTGTTACTCCATACCCTTCTACATCCAATTCAGGAAACATATTTTGATAAATCCCAACATAATATCTAACTGAATCTTCTTCACCAATAGCCAGAAAAGAACTCACTGTTAGATCTACCACTCGTTGTATACCGGAAAAACTTGGGTACCTTCTTGGAATTTGGCATAATTGTCTTCCCGCTTGGGAATATAACCCTCGAGCATAAAAATACTCTCCAATCTTAACAGCCGCTTCTGGCGCATATTTGGATTTAGGATACTTTTCGAGCAAACTGCTATACATTTCGAGAGATTTCATGCCATCAGACGTCATCAGGGCCTGAAGATAACGGACACCCGGGTCGTTTGGATATTTTGAAATAAGTTCCGGAAGATATTCTTTCACACCATCTGTTTGACCTTCATGGAGTAAGGATAAATACATGTCCACATTTTGTGCAAAAAGGAAAAAAGGAATAAATAAGGTCGTTATCCTAATTATCTTTGGCATCGGATAATTTTTCCAGGATTGAATCAATTTGGTGAGAAAGTTCTACCGGTGTAGATGTTGTAAGAGATAGTTTGAGTTTCATGATATCACCCCGAACATCTATGCTCTGAGGATCTATTGCATCTTCTATCAAGGATAATGCGGCTCCATCTTCGCCTTTCTCTTCCAAGACATTGGCTAACCGTATTATTGCTTCAAAATTAGAAGAATCAATTTCTAGAATTCGTCTATAAAAATTCTCAACCTCACTATACCGACCCAAATCGAATAGCGCTGATTCTATTTTTCCAAAAACCAGAGATGCATTTTTTATATCACGCACTGCAAATGATTCCCAATTCTCAACAGCCTTTACCAAATCCCGTATTTGTTCAAACATATCCCCTAGATAACGATAGGGCAGTCCAAAGTCAGGTGATGATTTAAGCGCTTTATTAAAAAATGATCTGGCTTCATCTGGAAAACCGCTTTTCAATTTTTCCAACCCTTTATAAACCTGAAATCGAGCCAAATCATCAGGATCATGCTTACCGGTAATCTTTTGAATCTGTTTGGTCAACCCTACTGCCTGATCCCAGTTTTCTTCTTTTTCAAATAAAAATAGTAAATATTGAAGCGCCCAAATATTTCGTTTTTCAATTTTCAATACCTGCTCAGCCTCTTTTTTTGCTTTCAAAAATTGAGAGAATTTTTCATAATCCAAAGCCAATGCTTGATGGATATCCACCTTCAATTCTTTAGATATATTTGGACGTACGGTTAGAGATTGATGAATTTTAATTGCTTGACCGGGGTGATCTTCCCTAATAATATTTCCCAATTGTAGGTAGGCCATAATATGATCAGAATCTTGCTTGACTACATCACGAAGTAATCGAGCTGCTTTACTTTTATCTCCCTTTACCATCGCATTCAACGCTTCTGTAAAGAGTGTATCTGTTTTTGGTTTTTGAGCGCCTTTAAACGAAAAATAATATATAATAAGTCCAGCACTCGCTATCAGTGCCAGAGCTAAATAAAGGAGTGTGATATCCAAGGTTAATATTCCTCACCCTCTGTATCATAAATACCCTCATCGACGGCAACATTCCGGAGATCATTCAATTCTTCTGTCAGGCTACGGTTTTTATTTTGTAGACTTCTAATCTCTGATTTTCCAGATAAAACTGAAAAAACAGCTGATAAATAACCAATGAGAATACCAATTGTAAGAGCACCAAGAATGATCATGGAAACAGGTGCATTGTCATATTGTTTAAAAATCAGATCGACAAATACTTTTGAATTTTCCCCTGCGTTTTGGGTTAAAAAATAAACCAAGCCTAACACAAGAAGCATGGAAGCGAAAATTTTAGCTAGTTTCATTATGCGGCTTCCGCTTGATTAAGTAATTCTCCACGGAGTGTGATGCCTTTTGCTTCTCTAATTTGTACAGGAATCATATCTTGAATATGCACATCTTTTTTGTCAAAAATCACCCATTTATTTGAATCAGTTCTTCCTGCCCATTGTTGATTGGATCGCTTTGATTCTTTTTCCACTAATACAATTTGTGTAGTTCCAACCAAATCTAAATTTCTTTCCAAGGTATGTTTTTTCTGAAGCTCAATAACACGTGATAATCGATCCTGTTTTACATCTTCATCGATTTGATCATCATATTCTGATGCTTTCGTACCACGACGAGGAGAGTATTTAAAATTGAACGCAGAATCAAATTTTATTTCTTCCATAACGGAAAGGGTTTCATTGAATTCCGTCTCTGTCTCTCCTGGAAATCCCACAATAATATCTGTCGAAATACCAACGCCCGGAAGCCATTCACGAATCCGGTGAGCTAATTTTAAGAAATGAGATTTTGTGTAAGTTCGGTTCATCCTTTTCAGAATTCGGTCGTTTCCTGCCTGAAGCGGTAAATGAACATAATTACAAATAGTATCGTATTGACCCATTGTTTCAAGCAATTCATCTGTCATATCCTGAGGGTGAGGAGATGTATATCGAATTCTCTTTAAGCCCGGAATTTGAGCTATCTCTGCTAATAAATGGTGAAACTCTCGATCTTCATTTCGATATGAATTCACATTTTGCCCTAAAAGTGTAATTTCAGAAAATCCATCATGAACTGCCTGAGTGGCTTCATCAACAATTCCTTGCAAAGGTCGGCTACGTTCCCGTCCTCTAGTAAAAGGAACAATACAAAATGTGCAAAATTTATCGCACCCGCGCATAATAGATATCCAGGCATTGACCCCATTCTCTCGACTTGGGAACAGATCGTCATATACTTCAAATCGTGATAAAGTTGTATCCACAAGACTTTTGGTATCTACCTTTTTTCTGTTTAATAATTCCGGAAGTTTTCGATAAGAATCAGGACCTAAGATGATATCAACGTAAGGCCGATTCTCCAATAAATCATGTTTAAGACTTTGGGCCATACATCCCAAAACGCCAATGATTGTATCCGGTTTCTCTTGCTTAATCAAATCATATCGGCCCAATTGCGAATGAACTTTTTCTTCTGCATGTTCCCGAATCGCACAGGTATTTACAAAAATGGCATCTGCTTGATCAATTTGAGGAGCCTTGGCATACCCTTCTCTACGTAAAAG
>CAZYLQ010000170.1:0-3530 GCA_964648395.1 uncultured bacterium | reverse complement strand
ACTGCGTTATCAACGATGTCTCCGAACGTGAATTCCAGATAGAACGCTCAGGTCAATGGGTCAAGGGCAAGAGCTGTGACACTTTCGGCCCTACAGGACCATGGCTGGTAACTCCGGACGAATTGGGAGATCCGCAAAATCTGGATCTGTGGCTGGAAGTTGACGGGAAACGCTACCAGGACGGGAATACGCGCACGATGGTTTACGGAGTCGCACATCTGGTACACTATCTGAGTCAGTTTTTTACTCTCCATTCCGGAGATGTTATTTCCACTGGAACCCCGCCTGGAGTAGGCATGGGTCAGAAACCGGAACCGATCTACCTCCGCGAAGGTCAGATGATGCGACTTGGTATTGAAAAATTGGGTGTTCAGACCCAAAACCTTGTGGCTGATGTTTAGTACTTAAACAACCAGGTTAAATATTTAGGTTTTTGTGGTACTTAGGGGGAAATAACGGAAGGGAGAGATAGGGAAGGGAAGAAGATATTGGCTAGTTCTGTAGAATTTATTTGTAATTGACTGTATCACTTCTGTTGTCAAGATGCTTTAGGGATTCAAAAGTGAAATGATTGCTGACTTGTGAAGGTAGTGATAAGCTCCGAAATTGAGTTCATTTTAACAAAACAAAAAAACTGTGATGGTTTCAAGACAGAGAGTTGATTCCAAGCTTCACTGCTCTTGGAATTCTGGTAGCAACTTGGTCTTGTAGTTACTTTTACAGGTACCGCGATAGTAACATTTTTGAAAAATTTTCGTCAGAAAAGACTAATTTATTTAGCTCTTGCAAACTTGGTTTGAACTGGATTTTAAAAAATTTTCTACGTCTAAACGATCTGGAATAGGCTCAACGGCTCCAATACCGGTAGTAGAAAGAGCAGCTGCAGCATTAGCATATTGAGCTGACTCCAATGGATTGCCGTGTCTTAGCCATTCAGATAAAAAAGCTCCATTAAAACTGCCCCCTGCTCCAGTTGCATCAACTGTTTCCACTACTTTTCCATTAATTTTGTGGCAACTGTCTTTATTTGCTACAAGAACGCCCTCTGATCCAAGTTTTAATGCTACTAATTTGGCACCGTTTTTCAAATAATATTCGACAATGTCAGTTGGCTCTGTTAACTCAGTCAGAATAATTGAATCTTCTAAACTTGGGAAAAGAAAATCAGAAAAAGGAATAGTTTTTTGAATAGTTTCCCTTGCTTGTTCTAAAGACCAAAGTTTCAATCTAAGATTCGTGTCGTAGGAAATGAGCACATCATTTTTATTGGCAATTTGAATGGCAGCATTTACGGTATTGTTGGATGAGGGACTTATTGCTTGGCTAATTGCAGAAATGTGTAAAACTTTGGCAGAGGCGATGTAAGTATAGGGCAAATGTTCAGGAGTTATTTGGCTGGCGGCTGAATCTTTACGAAAATAACTAAAGTTATGACCACTTGAATCATGTGTCACAAAATATATGCCAGTTGAGGCATCTTGAATTTTACTGACATGGGCGTGATTAACTCCTTCTTTTTGCCATAATTCTAGTAATTGATCCCCAAAAAGGTCATTACCGACTAAACTTAAGAATCCTGCTGCACCCCCTTGTCTGGCAATAGATACAGCAACATTAGATACATCACCCCCAAAGCCCGAATAAAATAAGCGCGGATCTTTTTCAGGAAGCTGGTTCATCTCAATGAGGGCTTCTCCTAGACAAACAATTTCTGGAACCATTAGAAAATTTTATGATGAATATTTTGTTGCTTGTTGTATTATCTCTAAACTGATTTTCAATATTTTTCTACGTTCTCCCTGTTGAATAAGTGTTTCATTGACCAGCACTCCACCAAGTCCGACACAGATTGCTCCGCTTTCTAAATACTCCTGCACTTCGTTCGGTTTGATTCCACCTGTGGGGATAAGAGGTACTCCAGTAAATATTGAAGATAATGTTTTGATATAAGTTGAGCCCCCCATAAGACTCACTGGGAAAATCTTGATCGCATCAGCTTCTGCTTCCATTGCTAAATGCAATTCAGTTGGAGTACAGGCACCCAAAATACATGGAATATCATATTGATGACACATAGCAGGCAAATCAGGAACTACACAAGGTGAAACAATATATTGAGCACCGGCTTCAATACATTTTTTGGCTTGCTTAACAGAAGTCACCGTTCCAGCGCCTATCAAAGCATCTGTTTTTGAGATAAGACGAGCAATTATCTTAATGGCATCCGGTGTAGTAAGAGTGATTTCAAAAGTTCTAAATCCTGCTTCACTCAACCATTGAACAGCAGTTACAGCATTTTCGGCCACCTTAGTCCTAATTACCGGAATGACTCGAAACCCAGATAATTTGTTCAAAATCGTTTTATTTTCGGACATACTGATTACCAATCAATTGGTTAATGTTTTCGTAGCAGAAACAGATAAAAAATATAAACGTAGTACTAGGTGAAATATAGAAGAGTTTTGTGCCATTGTATAAAAATAGTTAAGTCAACTATTAACAAAAAGAAAAAGTTACCAATTCCACATTGTACCATCCTCCAACCTGTTGACAGGCAGATAAGAGCGCTTGTAAGGATATTTTGCGGCAAGTTTTTCATTTATATCAACGCCATGTCCTACTGCCTCTCCGGGATACATATAGCCGTTCTGGAAAGAATATGAGTGTGGAAATACTGCGTTCGTTTCTTCCGAATGTCGCATGTATTCTTGAATGCCAAAATTCGGAACCCATAAATCAAAATGTAAAGCAGCTCCCATACAAATAGGTGAAAGGTCAGTTGCACCGTGGCAGCCTGTCCGTACATGATAAAGAGAAGCGAAATCAGCGATGCGTCTTAGATGCGTGAGACCTCCTGCATGTACTACAGTTGTCCTAATATAATCTATGAGTTGTTCTTCAATCAATTGTTTACAATCCCAAATTGTGTTGAAAATTTCTCCTACAGCAAGAGGTGTGACAGTATTTTGTCGAAGGATGCGGAAGCCTGCCTGATTTTCAGCCGGAACTGCATCTTCCAGCCAAAACAGTCGAAACGATTCTAAATCCTTTCCCAAACTTGCGGCTTCAATCGGAGTTAGTCGGTGGTGAACATCGTGTAATAAATGTGGTTCGTTTCCATAAACGGTTCTTATTTTTTCAAAAAGTTTTGGAAGATTGTCCAGATATTTTGTGGTAGACCATTCATTTTCAGTAGGTAAATCTGAATCAGCTGGTTCGTAAAACATTTTATCTTTCGAAACTCCATAAGTACTTTTCAATCCAGGAATGCCAGTTTGCGCTCGGACTGCGTGATAACCCGCGTCCAAATATTTTCCTACCTCTTCGACTGTCTCCTCAATACTGTCCCCATTCGCATGACCATATACCATAACACCTGAGCGACTTTTTCCTCCTAATAACTGATAAAGAGGCATATTTGCAACTTTTGCTTTTAAATCCCATAAAGCAATATCTACTGCAGATATTGCTGTCATTGTTACAGGACCTTTTCGCCAATAAGCTCCACGATATAAAAATTGCCAAATATC
>CAZYLQ010000169.1:0-3537 GCA_964648395.1 uncultured bacterium | reverse complement strand
TGCATTGGGTATGTCTACGCCCACTTCAACTACAGTGGTAGATACAAGAATACTAATTTCATTTTTGGAAAATCTTTCCATAATATTATCTTTCTCACCAGCTTTCATCCTACCATGAACCAAGCCAACATTTAGATCCGGAAAAAAATTTTCATCTAATTCTTTGTGGGCATCCACCGCTGCAGCCAAATCCGATTTTTCGGATTCTTCCACCAAAGGATAGATAACCATGCATTGCCGACCGGCTGCCACTTCATCTTTGATGAATTTATAAACTTTCCCCAACCGTGAAGGCTCTACCACTTTGGTTACCACCGGAATCCGATTTGCTGGCATTTCATCGATGATGGATAAATCCATATCGCCATGATAGGTGATGGATAAGGTTCGTGGAATTGGAGTAGCCGTCATGGCCAGGAAGTGTGGATTGTTTCCTTTTTCTACAAGTTTTGCTCTTTGGTTCACCCCAAACCGATGTTGCTCATCTACAATTACCAACCCCAGATTTTTGAAATTGACATCTTCCTGAATTAATGCATGGGTTCCAATTACTATAGGGATTTTTCCATTTTCCAAGCCAACCAAAATGGGTGATCGATCTAACTTTTTCATATTTCCCACCAGAAGTGCACAGGGGATATTGACTTTCTCTAATTCGGATTTGAATGAGTGAAAATGTTGCGTAGCTAATATTTCTGTCGGTACCATCATGGCAACCTGGGCATTGTTTCCTACTGCCAAGGCAGAGATCAAAATGGATACTATTGTTTTTCCAGAACCCACATCACCTTGTAAAAGTCGATTCATTGGAATGGGATTTTTTAGGTCCGAATGAATCTCCTTGATCACTTTTTTCTGGGCATCAGTTAATTCAAAATCAAGAGTTTCTGAGATTAGTTTAAAATAGGGCCCTATATCTGGAAGTGGTAGTGACCCGGAATGTTGAAGACTTCTTTTCCGAAGTGCCATAAGCAATTGCAGAAAAAAATGTTCATCAAATTTGAGACGATGAATGGCCTTATTTAGTTCGCCAATGCCATTAGAAAAATGAATCTTGTTTAGTGCATCTTTCAAAGAGATCAAATCATGTTCATCCAAAATATATTGTTGAAATATCTCAGGTATATTAGAGTTTAAGTCTAAAACTTCTTTAACTATTTGTCGCAAAAACCGTTGATCTATCCCACCAGATTTCAATTCCTGTGTTAGTGAATAAAGGGGGATCACTTTCCCCGTACTGATAGGATCATCATCCTTTTCTAGTTTGTCAAATTCCGGATGAGTAATGGTAAATCCGCCGTAATAATCCACTTTGCCATGAATGGCTAATTTATCTCCGATTTTGAAAAGGTTTTTGATATAGCGAACACCATTGAACCAAGTCAGAGTTAAAAGTCCGGTCCCATCACTGACAATCACCTGGAAGATTTTACCACGACGGGTGGACTTTTCGCCAAATGTTTCCACGGTTCCAATGAGAGTAACCACATCGCCCTTTGTGAAATTTCGGATAGGCGAAATAGTTGTGCGATCTAAATGTCTTCTTGGGAAATAATATAAAAGATCATGAATTGTGGAAATACCATGATTATTTAGGACTTTTTCACGGCGGGAGCCAACCCCTTTTAAAGTTGAGATGGGTGTGGCAGGATCCAATTAAATTTCCTTTTTAGTGTCGTTTTAAGTTTGACACCACACTTTTGTTATTTCCATTCCTTTCGGTAGGTATAAGTCACAGTCTTGGTCTCGCCAGAACCAAGAGAAAATGGGAATTGAATCGTAGAAGCATCTTTCTTTTGATAATTGATAGATTCATGCTTAATGATCCAATCGCCGTTAATGTGTTCTACTAGTTGAATATTGACAGCTTTGGATCGTGCATTGGTTATCTGGATTTCTATGACTGCTTCTTCGCTTTTTCGTTGACGATCATAATTCAAAATACGGCGCTTGCCAATCACATCAAAAGCCCGACCCGATGTGAGGGTGGTAGATTGCCCTTTAGGAACCTGTCCCATATTATCTGCGCCGATGTATTCCAATCCACCAGATTGGGTAAATGAATACATTTCAACTTTTCCGCCGGGAAGCGAAATGCCCAATCCATTGGTCTCAGTATTTTCCATCTTGACCCGAACTTCCAAAGGTTCTTCTTTTTGACGTCGTTCAAAATTTTCAAAAACATAAGTTTTGGAATATCCAATATCCAAAGGGCCATACATTCGAATTGTGATATTCTCTTTGGCTTCCAGATCATGGGTATCATTCAAGGTATAAATATAATAATCACCCAATTCATCTTTTCCCATCATTGGCATGGTATTTGGATCTACAGCCATAGCAACACGATTCATTCTTTCCGGCCTTGGTGGTTTTCTACCAACTTTATTTAAATTCCCCTCAACGAGCTGAAGTTTGCCACCGTCAAAATCAATATTTGAATTATTTGATATCACAGCCTCCGCAATTAATTCTCCCTTTTCTTCATTCAGCATTTTTAAACGATATACCGTCGCCCAAGAAAAATTATTGGATTTATAAACTAGTTCACCTTTGATAATTTTGTCTGAATCAGAATTAAGATCCCAAGAAAGAAATGGATTAAATGTGGGAGTGTCTAAATCTTTATTCTCACTTCCCAGATATTCTAATTCATTACGATTAAACGAAATAATTCCACCTGAATTAGATATCGTCACTGATCCACTACTGATTTCCAGGAGAACACCTTCTACCGCTTTTCCATCTTTGGGTTTAACCTTGATTTCTTCACCCCTGAGTTTCTTAAAATAATCTATTCCAGTAAAAATATTATCGTTGAATCTTTGAGATATGATAGTGGCGCCTTCCAAGTTTAAAAAAGGCGTATCCCTATGAATACCATTAGGTAAACTGCTCCAAGTCACATAACTGTTACCAGATGGTATTTCCCAACCAACGGGCTGTTTTATCAAGGCGGTTCCATCTTTATAAATGGTAAGAGTGGCATCTTCCGATTGGCCTACCAACAAACTGGTTAAAAGGAAAATAAATATGTATTTCATTGTAACATCTCCAAATTTGCTGTCACTTTATCAAATTCTTCGGTCAACTTTTTTAGGTTGGATCTTTCTTTTGCCACAACCTGTTCAGGAGCACGTTTAACAAAATTATCATTGGATAATTTACCATTGATTCCAGTAATCAACCGGTTTATTTCATTAATCCGTTTTTCCATACGTTCTTTTTCTTGATCTAAATCTACTAGTCCTCCTAGTAAAATATAGATTTCCATCCCACCCACAACTGCGGTGGCGGATTGACTTGGTTTCTCTATAGATGCACCTAATGTCATTTCACCAATTCTTGCCATAGATTTTAGTAAGTCTCCATGGCTTTCAAGAAAGGTCGCTTGGATATCATCACATCTAACCACTAAATCAGAGAATTTTGAAGGTGGTACATTCATACGGCTGCGAATACTGCGGATTGCTGTTACCACTTCCTGGAGCAATGCCATTTCTTTTTCTATATCATTATTTTGATTTGTTTCTTTCT
>CAZYLQ010000168.1:1485-3561 GCA_964648395.1 uncultured bacterium | reverse complement strand
TTTCCTTTCAAGTTTATTTCCCAAAACTTATTGCTAACGTGATTTGTATATTCAAAGTATTTTTTCATAAAATTATTTTAATTTACTTAATTACTAATTAAAACGTTATTTATTATTTTTCTGGTGCCATACATAAAAAGGTTAGGCACCAGAATACTAGCAAACATTATTAATTAAGACTTCTTGATGGAAACTTGCCTGCTTTAACAAAAGCCATCATTTGAGCTTCATTGATCACTTTCGTTCCAAATTTTTTGGCATTAGAAGCTTTTCTAGTATCTGTTCTTTTTGACACCAGATAATCAGTACGAGATGAAACCCCTGATATCCATCTTGCATTAGTCTCGTTTTGAACCAACTGGATGGCATCTACTCTTCTCATTTTATCTAAAGCGCCAGTAATACAGAAAGTTACTGTTTTGTTTGTCATTTTTTTCTCCTTTTTGTTGTTATTAATCATGAGTGAAGGTTAACAAGCATACCACTTGAAGTGGAGTCCAATAAAACATAGGATAAAAGACTCAAATGTAATTAGGCTATAAAATAAGGTTTTTTTAGATTTGTCTAAAACATATTGATTTTTTAGATGGTTATAAATGAAACGATTAATTTCAATTATAATACTTATATTAATTTTTAATATTCAATTTGTAACTAATGCTCATGCAATAGGAGGGTTGAAACAACTATTTAGAGGAATTGTTAATATATTTAAAGGTGGAGGTGATGATGTTATTAGAAAAGGCGCCGATGGATGGGAAAAAATAATTAAAAGTGGTGAATCATCACCGATAATTAAAAAAGGAACAGGAAACACTTCATCCACATCAAAGGGAGCAAACATTGAAGGGTTTGAGCAGTTAGCTAAAGAAGAAAAGTATTCAATTTTAGAGAAAATAGGTAAAAAAAATCATTTAAAAAATTTTTTTAATCATTCAAGAAGAGTAGTAAAGAAAGAAAGAAAATTCTTAAAAGACATAGCTGAAGAAGGTACAGAAGAAATGGTAGAGAATTTGACAGAAGAAGGTTTTGAAAAAGCTACCGATCAAGGTTTAGAAGAACTGGCAAAAAAAAACGATTTTTATGAATACGTTCAACTACATTGGATTGGCCGAATTTACGCAAGATCTGAATATTTTAGTAAACCAAAAGTTGAAAAGAGAATATTATTAGTCTGCAAAACTGAAAATGAAATATTTTATTTTTCTATAATTATGGAAGATAAAATTAAAAGTGCTTCATTAATTGATCACAAATACTTGTCAAATAGTTCTCAAACTAAATTATTTGAACAAGAACTATTTGTTTTAAAAGATTTGGATGAATTTAAAATAATGTCAACAAAACTTGAGAAAGGATATAATTATCCAAAACATTACTTTACAATATTTAAAGATCAAAAATTTATTTATGATAAAGTGATTACCGGAACTGAAAATCCTGGAATTATAATCAATAGAGCCCAGCAAAATTCAAGTATAAGCAATAATAAGTGCTATAAATCAACCCAAAATGAATTGCTCTAATTAAAAACTTGATTTACTATAGGACATTATAGGACAATGCCAAAGATTAGAAAAATAGCGTCGATTGAAAGAGGACTTGAAGAAGTAGTACAATCATTAACTGAAGAAGAAATTAAACAAGCTATAAACAAAGGAGCTTCATATGTTAGAAAATGTTCTGACCCACAACCAGATAATGATGGTATTAAAAGAAATATTGATCACGTAGACTCTGTTAAATTAGATATAAAATGTATTGAAAAAGGTATTTCACCTCCTTTATTAACAGCACATCAATTTATAATAGATCAAGCAAAATCTGAACAGAAAACAAATTTAGGAGAAGTAAATGAAATGCTAGTAAAATTTTCTATTTTAGAAGGTGAATTAAATAAAGTAGTAATTCAAGCAACAGATCCTGCATCTCCAGGTGGTAAAAAAATAGATGATTTAGAAAAGAAAAAAGTATTCGAAGCTATAAAAAATATAGAAGATAAAATCCTTAAAATAAAGTTAGCAATAGATAAAAGTAAATAATTTTTTTATCCTATATAATGTTGGATAGAAAATA
>CAZYLQ010000168.1:0-1385 GCA_964648395.1 uncultured bacterium | reverse complement strand
ATATGCAAATATTGTGATGGCAGAGGATTCGTTGTTTTTCGTCACAAATTTGAAAAAACTAATGCCTATCAAAGTTTCCTGGAGCACTAGCATGAATAGATACAAAATACCTTATTATATGGGACTTTTAACACCCCTATGCGTTTATTGTTTTTTATTGGAGATTATATGATTTTGTCCAAAATATTTTTCTCTATTTCCCAAGTATTTTTTTCGAATTTCTGCGAAGTTAACCTCATGAACAACAAAAAATTTGAACATAGATCTGGGGCGTTTCCTTTCATGTCCTTTCTTTCTGTATGCGCTCCAGTTCTATGTTCAAAAATTATACAAACAAAAAAAGAGATATATGACCGATAAAATAAAATATTCAAATATAAGCGTTTCAAAAAGAACCTACGCTGACTTGCAAAAGCTTTCGAAAAAAATTCTTCCTGGAAAAACCCCACTTTCAATAAGCAAAACAGTAGATGTTCTTGTAAATGAAAAAATGCAATTTTTTCAAAATATTCAAGACAATGGGAAAAAGGTTATAGAGCATGAATATAGATCAAAAATTTAACTTTAATTTTGAAGTTGGCGAACCAAAACAAAAAAACAATATTGTTGTTTTTTTCTTAAGATCCAAAGTAAAAATGAAAGATGATCTAATAACTTTTCCTTATGCTATGAAAAATAATTTAGCAGAAGTTGAAGAGATCAATGAAAAAGGTTTTATTGAAAATCTAAAACTTTCAAATAAATCAGATCAAAAATTACTTGTTTTAGGATCCGAGATTCTTGTAGGAAATAAGTTAAAACAAGACAGAGTAGTTGATGAGTCAGTCATTATTTCGGGAAATTCTACTACAACATTAAGAGTAAGCTGTTGCGAAAAGAACAGATGGTCTCCAGCTGTTTCGGAAAATATTTCACTTTCTGAAACATTGCTTTTTTCAAAAGCTCGATCAAATAATGCAGATGATATTTACAATTCAAAACAAAATAAAACTGACCAAATTAGAGTATGGGAAGACATAGATGAAAAGATCAAACATGATGAGGTTAAATCATTTACTTCTTCTGTTGAAGAAATTTATAAAAAAAGAAGAAACAATGTTGAAGAAATCGTTAAATATTTTCAACCAGGAGAAGATCATATAGGTGTCGTTATAGGAATAGGATCTCGTTTGGTCAGCTTGGATGTTTTTTCTTCTAACGATCATCTAAAAATTTATTTACCTCGTTTGATTAGAAGTGTTGCTTTAGACAGTTTTAAAAAAACTGGTTATAAAACCTATTTAAAAACAAAAGATGTTTATAAGTTTTTAAGAATGATCGAGAATTCTGATAAAAGAATCTATAACGGCAGATCTGGAAGCTTAGGAAATTATCTAAGATTTAAT
>CAZYLQ010000167.1:2026-3572 GCA_964648395.1 uncultured bacterium | reverse complement strand
TCCATAAGTAAAGAGGAACTGCCAATCACGCAATCGGAAGCTGAATAAAAATCTTAATTGACGTAAAATAAATTGTGGATGGAAAGCAATTGAGTACATTTCCCTGACTGCCTTATAATAATTATCATGAGGAATCGGTGTTTGAACTATAAGTTTGCTCATATCGTGATCATCGTAGTTCCGGGTGAGCAAAACACCTTCCCGGATACAGTCCTCATGGTATTCGGTAAAGTCCAGCGGTGTGCAAAGAGTTACCTGAAGTGTTCGGGCCATTCCTCTCAACATCAAATCTTTGACGAATGAAACGGTTTGATTGAGCTGTTCCTGTGTTTGCCAGTAATAACCAACCATAATTGTCAGGTGTGGATGCAATCCATATTTAGTCATCCAGCCTAAACATCGTTCCACGTGTTGAATCTGGTAGCCTTTTTTCAGCCGGGCCAATGTTTGATCATCGGCAGCTTCAAGGCCTATCAAAATGAAACGGAAATTAGCTTTTGCCAGCAATGCTATGGTTTTTTCATCCAAATATTCAAATCTGGTGTTAAAACCAAAATAACAGCCTTTTTTGTGCAGTCCCCTGTCAATGATACCTTGTGCAAATTCTCTCGCCTCCCTTCCGCGGTACCACACACCGGAATCGTCAAAGATTTCTTTGACACCGGAATCGTTGACCAGACGTTCGTATTCGTTCAGGCTGTTTTCAACTGGCAGCATGGAAAACGTCAGATCACCTCCATTGTAACGGCAAAATGTGCATTTGCCGAACATACAATCCCTGATTACGCTGGACGCATAAGTTCCGGGAGTTTGTATAAAATTACCGTTTTCTTTCGCATAATTTTTCCATTGAACCAGATCACGGTCCACTAACGGTGATTTTTCGAGCGGTTCCACTTGCCGAAAATGCCCGGTGTCACGGGTGTTCCCATTTTTCATCCGGATCACCAAGCCTTCAATATCACATGATTCCCTCCAGTTCGGATTTTTTGAAATAAATGGAATCAGTTTTACCAGCACAAAATCAATGTGGTTACTTCTCAAAACCAAGTCTGTTGGTGATTCATCCAAAGTTTCTTTTGGACGGCGCATTGAATGATATCCGGTCATGATGAATATAGTTTCAGGTAGAAGCTCTTTGAGTTCCGCAGTTGCATTCCAGTAGAACTTCATTACCGGAGTTGTGCTTTCAAAAACAATCACATCCGGACATTCCTGCACCAAATCGTCGCGCCATTGGCTGTAACTTTTCAACTGAGCGTTTCCGTCATCCCAGAGGACTTGATACCCTAACTGTTTTAACCATGTTGCTGCTTGAGCCTGTACTACTGGAAGTAAATAAGTTGGTTTCTGGAAAAACTGAACATTCCGGTTTTGTGAAACCATTGCCTTTTGACCATACCTGTTCAGGATTGGTGGATATGAAATTGCAACTTTCATTTTTTTAGAAAAATACTTCCGTCATGATGTTTGACCCTGAAACCCTTTGTTCTCTTAAAATGTCATAAACTTCATTTGCCATGTTCCTGTTACCACATAAATAATA
>CAZYLQ010000167.1:0-1926 GCA_964648395.1 uncultured bacterium | reverse complement strand
ATTTCAATTGTGTCTCCGGTCTTTAATTTCCTCAATGCAGGAGAAACATCCCCGCCTTCAACTTCCCTTATTAAGAACTCAAGTTTATTTTCCTGTTCTCCCGAATAGGTTGAATATTCCCGATTAATGCCAGAGTTTGGAAGTCCCAAATTTACGCACTGGCCTGCACGGAAATTCAAGTTTCCGCGTTCTATTATTAATTTGAATGTGTTCGAGCTCAATGATTCATTGCCAAGAACCTGGTGTAATGCCTTGTGCATTTCAGCGCAGTTTACTTTTCAGTTTAGGTGTAATGAATCCTTGAATAAATCGAAAACCATATACCAAATGTGAACAGTATATTATAATCAAAGTCATGCCAAAAACCAATGGATGCCGGGTTTTTAACAAAACTTCAAATGTTGCAAATAGCAGGTAAACTGCAAGCAATGCGCCCCAGAGTGTCCATACTAATGGATAGGCAAACCCTAACAAAATAAGAAAGATGTTTCCAACGAGGAATAAACCAGGAACAAAATACATAGGTAAAGCTGAGGTTTGCGGAAAAATTTTTGCGAAGTAGCCACGATGCAAACCATATCCGCCAACCTGTTTGAAATGTTCTAAAAAAGTCGGGCGACGGTGATGATACACCAACAAAGTTGGTTCATACCATATTTTGTACCCAGCTTTTATCAGGTCAAGACAGAGTTTTGTGTCTTCTCCCGGCCAGAATGAGTTGTCAAACCCTCCAACTTCTATGAATGCATCTTTTCGGACAATCAGATTCACGGAAGGATAATCTTCGACATAAAAACCTTCTTTTGCAGGGCGGTAGCGATAAGCTAATCCTCCACCGCCAATCAAGGTCTCATAAAACAATCCAGATACCGTTTCTTTTAATGATGACCGGAGCGGTGTAACACCCGGTCCTCCTATAGCCACAACATTTTTATCACTGAATGTTTTATTTGCAACCTGGAGCCAATCAGATGGAGGATAAGCATCGTCATCCAAAAATGCTAAATATTCAAATTTAGCCTGCTTAGCTCCCATATCCCGTTTGATGGCTGGACTAACTATTCCAGAGGCAATTATTTTTACACGTTCATTTAAAAAAATTGATTCCAAATTAGAAGGTTCTAAATTTGGTAAAATCAAAATCTCAAAATCCTCATAATCTAAAGCCAGTAAGTATGGAACAGACTCACGCAGATAATCATTAATTTCCTTAACTGGAATGATAATGCTGAAACTTTTCATATCACAAACTGGTTTTCGATGATTTCAAATTCTTCTTTTGAAGCTTGTTCCCAAGATCGAATGAAATCAGGACAATTAATTTGTCTGTTATTATCCATACAATCTATTACTTTTTGTGCAAAAACGTTTGTATCATAACATTCGACTCTAATGAGGTTACTGCCAAATTCAGTTTGAAAAACAGGCAAATCATAAGCCACAACTTGGCATCCATGTGCAATGGCTTCCGCTACTGCCATCCCATAACCCTCTTCATGAGATGGAAAAACTAGTAAACGTGTACCACTTAGCAGGCGAGAAACTTCATTGTCCGGAACAAATCCGAGCATCTTGATACAGTCTGACAATCCAAGCGCTTCGATTTTTGATTGGTAGAAACACATCATATTTTCCTCTCCCTTACCAATTAAAGCGAGTTTTGCTCGGGGCTTGTTTAACAAGACTTCTTTCCAAACAAGAAGGAGATCATCGATCCCTTTTGAAGGGTGAATTCGGCCTACAAAAACTGCACTATATTCTGAGTTTTCAGTTTTTGTGGGCAAAACAATGTTTGCTCCGGGTTTTACAACGTGAAGGATAGACTCTGGAAAACCACGCTTTTTGAGTAAATCTACAGATTCTTGACTACAACCAACAAAAACATCTGCAAATCTTCGAAGAAGAGCCAAAGAAAGAAATTGCGTA
>CAZYLQ010000166.1:0-3574 GCA_964648395.1 uncultured bacterium | reverse complement strand
GGCTGATTCACAATTAATTACTTGCTAGCAAGTGGGGTTTCCATGCCTACAGCCAGGTCAAAGTTCTTCAGGAACAAGCGAGATCATCTGGATAAGCCAAAATTCATTGTCCATGAGCCAGACCGCCTAGATGAAATGGTCGATGGCAATCCGATCTGTGAAAATAACCCGCAGATCCGTGGTGGTCGTACAGGATCGCGAGCAGCCGTCGTGCAAGCACTGTATGAATCCGATTCATCAGGACACCCCGCAGTCGCTACCGTAAAACGCCTAACTAAAGAGCGCGAGTTAACGGTTGATGACATTGACTTTGCCACACGTTTGGTAAAAGTATGCGAGGATCAAAGAGGTCACCTCGATTCACGTATCTCAGAACTTGCATCGCAGTACCCTTCTGAACAAATGCCACTTGTAGAACGGAACATATTACGAGTCGCTATAGCCGAATTGGAGATGACAGACGCGGCTCCAGAAAGCGTGGTAGTAAACGAAGCAGTCGAGTTAGCCCGATTATTCGGATCAAACTCGTCTCCAAAATTCATTAACGGAGTGCTCGGTGCTCTGCTAGGATAGGTTTTCGTTCGGCATCTAAATGGTCGCCGGTGTATATTACAAAAGGTTTAAATTGAAGGTTCATCGCGCATGGGCCCACCCCGGGAGTTGTAGTAAATGGCAAGTGTGTTAGATCGAGTACGCGAAATTGCGGCCGACAAACTTAGCAAGGACATCTCAGAGGTTTCAGCAGAATCCTCATTCACTGCAGATCTAGACGCCGACTCTCTTGATGTAGTCGAATTAATCATGGCAATAGAAGAAGAATTTGGCACAGGCGATACACCTCTTGAGATCTCCGACGAAGACGCCGAAGGTATCATGACGGTTCAGGATGCTGTGGACTATCTATCCGGTCACAATATAACTGAATAGTTCGGGCTCACTAACTTCCCCGGTACAGTTGTCAGCTATCTGTTACCTGTGTATAACAGATCTATGAGTCGATATTTTCACGTACGAACTCATGCAGTTGTGACGAACCGTGCACCATGAAAATACGTCAATAGCAGTGGGTATGGTCGGTTTTTTGCAAGTCGCATCATGATCAAAGACGAGTCTTATACCCTCTATATCATCCCGCCGCAGGGCTGAGAAATCCCGCTATAAAACGAAGCCTTTAAAAAGACGTATTACGACTAAGAGAATTTCTATAGGTGACACAACTACTCACAAAATCGACAAAAGTATTCAGTAATAGGCGCAGCAGATTTATTGCCACAATTCACTTGGATAACGAATATCCATAACCGACAACCACCGCTCATGAATACATGATTAGAAAGTACGACAAAAAATTAGAGAACTAGTCTCTTAGATTTTTTTTCATCGGCTAATCCTATGGAACAAAGCCAAATCAGTAACTCACAGACATCATCTCTATTGAACAAAGACCAACCAACATGACAACAAATAACGCAGAAACCCCATGGATTCGAGTCATCCCACTTGGCGGGCTAGGGGAAATCGGCAAAAATATGATGATTCTCGAAACAATCGAGGATATTATCGTGATCGACGCCGGAGTGCAGTTTCCTGAATTGGATATGCCGGGCATTGATGTAGTTATTCCAGATATGGACTACCTAGAGAAAAACATCGAACGGGTGCGGGGGCTATTAATCACCCATGGCCATGAAGATCATATCGGAGCCGTTCCACACTTTTTAAGGCGAATACCAGTGCCAGTCTACGCACCCCCCATGGCCGAGGCACTGTTAAAGGAAAAACTTAGACAGGCTCGAATGCAGGATATAGCAGAGCTACACGCTATTGGAGTAGGCAAGCAATATCCCATCGGCGGATTAACCGCAGAGTGGTTCCACGTATGTCACTCAATACCTGACTCCACAGGAATAGCTATCGAAACACCAGCCGGGATTGTCGTTCACACAGGTGATTTTAAAATCGACAACACACCAGCAATCGGCTATCCATCTGATCTAGGAATACTATCGGACATATGCCAAGACGGTGCCCTGTTAGTGATGAGCGATTCCACCTACGCAGAATATGAGGGCTACTCACCCTCAGATCGAGAGGTAATACAAAATCTCCCAAACTTGATTGGAGCAGCGAACGGACGTGTGATCGTGTCAAGTTTCGCGTCGCAACTAGCTCGAATCCAGATCGTCGTCAACGCGTGTATCACACATGAGCGAAAGCTTTGTGTAGTTGGTCGCAGTATGATCAACAACACTAAAATCGGACAAGAATTAAGACACCTTGATATCCCAGAGAACCTGATCATCACTCCTGCTGAAGCCAACAGCCTTCCAGATAACAAAATTGTGATTTTGACGACAGGTAGCCAAGGAGAATCACAGTCCGGCCTGGTGAGGATGTCTAATAACAACCATCACGATATCACTATTCAAAACGGAGATACGATCATCATTTCAGCGAGTACGATTCCAGGCAACGAAGTCCCAGTGAACGACTCAATCAATGAACTAGTCCGGCTAGGCGCTACAGTGATAACAAATATCTCCCAGCGCACGCACGTACCGGGACACGCACGAAAAGAAGAATTACGGATGCTTATAAATGCCACACGACCAGAATACTTCGTGCCTATCCATGGCGAGTACCGAATGCTCAAGGCCCATGCGGATCTTGCGATCGAAGCAGGAGTCAAAAATGAAAACGTATTTTTGCTAACCGATGGCGATGTATTGGAATTGGACAATTATTCCGGAGAAATTATCGACCGAATCGACGCAGGACACATCTTCGTCCACGGCTTGGGTATGTGGGATGAATCAGGTAACGTCATTGTGGAAAGACGATCTCTGTCACACAATGGAGTCGTAACGGTAGCGTTCTCACGAGATTCCATCACTGGGGCACTGGTAGGCAAGCCAAAAATCGTTTCCGCAGGCTTCGTCCATATAGAAGATGCCGACAATTTACTCAAAGAAGCTGCAGATGCGTTAACTCCAGTGCTTGCTCAACATTTGAAAAAGCCAATAGAGTGGATCGAATTGGAAAGAATAGTCCGTAATACTTTATCCAGTTTCCTCAGACATCGAACCAAAAGACGGCCACTGATAATAACAAGCGCAATTGATGTTTGAACCCGAGATAAACAAAGATCGCAATTATGTTCGTAATTAGATCCTTCCTAAAAAATATTAAACGCCTTTTAACGGCCGTTCCGAAGCAGTTATGGTTCTTGCTAGCGATCGCTGTACTGGGACTGGCCGCTTACTTCAACTTGCACGTCAAAATTGAAAGTCTATTTGGCTGGTCTGTTATTCCATTCAGCCTGTGGCTAGCTATAACACTCTTCCTGCTCATATTTAACCGAGCACAACTACTGGCAAAATGGCGTTGGATATTTGCGGCGCTTACTGCATCTTCCGCAATCTCGGGAATGCTTGGTATCTTCTACGCCCCAGTAGGTTCTTTGAATGGCGAATCTTATGGAGGTGATATTGGAATATTCATATCGCGGGCACCAGTTGAGTGGACTCGATTCAATGTATCTATACTCGAATATTCCACGGCATGGATAAGAGTT
>CAZYLQ010000165.1:0-3585 GCA_964648395.1 uncultured bacterium | reverse complement strand
TTTTACATATGAAGACAATCCGATTCCTTTTCGTGTGATTTCAGACCATATTCGAATGTTATGTTTTTCTATTGCGGATGGTGCATTACCATCGAATGAAGGTCGCGGATATGTTTTAAGACGTATTCTCCGGCGAGCTGCCCGATTTGGGAGAAGCATAGATTTAGCCGAACCATTTTTATTTAAACTGGTTCCTATAGTTGGAGAAGTAATGGGTAGCATTTTTTCTGAAGTCGTAGATAAATGTTCCCATATTGAAAAAGTAATCCGAGCAGAAGAAGTCTCTTTTAACCAGACATTGGATCGGGGAATTAATCATTTTGAAAAAATTATATCTAAATTGGATGGAGATGAAATTAGCGGTACAGATGCCTTTAAGCTCTACGACACCTATGGATTTCCATTAGATCTGACCGAACTCATGGCACGGGAACGTGAATTAACTGTTGATGTTGATGGTTTTGATTCTGAAATGGCAGAGCAGAAAAAACGAGCAAAAGATGCCGGTAAATTTAGAGGATCAACTGATTCGACTGAATGGGTCATTGTCTCTGAAGGAGACGATTCAATCTTTTTGGGATATGAATCATTAGAATCAAAATCTAAAATTCGGCGATATACGTTTCAGGGTGATTCTATTCTTGTTGTATTAGACCAGACCCCATTTTACGCCGAATCTGGTGGGCAAATAGGTGATATGGGTACAATTAATGGGCCAGGTGTAGAGCTTACGGTATCGGATGTAAAAAAAGATAATAATTCCTTTATTCATATTTGTAAAGGAGTGATGACTGAACAGGGAGAAGTAAATTGTAAAGTTGATGCATCTCGACGGCAGTCTACTATGAATAATCATACTGCAACCCATTTAATGTATAAAGCACTCAAATATATTTTAGGAGATCATGTCAATCAAGCAGGCTCATTAGTCCATCCAGACTATTTAAGATTTGATATAACTCATTTTGAAAAGGTAACTGCAGATCAAATTAAGGAAATTGAATCAATTGTTAACCAACAGATCTTGTTAAATACAAAGTTAGACGTTACAATTAAAAGTTTTGATGATGCCAAGGCAGCGGGAGCTGAAGCTCTTTTCGGCGAAAAATATGGTGATGAAGTCCGTGTGGTCAGGGTTGGCGATTATTCTTTGGAACTCTGTGGTGGAACCCATGTGAAACTGACAGGTGATATTGGTTCTTTTAAGATTACAGAAGAAGCATCCCTTTCTTCGGGTGTAAGGCGGATTGTTGCCATCACAGGACAAAAAGCAGTTGAAGAAATGCAATCCAATGCTACAGTTTTATTAACATTGCAACAATTGCTTAATACACCAACATCTGGCATGGCAGAAAGAATATCTATTCTGCTCCAGGAGAAAAAAGATCTTGGCAAAAAATTAAAACAGAAAAAAATTCAGTCATCTTCAGAAATTGACCTGTTATCCGACTCTGAAACCGTTGGAGATCATACTATCATCATTAAAAAAATATCTGTCGAAACAATTGATGAATTGAAAGGTTTAGGAGACCAATTGTTTAATAAATTGACCAGCGGAATTGGCGTCCTTTTCAGTGAAGGTGATGAAAAACCATTTGCCGTAATTGTGGTCTCAATAGATTTAAATGAAAATGGGATTTTTGCAGGAAAATTGGCGAAAGAAATTGGAGGGTTTATTGGCGGCGGCGGCGGCGGTAAATCGCATCTTGCCACTGCAGGTGGGAAGGAAAATGCTGCCATCATTCCTGCGTTGGAAAAAACAAAAACATTACTAATTAATAAATTAACGGTCTAGATTAAAATGCAGTTTAAATGTGTAGAAAAAGATTATTTTATATATATTGAAAAAAATGAAAAGGTTTTGGATACATTAACCCAATTTTGTAAGGATCAGGAAATTACGAATGCAAAGGTTTCTGGGATCGGTGCTGTAAAAAAATCCGAAATTGGTGCTTATGATACCATCTTGAAGGAGTATATCCGTAAACCTTTCCCTAAAGTTTGGGAATTGGTCAATTTTGAAGGGAATGTTACCCTGAAAGATGGGATTCCTTTTGTCCATGCTCATGTGGTTTTATCCGATCATGATATGCAAACCGTCGGCGGTCATTTGTTTGAAACTACAGTCGCCGCCGTAGGTGAATTTTTCCTACGAAAATTTGACGGGACTGCTTATCGTAAGCTCAATGAAGATGTGGGACTTCCTTGCATTTGTTTAGAAAAAAAGTTCGAAATTTTATGAAAAAAATACTTCATACTCCTTATGCACCGGCGGCTATCGGTACTTATAATCAGGCCGTGCAATCCAACGGCTTTATTTATACAGCTGGGCAGGTAGGAATTGTTCCTGGAACAGGAAAAATAATAGAAGGGGGGATCAAATCTGAAACGTTTCGTGCGTTACAGAATATTGATGCAATTCTTAAAGCTGCTGGTGTAGATAAATCCCATATTGTCAAACTCACCGTTTTTGTCACGGATCTAAGAGGATTCAATTATGTGAATGAATCATTTAAAGCGTTTTTTAGTGGCATTGATTTTCCTGCAAGGTCGACGGTCGAGGTGTCTGGATTACCCTTGAATGCCAAAGTCGAAATTGAATGTATTGCATTTGTGTAAACGAATGAGATTACACTTTCCCATCATTCTAATATTAATGATCGGTTTTGTTTTCGCTTTACCATTAAAAGAAGAAAAATTAAAAAATTCAAAAATTGCATTTTACTGGTCATTAGTTCCCGGACTTGGGCAAGCTTATAATGGGAAATGGATTAAATCGGTATTAATCATTAGTTGCGAGGTGGCTGCGATTAATTATTGGATTATAAACAGGGATATTTACAAAGATTATGATAATGGCACATATCCGCTCAGTAAGCATAGGTATCTTGAAAAAAGAAACAAGTATGCCTGGTGGATCGGTTTCATTTATGTATATGGCATGATTGATGCGGTAGTGGATGCACATTTACACAATTTTGATCATTTAATGGCAAGTCCGTTAAAAAGTGAAGAAAAGGGGGAAATTATAGATGCAGAGTAGAGAACAATGGGGATCAAGACTTGGATTTATCCTCGCTGCATCCGGATCCGCTGTGGGATTAGGTAATATCTGGAAATACCCACATATGGCTGGAGAAAATGGGGGTGGAGCGTTTACAATTGTATATTTGATTTGTATTCTAATTGTTGGACTTCCCATCGTAATTGCTGAATTTGTTTTAGGACGAAAAACGCAGCTTAGTCCAGTTGGCGCATTTGAAAAAATAGCGCCAAAATCCAATTGGAAATGGGTTGGGATGCTGGGTGTAGCATCCGCTTTTGTGATTCTTTCTTTTTATGGTGTCGTGGGTGGTTGGACTCTAAAATATACTCTCATATCTCTAACGGGTGGGTTTACTAAATTAGCAGGTAATCCGGATATGTCGGGTTCACTATTTAATTCATTTATCACTGGATCTTTAGCACCCGTTATCTGGCAGATATTTTTTATGGCATTCACCATTTTTGTCATTGTACAAGGCGTGAAAGGCGGGATTGAAAAGTGGACAAAAATTATGATGCCTGCGATTTTAGTGATCTTGA
>CAZYLQ010000164.1:0-3639 GCA_964648395.1 uncultured bacterium | reverse complement strand
CCATTTAGGTTTTGGATATTTCCCGCATAGGTCAATTTATCCAAATTAACTACATGGAGATCTTCTTCCCTATCAAGGACTGTTCGAATATAGTTAGATCCAATAAATCCACATCCACCAGTTACTAGACATTTTTTCATTTAAAATTCCGGTAAAAATTGTTGGTCATTTAATGCTGGAAGCATAAGATCCTTTTCTGACAAAATTGGTGAATCATACGTCCAATCCACCCCAATTGTTTCATCATTCCAAATAATACCAAATTGATCGTTTGGATCATAAATATCGGTGCATTTGTATACGACAATCGATTCAGAAGATGTCACAAGATAACCATGTGCAAATCCTTCAGGAATATATAGCATTTTATTATTTTCAGCAGTTAGATGAACAATTTCAGATTGTCCAAAGGTAGGTGACCCTTTTCGAATATCTACTGCTACATCTAAAATACTTCCGGAAATAACACGGACTAATTTCCCTTGTGGGCGGTTAAATTGATAATGAAGTCCACGAAGTACTCCTTTGGTTGACTTTACCTCATTATCCTGAACAAAATTGATTGGGAGATCATTATTCTTAAAAATATGCGCTTTATAGGATTCAAAGAAATAACCCCGTTCATCCTCGAAAACAGTAGGTGTAATGATTTTCACACCATCCAGTAATGTATTTTTAACAATCATAAAACTGTTTTTCGACCCACATTATCAAATTGGAATCCATATTCAGATAATTTATCCATGCTTAAAATATTTCGTGTATCCAGAACTAGAGGTGTTTTCATGATCTTTTTCAATTTTTTCAAATTCATACCTCTGAATTCGTTCCAATCTGTCATGATTACCATAGCATCCACACCATCACATGTTTCCTCCCAAGAATGTAAATAGTTCAAATCGGGGAAAATATACTGCATAGATTTATTCGCGATGGGATCATAAGCCTTTACTTTCCCACCTCCATCTAAAATAGATTGAATCATTTCAATGGAAGACGATTCACGAACATCATCTGTACTGGGTTTGAATGCTAATCCCAATACACCAATAGTTTTCCCGGAAAAATCACCACCGATTAAATTATTTAATTTTTCAACCATCCTTGTTTTCTGAATATTATTGGTGGTAATAGCTGCATCAATTGTATTCATAGGTACACCTTTTTCACGGGAAAGAGTTGCAAATGCCTGAGTATCCTTCGGGAAACAGGAGCCACCAAATCCCGGACCTGGATGTAAAAATTTTGGGCTGATCCGTCCATCCTGTCCCATACCTTTTGCGACCAAGTGGACATCTGCGCCAACCGCTTCACATAAGTTCGCCACTTCGTTGATATAACTGATCTTGAGCGCTAAAAAAGCATTGGCTGCATATTTGATCATTTCAGCTGTTGCAACATTAGTGTGCAGTATAGGTTTTTCGTTAACATAAAGTGGGCGATAAACTTCTTTCATGATATTAAACGCTTTAATACTAGAAGCACCTATCACAACTCGATCCGGCCAAAGAAAATCTTTAACGGCTGATCCCTCTCTTAAAAATTCCGGATTGGAAACATAATCAAATTCGCCTCCATCCACCATGTTTTCACGAATCAATTCACATATAATGTCACCCGTGCCAACGGGTACCGTACTTTTTGTACAAATGACTTTATAGTTATTCAGGTTTTTTCCAATAGATCTCGCCACAGACTCTACTGCTGAAATGTTTGCTTCACCATTGTCACTCTGAGGCGTCCCCACAGCAATAAAAATAACGTCTGCTTGCTGGATCGCTTCATCTACCTTAGTTGTAAATGATAATCTTCCAGCATTTACATTTCGGTCAACTAGTTCATACAAACCTGGTTCGTAAATTGGAATCTCACCATTCTTAAGTAATTTAATTTTAGATTCTATTATATCGGCACAGGTAACACGATGACCAAAATCCGAGATTCCGGCACCGCTAACAAGACCAACATATCCTGTGCCAATTACAGTTATTTTTTTCACAATTTTTCCTTAACAATAAGCGTTAAACTTACATACCCCGTTATCTGTTCCCAAGACTCACATCAAGCCAAGGCGTCTTCTTAAAACCCATTCTGCTGATAATAGTCCCAATATACACATCACCAACCACCTGCTGTCATGAAGAACCACTTTCGAATAAAATGTTTCCAATTTTGTAACTGGGTTTATTTGACTAATCAAGGATAGCCTGTTATCCCAGTGCCTGAACGTGCCATCACCTAATTCAGCCAATTTTTTCAATGGATCTTTATTTAAATAAACATGATTCAATTCAACTTGGCTCTCTTGAACCTGAACTGATCCTTGATTTACTATCATAGATTTATCACCATACATGAATTCTACCTCGTAATCCAATTGTCCTGATTTGGACGCCCAGAATTGCCCTGTATAATACCCAGTATTATCATCATAAGTGATGGGTTTTGAATTAATCCTTTGCCCGTTGTTTGATACATGGACAAATCCTTCCATAATTGTTTCTTCATTCCGAATGGCTTTCCCTTTTACCGTAACTCTTTCTCCCTGTTGATACGAATTTTTTTCTGATCTGAAATAATAATCTTGACCATTTCCTGTTCTCATTAACCAAGAAAAAACAGGGTCAAATATTTGTTGGGACAAATCAGACACTTGGGAGTTTCGTGTTTTATAATAAACAGTATTTAACTCTGGAGATGTCCAAACCATAAACCTTAAAGATGATTTCTCACCAACCATGAGTAATGGTACTTCAACCTCTGAAATAGAAAAATGCGCTAAGGGAATTCCTTGAGAGGAATCTACCTCAAATTTTAGCAGAATTGGTGGGAGGTTTGTATGATCCATATAATCAAAATTAATTATATGAAACGGGAAAAATTTATCCCACCTCGCACTCAATTCCCATTCATAGGGTGATCCAAGTTCTATAAGTGGCTTACTAAGAGTCATATCCATTAAACCCAAAAAAGACACCAAGGATTTTTCATGAGTTTCATTTCCTACAACAATAGCAAGGCTGGATTGGTGGGAGACTAATTTCTTTGCAAAAATCCTTATATAAGATTGCCATTCTTTTGCATTTTCTTCTATGGGGTGGTTATCAAAAAGGATCAAGTCATATTTTGTATCCCAAAATGAATTTAGATTCTTTGTATAGCCATCTGGACGAAAAATAAAATGGTCAATTCGATATTCCGAATGCTTTGAAATGATCTGTTTAATAACTTGTGTATTAAAATTGGGTGCTCCAGTTATCAGAGCAATGGTGTATTCATTTTTTAATACCTGAATTGGTACAATCTGTTTATTATTTTGGATATTGATCTCATCAGGGAGCACATTTACCTGTACCCTATATTTTGCTTCCCCGGATTGGGTTGGATTTATTCGAAATCTAACTCGTTCTAAACTACCGTCGCCGGAGACGGTTACTACTTTTGATCCTACTAACTTTTTCCCTGAATAAATTGTAACATTCAGCCGTTCATTCACAGTTCCATGGCTTGAAATTGTCACATCCAAGTCAGCATTTTCCCCTTTGATAATAACTGGTGGAGCATCAATGGCATGAATAGAGACATCCACTAATGGAGTTTCTTCTCCTACACCCACAATATGAATCGGAGAATTAATAT
>CAZYLQ010000163.1:0-3643 GCA_964648395.1 uncultured bacterium | reverse complement strand
AAATATGCCATTTGTATTATCGCCAAACTTTTCAAAAATTTTCAACAAAAAAAATATAAAAAGAAAAGAACGACTTCATTCAGATGGTATTAGGTACGATTTAAATAGTCCAGAAGCATTTGATGAAGTTTTTTTTTCTATTAATGAAAAATATATCAAAGAAGAATTAATTAACTATATCAATCTAATTTTAATATCACAAAATAAAACTAGGTACTTAAGTAAAAATAATTTTAATTATAAAAGAATTAATTTAATTAAATCTATTCTTCCAAATTCTACTTTTTTAATACCTGTTAGAGAACCTTTGCAACATGCTTGTTCTCTCTTTAAACAACACTTGCACTTTAGTAATCTGCAAAAAAAAGATTATTTTATAAGAAGATATATGAATTATTTAGGGCATCATGAATTTGGACTAGATCACAAATTTTGGAATAAACCGTTAAAATTTAATGATACAAATAACATTAATTATTGGTTGGAACAGTGGTATTTATTTTATAAGCAAATACAAGAGAACTACAATCATAGTTCAAATTGCATTTTTTTAATTTATGAAAATTTTTCTAACTCTTTATTCATAACAAAAATAATGAAAGATTTAAGTTTATCTAAAAAGGATAATATGGATATAAATATTTTTAAAAATTTAAATAAAAAAAATATTAATATTAAATATGATCATCATATTTATGAAGATGCTTTAAAAATTTATAATAATTTTCCTTAAACTCTACTCTCAACATATCGTTTAATTAAATTCTCAATATGTATTAAGAAAAAAATCTTATTTTAAACAACCCTAATATATTTCTTATTGCTATATCTGGTATCTTATAAGTTTTGTATATGTCACTTTTTCCATAAGATCTTTTTCTGTGAATAATTTTTTTTTGGATTAAATTAATTTTATATTTTTTGCAGATTGCTGTAAAACCCCACCAAAAACCTTCTTTCATATATAATAGTTCTGTTTGTGATAGTTTTTTAAATTCTTCTTTTTTTCCTATTACAAAAGGACAACTTGGGTCTTTTAGATTGGTAAAAAAAAATAAACTATGCAAAATTTTGAAACAAAAACTGTATATTTTTCTTGCCAGTGGGTCTTCTCTTGGTTCCCTAAAACCAATTAAAAATTCTTTTTCTTTTGGTAAATTTTCAAGATTATTTATTGAAAGAGGCGAAATTTGACCATCGCTATCACAACATAAAAAATAATCATAATTTGAATTAATTATCCCCCTAATAACTGCTGGTCCATAACCAGTACGATTTAAAACTGATTGATCATTGATATTATATTTTTTTTTTAAATCTTTTATTATATCCTTTGTTTTGTCATTACTTCCATCCTCAGCAATTACAAATTCATAAGTTATTTCTTTTTCTTTTAAAATAAAATCCCATTCAGTTAATAAATTTATTATGTTTTTTTCTTCATTATAGATTGGAAAAACAACAGATAATTTAATATTTTCTAACATTAGAAAATTCCTTCATTAAACAACAATTCTTGGAAGATTTATAATATTGTAGTCAACAAAATTATAAACAATCATAAATAAATTTATTAATTCACTCATTAAAGTACTTTTAAATATTGCATCTCCTTCAGAAAAAGTTCCAATAGCATCGTATCCTCCGCCAACTGGAATATACCAAAGAAAAACATAAAAAATTAAAAAAATAAATGACAAATTTTTTAAAAAGAAAGATTTATTGAAGTTGCTTAAAACTATTTTAAATTTGTTATTATTAATCTTTAGTGCTAAATAAAAAGATATCAAATGTGTCAAAAAAATATTTATAGTTCTGCCATGATCCAAAGCAGTTATAAACAGTCCAAAACATGGTAAAAAAAATAATAAATAATATTTTTTAATAAACCCATGCATCTCATAAATATTCTGTTTAATAAAGTAGTGAAAAATTAAATAAAATAAAAACAAAGATAGAAGTATGCACGTAAAAAGATTCAAAAAATCAAAAACATTATGATCATAAAATGGCATTTTTAAAAAATGCCATTTTATGACTTGACCTATCATCAAATTAATATTTCCTGCATGTAAATCACTTATTTTAGTTCCAAAAACTCGAATTGAATCATTTATTAATCCAACTTTTTCAAATGAGTTTGGTGTTAGTAAAATAAATAAAAATGGTATTAACAAAATTAAATAAGATTTTAGGCTTGTAAAACTTTTAATACCTCCATAATTATAATTAACTAATAAAGTAAGTAGCATATGAACGCTAACAAAAAAAACCTGATGCTCGTGATTTAAAATGTTAAATAAAAGAAGCGGAATTATTAAAAAATTTAAAAATTTATTATAATTTGCTATTGAATTTTTATCGTGAACTTTTTTTACTATAAACAATGCATGTATTAAAATTGCAACTTTAGTAAAATTGTCTTTTGTAAAGTAAGTGTTTATGTCATAAAAATTAAACAGTAAAAGTGCAGGAGAAAAAACTATTAGTGCACACAAAAGTTTTGAAATTTTATAAGGATAAATTAATTTATAAAAAATTATTATTTGTAAACTGTACAAAAACACAAACAAGGGTGAAAAAAAAGAAAAAGGACTAATGCCAAATGATCTATTTAGATTAATAAAAATTTCTCCAAGAATGCCCCTTTTCATAAAACCACCTGCATAGTTCACAAATAGTTCCCAAAAAGCCCACTTATTGCCAAGCATAGAAAAAAAAGATTGATAAAAATGTACCGAAAGAACTAACAAAAGTATTAAAAATAAAAAATTAAATAATAATTTGTTTTGGTTTTTTATAATTAAACTTAGCATGTTAATTTACAAATTTAGTTAGATCAGGTTTAAAATAATTTGGTCCCTTCATAACTTTGCCCTTATCATTATAAATTGGTTTGCCATCATCTCCTAATTTACTCATATTTGATTGTTGTACTTCATCAAAACATTTGTCTAAATTTATGCCAAATGCGTGGCCAGCTCCATAAGTTACATACAAAATATCAGTTAAAGCGTCTGCCACTTCCTTAAGATCATTGTTTTTTATAGCTTTTTTAAATTCTTCTAATTCTTCATTAATTAAACTAACTCTCAATTTGTTTATTTTTTTTGTGCTTAGGCCTGGCTTATTTTTTATTTCTTGGCCAAAGGTTTTCATAAAATATCTTACTTTTCCAAAATTTGTCATTTTGCTCCTATATGATTCTAATTAATTTTAATGTATAAGATTTAATAACTAGTATCCAAAGTTAAAAATATGAAATTTAGGAAAGAATTTGATAGCCTAGGAAAAATTTTAGTGCCAGCAGATAAATATTGGGGCGCTTCTACGCAAAGATCTAACAAATATTTTGACATTGGCGATTTTTTGGTAAGACCAATTGTTATCAAATCTATCGCAATGATAAAAAAGGCTGCAGCGATAGTGCATCAAAAGAATGGCGATATAGATAAAAAAATAAGTAGATCAATTATTAAAGCAGCAAACGAAGTGATATCTGGAAAACTTAATGACCATTTTCCTCTCAAAGTTTGGCAAACTGGATCTGGTACTCAAACTAATATGAATGTTAATGAAGTAATAGCAAATAGAGCAATTGAAATTCTTGGTGGAAAAAAAGGAACTAAAAAACCAGTACATC
>CAZYLQ010000162.1:0-3654 GCA_964648395.1 uncultured bacterium | reverse complement strand
GAACCCATCAAGGAACCAGAATGGAATTGGTATCACAATATTGTGGGCAAAGGAGAATGTCCCATTGTTGATACATGGTGGCAGACAGAAACGGGCGGGATTCTCATAACACCGCTTCCGGGAGCAACACCCACAAAACCGGGTTCGGCTACATTTCCATTTTTTGGCATCGAGCCAGTATTGTTGACAGAAGACGGACAAGAGATTGAAGGGAATGAAGTTTCAGGTTTATTGGCCATTAAATCATCCTGGCCTGGACAAATGAGAACCATTTATGGCGATCAGGATCGCTTTATTGAAACGTATTTTAAACAATTTCCCGGTTACTATTTTACAGGTGACGGTGCAAAGCGGGATGAAGATGGTTATTATTGGATCACGGGCCGCGTGGATGATGTGTTGAATGTGTCCGGTCACCGTATTGGTACAGCAGAAGTGGAAGGGGCCATTGGGAAAGCCAGTGGTGTAGCTGAAGCGGCTGTGGTGGGATTTCCCCATGACATTAAAGGTCAGGGCATCTATGCATTTGTAACCCTCATGACCGGTGTGGAAGCATCCGATGAAATTTATGATGGTATTCGCGCTTCGGTAACTAAGGATATAGGTCCCCACGCAAAGCCCGATGAGATTCAATTCACACCTGCTCTCCCAAAAACACGTTCCGGGAAGATTATGCGGCGAATCTTAAGAAAAATTGCTGAAGGTGATCTGGAAAATATGGGCGATATTTCTACCTTGGCAGATCCCAGTGTGGTGGCAAGCCTTACTGCTGCGCGTTAGTCAGTTTTTTATTCATGGAGCGAACCCGTCGCGTCAAAATTTTAACGATTTGTTTCATGATCTCTGGATTGCTGGCCATTAATTGAAAAAAACCTTCCTGATCAATTTTTAGTAAAACTGATTCTTCCAGCGTAATTGCATCAGCGGAGCGCGGTTCCTGATCTAATAGAGCCATTTCACCAATACAAGTACCTCTTTCAAGTTGGGTGATGGAATGGTCATTCTGGATCACATCGACTTTCCCGGAAATAATAACAAACATAGAATCGCCATGATCACCTTCCTTAAAGATCGCGTGGTTTTGTTCACATCGTAATTCTTCAGCGATCTGAGCAATCCGAGTTAAAATATCTCCAGGGATTTTGTGAAACAGGTCAACAGATTTTAGGATGATGGTTTTTTCAAGTATTGAATACATGGGTGGATTCTCCTGTATTGGAAATTTATCATTTAAGAAATTTCGGTTTAAATAGTTTTGCTCAGTTTCATTGAAAAGGTTACTGGTGAAAATGGAATTCGGTATCTTATCCCACTTAATTATTTTCAGGACGGCGGTATTTTCAGAATTGAGTAAGTATTGGAGTGCAATCCCCGTTTTCCAAAAGTGTGGATTCTTGATCCAATGCCCAAGCATATCATTAGGATTGTGGAAAAGATCTGGAAAAAGTTCTTGTCCGATTTTAATTCGATCTACATCCGGATCGATGAGTGGCAAGGTGTGTTTTCGGTTCTCCGGAGAAAAAGTGGAATCAACCAGTTCCAAAACGATAGGGAGTAGATCAGGGTCATTACTTTTTACATATCGAATGTAGGTCTCAATAGGAATATCCGGTTTCTTTAATGTGCCTAGTTTTAACAGGATTGGAATTACTTTATTCAAATCACTTTCAATATGATCTTGAATGAGAAATGCCTGGGAAACATTTTTTAATTGATCTCTAAGAAGATATAACTGGAATGCACGTTTGGAAATCACTTTAATGTGATTTTCAATTTTATTTAGAATCTCTGCTTCCAACTCTTTATTCTTACTCATTTTTACCAATGCATTGCTAATTCCATTCAGGATGAGTAGATCCGGATCATTCAAACCGGAAGACAATAATTCAGCCATATCAGAAGAAGAGAACTCATGAGCTGTTTTAAGGATTCCAAGTTTTAGTCGTAAGGGAGAATCTTCCGCAAAAAGGAAATGATAAAATCGATCAGTTACCAAAGAAGGATCATATTGTTTGAGTGCGGATTCCGCAGCATCAAAGGTGGAAGCATTTGCCAGATTTCGAATGATAGATACAAGAAAATCGGAGTCAGGGGAACCTTTAAAAACAGCCAAAATCTGATTCCTCACATCATGTGATTCATGACCCAAAAACCGCTTTTTATTTTCTGTGGAGATCCACTGCCCTGATTGTTTCAAAAAGCCGATAGTAGTACACAAAATGGTTGGATCATCACTTTCCATTAAAGAATCAAGAATCAGTTTTGATTCATGATGATTGGTATCTTGTTTAAGGATTCCAACCGCCGCAGCGGCGGAAAGGGATGGATTGTCACTTTTTAAAAATGGGGATACTTTTTCGGCGATGTCTGGTATCATGCGATCTCCGGCACAGGAAATTGCAAAGGGCGCTAATTCCGAATCTTCCTTGAACGAATTTAGTAACAATTGATCAGTAATTATTCCGGGTTGATGCCATGCCAATTCCAGCACAGCTCTTTGGATCTGATTAGACCCCTGATGGAATAAATATTGCAGCGTATTTTTCCAAGGGTGGAGCGGGAGTGTCCAAAGTAGATCCAGGGCAAAAAGCTGTTTTAATTCATCATCGTCTTTGAGAGTTTTATCTATTGTGTCAACAATATGGGAATCATTGATATCAAACTCTACATCATCCAGGTTCAGTTGCCGATTCTCTATGGCTTTCATGAGGGAATTCACATAACCATTTTTCAGTCTAAAGCTATTCCAAAGCCAAAAAAGAACGCCCAAAATAACAAGTAAACTGAGTAATTGGATATTATCCTGCGGCACGAGTTTGAAGGAGACTAGGGCAAAGATGAGTACACCGGCTAACCCTTCTAGTCCTGAACGAATGGTACCATCAATGATGGGTTTGAGTCGTTTCTTTTTCTCCGGTGCTACGGGGAGCCAAAGGATCTCCTGGACTGCATTGTTTGTGGAGAATTTGAAAACTTGATCTGAAAATTTTGCGATAAATACAGCAGATAAGGTTCCAATAGCAAGAAATCCAGACGAACCAATGGCCAAAGAAATGGGCAGGATAAGTAATCCTGCCAGAATTCCAAAACGTGTTAAGATGAATCCTGTTACAAAAAATTGCATAATCAAGGTTGCCGCGCCGGTGGACATATAATAGGTCCCGAAAAAACTTACCAAATCATTTTGATTTGGGAAGGCCTCTGCTGCCATCATTTTGAATTGATAATCAATGATCTTGGAAACGAATGCAGCTAACCCAATAAGCAGTGCGATTGACTTTAAATAAGGTTCAAATTCAGTTTTTGATTTGGCCACTGGTTTAGAATTAACTTTTTTGGGTTTACGCGACATACGAAAGGGACGGAGCATTTGAGCCATCACCACAGAAAGCCCGATAAAGAAAATGGTGAGAAATAAAAGGTTCTCTGATCCAAAAGTTGACACAAATGGTTTGATTCCATATCCTGCACCCATGCCCGCAAAGGAGCCCCCAGCACCAAGAAGTGTGAAGATACGTTTGGCCTGTCTGGCATTAAATATTTCCCCAGCTAAAATCCAAAACTGGAAAATAGAAAGAATCGTCACCACCTCCATCCAGATATACAATACAGGAATAAACAATCCTGATAGATTAGATTGCAGCAAGAAAAGGG
>CAZYLQ010000161.1:0-3659 GCA_964648395.1 uncultured bacterium | reverse complement strand
GTAACTATTCCGCCAATTCGTAATCCACACGCATTCCAAACTTTTGAAGATGATTCGATACTTATTCTTGATCCGATAATTCCAGGAACATCATCGTCAGTAATTCTCCAAATACTAGAAGCACCTCCATCTCCATAATAGAGTTGTCTGTATGCTTCATCACTTACCATCCAAATGTTGTGCTTTACACAGATTTTGGCTAAATCATTTAACTGGTTTTGATGTAAGTATTGTCCTGTGGGATTGTCAGCTGGAATTACTAACATTGCACTTGGATTCTCTTTTTGAATAATCAACTCAATTTCATTCAAATTCAGTGAATCAAAGGACCCATCCGCAAGAATTTCACGATTTGTAGTTACAATTGGTATGGAGAGCCTTTTCCCAAATTCTAAATAGTTTGTATATGCAGGGTCCAATAACATAAGCGGTTTTTGCGATAAAGGACCGCAAACACCTAACATCATAATTTCCATGGCTTGGGACCCTCCATCTGTAATCATACAATACAGATGAGACGTTTCCACTCCTTCCGAAGCAATGATATTTAAGAAAGCCTTTCTGGCTTCATCCGTCCCCACACTCGGTGAGTACTTAACCACACCATCTTTGAAGCTATTTTTTCCCAATTCATTCATTCGCTTTTGCATGGCAGGGTGCATCGGCAAGGAAACATTACCAATAGCCAAATTCACAACTTGGACTTCATTCTTATCTGGGCGCTGTGCAAAGATTATTTGCGCTTGGCGTATAGCGGATGGAAGTCTTTTTTCGAAGTGAGATGATAAACTTGGGGCCATAATACTAATTGTACAATTTATAATGGATAGATCCAAAAACAAAAGCGGTGAAAATGTTAACATTTTCACCGCTTATCTTAATTGAATCGCATAGGATGATTAGAATCGACGTTTCTTAAACGGTTTTCGTCCGCCACGATTACTATCGCTACGGGGTCGCTTAGGTCTTTCTACATATCCTTCAGGTTTTTCTAGAAGTGCTTTTCGACTGAAATCAAGTCTCCCCTGATCATCAATTTTGATCAGTTTCACTCGAATTGGGTCACCTGTTTTTACAACATCTTCAACTTTATCAACCCGATTCCATTCTAATTCAGAAATGTGAACTAAACCTTCACGGCCAGGTACAAATTCTACGAATGCTCCAAAAGTCATTATGCGCGTTACGGTACCGTCAAACTCCATTCCAACTTCGGGTTCAAATGTAAGTGCTTTGACCATTTCGATTGCTTCGTTACATTTGTCTGTATTCATACCAGCAATTGTCACAATACCATCATCATCAACATTGACCTCACATTCAGTATCTTCGATGATCTTCTTGATATTTTTACCACCAGGACCAATCAAAGCACCAATCTTTTCAGGATTGATAGCAATTGACATGATTCGCGGTGCATAAGGTGATATATCATTCGGTTCAGGCATCGCTTCCTTCATTAGTCCAAGAATATGCAATCTACCTTCATGGGCTTGCTGTAAGGCCTGCTCCATTAGCTCAAAAGAAAGACCTTCTATCTTTAAATCCAATTGAATGGCAGTAATGCCATCTGCTGTGCCAGCAACTTTAAAGTCCATATCACCCAAATGATCTTCCATTCCAAGAATATCACTTAAAATAGCGTGTCGTTTTCCATCAGTAATTAATCCCATAGCAATCCCAGCCACATGACTTTTTAAGGGAGCTCCAGAACTCATTAATGATAAGGATCCACCACAGACAGATGCCATAGATGATGAACCGTTAGATTCCATGATTTCTGAAACAATCCGAATTGTATAAGGGAAATCATCATAGTCAGGCAAAGCGGGTTTTATTGCCCGTTGAGCCAAATTACCATGACCAATTTCACGACGAGATGTAAATCCGATTCGTCCGGTTTCACCCACACAATAAGGAGGAAAATTGTAATGTAGATAATAAGATTTTTTATAATCTTCATCTGCACTATCAATGATCATTTCGTCTCTTTTGGATCCTAAGGTTGTTACCACCAACGCTTGGGTTTCTCCACGAGTGAAAAGCGCTGAACCATGTGTCCGAGATAAAATATCCACATCAATAGATATTGGTCGAATATCGGTTGTTGATCGACCATCACTTCTTTTTCCGGTTGCGAGAATCTGCTCACGAAATCCTGCTTTAAAGCGATCATCTATTAGAGATTTAATTGTTTTACCTTCTGAAGGATAGGATTCTTCAAGAGAATCAAGAATGGACGAAACCATTTCATCTTTTGCACTTGATCTTTCTTTTTTATTCACAATTTTAACTATATCATCAACTTGGGACCCGATATTTTCATCCACAGCCGAGACCATTGCATCATCAGGTTGTGGAATCACCACTTCGTCTTTTACAACTTCCATTGCTGAAAGTAATTGATTCTGAAGATCAATAATTTCTTTAATGACTTCATGTGCTTGCTTTAATCCATCCAGGACTTCAGACTCACTTACACCATCGGCCTCACCTTCAACCATTACAACTGTTTCTTGATTCCCTGACACAACCATTTCTAAATCACACTCCATTATCTCAGAGCGCGTTGGATTAATGATATATTTTCCTTCAATTCTTCCCACACGAACTGACGCAATTGGTCCATTCCATGGAATCGTTGATGTCATCAAAGCTGCCGATGCACCAACTCCTGCAAGTACATCTGCCATATTTTCACCATCACTTTGTAAAACAGTGATCATGATTTGGGTTTCATTTTTAAACCCTTTAGGAAACAAGGGGCGAATTGGACGATCCGTTACTCTACTTGTGAGCACTTCATGTTCAGACGGTCTTGCTTCTCGTTTGAAAAAACCACCGGGGATTTTCCCGCCGGCATAATGTTTTTCACGGTATTCAACTTGTAACGGAAAAAAATCAATATCTTCCCGTGGTTCTTTGGCGGCATTGACTGCTGCCAAAATTGTTGTCTCTCCATAGGTTACCATTACGGAACCATTACTCTGACGGGCAACTCGGCCAGTCTCTAAACGCATTGTTTTTCCTGCGATTTCTCTTTCTTTTATTATCATTTTATTATTTTCTTTCTTCTATTTATGAGCTCTCTTGTCTACTAACCTCTGATGGACAACTCTTTTATTATGTTAACATATGATTCTGCATTCGTACGCATAATGTACTTCAGCATTTTCTTTCTTTGTGAAACCAACTGAACCAAACCACGACGTGTGTGGTTGTCTTTTTTGTGAATTTTCACATGATCAGTCAATTCTCGAATACGGTGAGTTAGAATAGCAACCTGTACTTCTGGTGAACCTGTATCGTTCGCGTCTTTACCAAATTGCTCAACGTATTTTTGTTTATCTTCTATTGAGATGGGCATTTTCTTTTTTTTACTCCTATTCGTACTTACCCTGTAACTCAAGGCATTTTTTTTTATCTTTAATTAGTTGTGATTTTAAATCTTCCGATGAACGAAATTTCTTTTCATCTCTTATTCTTTCTAAAAACTCTACTCTGATTTCACTTCCGTATAGATCAATAACCTTATCGTGAAAAAAATGTATTTCCATTACAAGGTCTTCCTCATCGAAGGTAGGTCTAGTCCCGAAATTACACATACCATACAGTTGAAGTCCATTAATCCTTCCTCTTGTAAAATAGACCCCGGGATT
>CAZYLQ010000160.1:1897-3738 GCA_964648395.1 uncultured bacterium | reverse complement strand
GATTTAGATGATTCCCGTGATTTTGGTGCTCGATTTTCCGGTGGGGATGAAGGTGACTTGAATATTGTCTGGGAAAGAGGCACCTTCCCAGAAATTGAAATTATGTTCCAAAATATTCAATCAGATGGGTCATACACTTTAACAGATCCGGTGAATATTTCTAATGCTAATGGAGAACAGTTTTTCCCCAATATTCTGGGCACGTTCTCAACAGGATTATATATCATTTATGCCGATAAAGAGAAATCTAGTATTGATTTAAAAGTCCAAAAATTGGATTCTGGTTCTACACCAGAGTGGGCTAATGGTGGATTGACCGCAATGGTCGGATTGGATGGAGATATCAAATACACATCAAATTTCAGAAAAGGGGATAATGACTTTTTTCTTACCTGGGAAGATAACCGGGCAACAAAAAAGATGTATGCAACAAGAATAATCAATAGTGATATCCAGTATAACAACGGGAACCAAATTTCTTTCAGCGATAATTCATCTGATGATAATACATCTCCTTATGTTATAAAACATGAATCAAACTTTTTTGTTGGGACATATGATGCCACTTCTTCACCTAAATTTATGAAAATCAACAAACTCAATGAACAATTAGAAAATATTTGGGATTCAACGGGTGTTGCTATTTCTCCTGAAGCAGATATGAGAGATGGTATTCTTATCAATATTGAAAGTGGTGTGGGATGTTTTTGGTCAGAAAGCAGACTATTTGACTATAATATATATTATCAAAGGCTGAATGAAGATGGAAATACGATATTTAATAGTGGAGGTATTGAACTCGTAAATGCAAGTAGCGATGATATATTTCTAGCTGTCATTCAAACACCAGATGATCATTTAATGATTTTCTGGTTCAATGAACAATGGTCTCCAAGTGGATCTCTCAAAATTATTAAATACTTAAAAATTGATCATGACGGAAGTCCTGCAATTGGCTGGAACCCTGCAGGAGTCAATTTAAGTGATCCTTATTCAGCATCAAGTAATCTTCAAATAAAAACGATTAATGAAGAAAGCGGAATTATTTGTTATTGGAATCAAATGGGAAACTTCTCAGATATTTATTCGCAAATTGTCGATTGGGATGGAAATCAGTTATGGAGTGCAGGAGGAATTGAAATTTCTGGTGCGGAACAAGATCAAACAAATTTTTCCTTCGATCTCAATGAAGACCTTAATCAATCTATGATAGTTTGGGAAGATTTTCGTAATGGCCAAAATTTTGAAATATTTGGGCAAGTTTTAGATCTTGAAAATGGAAATCTTTTAGGTGATGCTATTCAATTCACATCAGTCGTGAATGATTCTCTAAATAATTATACACCAAGAGTGAAATCTGTTATGGGTAATGAATTCTTAATACTTTGGGAAGATGGAAGAGGATACGTCAATGAAGATCCCTTATTAATCAATGGTGTAGATTTATATGGATCTGGTTACAAAATTGGCCAGGGAATGACCACAAATATGAATGGCATTCCGATTTGTGTGGCATATCATAAGCAGCAGAATGTGAATATAACCCATCATTCAGGGGAAGAATATTTTCTCGATTGGATTGATTATCGAAGTTCTGGGAAAGAAGACTTGGCCAATTATTACGGCAGGACCTTGATTAAAAGTGAACTGCTCTCCAATTCCCCTAACTGTGATTGTGAGCTACCAACTGAATTCAGAGTGAGTGCCGCATATCCAAATCCATTTAATGGGAAAGTAAATTTTGATTTTAGTATGCCCGCAAAAGAAGCAGTGGAATTCCGTATATATGATTTGACCGGACGTGTTATATTGGACAGATTGATCTTGCCGGGATTTGGTGG
>CAZYLQ010000160.1:0-1797 GCA_964648395.1 uncultured bacterium | reverse complement strand
TAGATACCATTGGTTTTTCTACTCAGGATCAAATTCCGATTCTGGCAGTTAAGATTTCTGATAATGTTGAATTAAAAGAAGATGAACCTCAGGTGTTATTTATCGGTCAAGTTCATGCAGAAGAGGTTCTTGGTGTGGAAGTGGTCCTGGCTCTTATGGAAGATCTCTTATTCCCGGATAACAGCATTTACAGTCATATGAATATCCTGAAACAATTCATGGAAATATGGATTGTTCCCACGGCGAATCCAGAAGGTCTTAATGTTATCCACGAAGGATTAGATATGAGTTTTCGGAAAAACAAGAAAGATCTATCTCCTGATGGGCCTTATCCCAATGGTATTTTTGATTACGAGTCTACAATTGGCAATGATATAGATGGTGTAGACCTGAATCGGAATTTTGGTTTTAACTGGACATTTGGTGATACTTTTCTCCAACCTGATAACTCTGATTATGCGTCCCATTACGATTATTACAAAGGGGAAGAACCTTTTTCAGAAGGAGAAGCTATTGCACTACGAGATTTGGCATTGGAAAATAATTTTGTTTTTTCCATCGTATGGCATAGCTCAAGATCGGGTAATTTATCGGAGAAAGTGTTTACTTCCTGGCGATGGGAAGAAACAAAGGATTCTCCTGATTTAGATCTAATGAAAACAATTGCAGATCAATTTACAGAATTACTTGAAAAGGAAGATGGCACTGGATCTTACCTTTCTGTTTACAGCGGATCCAGAAATGGTAAACTACACGATTGGTTTTATAAGGAAACAGGCTGTATTCAATACCTGATAGAATGTGGAACTGCAAATCTTCAACCAGATAGTATCTTAATAGAGGATACCATTGACCGCACAAAACCAGCCATGGTATATTTAATGGACAGAGTACTAGGCTACAACGTTGATGCAGCACAGGTTACGGGCATAGTCTATGATGCATCCACAAATCAGCCTATTGAAGGCGCAATTATCGAAATATTAGAACAGACAGGCTCAGTGCTTAAATCCCGCCTCACCAACGAATTTGGTCGTTACAGACGCATATTAAATCCGGGTAGTTATACAATTTCAATCAGAGCGGAAGGTTATTTGCCACAGGAAATTTATACAGTTGCGAATAATAGTGCTATGACAATGGAAGATATCACTCTTGTTCCTGCGCCTGTTCACCAATTGACTCTCAACCTATACCATGAAACCACGGACATCAATACCATAGAAGGAATGATTAAACATGAATTTGGTACAGAAGAAATTGAAATAACCACTGGTTCAAATATTTATGAACTTCCTGAAGGAGATTATCATGTTTCTTTCATTTTGGATGGAGAACTGATGCCATGGGAAAAATCTTTCTCATTATCAACCGATTTAGAATTGACAGTTCCATATTGGAATGGCAACCCGCAAATCCTTAGCCAGTCATGGCCATGGAGTGATTCTGACGGCCCTTGGCAATCTGGGAATGTAATTCTCCGTTCCCAGGAAAGTATACTTTACGATAATGGAGATTCTACATTTTTAACGCAATGGATGGAATCAGATTTAGAAGATATTTCAGGTATGAACCGTGCTGTTATTGCAGTTACGCACAAATTTGAAACAGAATGGGATCATGACCCTGTTACTGTTACACTGCTTGATGAAAATAATAATATTCTTGGAACAAAATCCTGGACAGGGGACCGCTGGGACGACTATCAAACTGATTTAGTGACATCCATCGCAGAAACGGAATTTTCACAGGTTAAGGTACGTCTTGAATTTTCTCCTGATGGAACGGTAAATTATC
>CAZYLQ010000159.1:2516-3846 GCA_964648395.1 uncultured bacterium | reverse complement strand
CATTTTCATCCAGATGATTTAAATGGTACCCTGTAAAATTTTTATTATTGGGATACTTGTTAGATAATCCTAAAAAATAAGAAAATACAGCTTGAGGTCTAGGAATTCCTCGTCGGCATGATTTTTGAAATGTTCCATCATCATTCAAGACCTTCGGACCACAAATACCGATGGAAGAATCTGTTTCCATAAAATGAATCAATTTTTTAAGGGCACCAGGCTCACAGGTCGAATCCGGATTCAAAAATATTACAAATTCTCCACTTGCATAACCCATAGCCTGGTTCATGGCACGGGTATACCCTTCATTTCTTTTATTTTCAATTAGTGTTGTTTCTGGGAAATTGGATTGGATGTAGCGGTTCGAACCATCCCAGGAATGATTATCGACCACAATCGTTTCAAATGATATATCACCAAGCGTGTCTTTTAAGGATGAAAGACATGGACCCAAATGCTTCCTTGCATTCAGGTTCACAATGCAAATAGATGCTTTCATTCAGTTTTTAGATCCAGCCGAAGATTTTCCAGATCCGGAGTCGCCATACCATCCAAATCGCTTCATACATGATAGCCTTTGACATTTTGGACTCACCAATTGTACGATCCGTGAAAATAATCGGTTTTTCCTTGATACGAGCCTTCTTCCTCCAGGCACGAAAATTCATCTCTATCTGGAAAGAATATCCTTGGGATCTAACTTTATCTAATTGGATTTTTTCTAATAATGTCCCACGCCAGGCTTTAAATCCGCCCGTACCATCATTGATCGGCATACCTGTAATGGTTCTAGAGTACATATTAGCGCCATAACTTAAGATTAGGCGACGGATAGGCCAATTAACAACACTCACGCCATCCACATAACGGCTACCAATGATAAGATCATTTTCTTTTAACTCCTCCACAAGCTTGGGAACGTCTACGGGATCATGAGAAAGATCAGCATCCATTTGGACAATGGCTTCATATCCATTTTTAAGAGCCCATTTGAATCCAAACAAATAGGCTGTACCCAGCCCCGCCTTCCCCGGGCGTTCTTCTATAAATAGGTTGGTGTATTTTTGTTGTAATTCTTTAACGATTGTGGCCGTTCCATCCGGTGAATTATCATCAACAACAAGTAAATGGTAATTCGGATTAGGACCTAAAACCTGTTCTACGAGACTTTCGATATTTTTCGATTCGTTATAGGTCGGCGAGATGATAAGCGTTTTCATTTTGCGTTTTTTTCTAAAATGGCATCCAGACAATCGTCAATTGATGGTGGAACTACATTCAAGACTTCAATCAACTTATCGGATTTTAAACCCGATTTCAAGGGCCTTGG
>CAZYLQ010000159.1:0-2416 GCA_964648395.1 uncultured bacterium | reverse complement strand
TTAAATGAATCACATAGATGTTGAACGCCGGCAATGTTGATCTCTTTTGCAAGCTTCGGATTTAATTGACAATCATCAACATCTGTCATTGCAGCCAAATGAATAACGACATCCGGTTCTGTGGCATCAATAACATCTTTGAAATGTATCTGATTCAAAATATTCAGAATTATACCCTGACTATCATGCGGAATAAATCGTCCAGTCCGAATTATTTTAGAATCCTTTGATAACCGTTTGGAAACGGCAGAGCCCAATTGCCCAAAAGCTCCTGTGATTAATATTCTCATGATTGTGATATTGAAAAAGTCTTGATAATCAAATCCAATTGCCGCATAAATATGGATTTATCACTTCCGGGTCGATGAATTAAATAATTCAAATGATAGGTTCGATTATTATTTTCGTTATAAAAAACATAGGACCTGAAGGGACCGCCTTTCGATTCCTTCACATCAATCGTTTCCCAAATACCCTGTGCTCGCCAGGCTTGATGATCTTTATAGGACGATTTTTTCATTTCAAATTTATAATCATTAAACTGGATATTCCCATAATGTGACGAAGGCCAGGACCAAATATAATCGCCAGCTTTTAATTCATCATCCACAAAACTTCCTTCTTCCCATCCAATTCCGATCCACTGGAATGGCATTTCTTTCCCAATCCACACAAATTGCGAATCCTTACTAGCTCGAATTATTTCCCATCCCCAAGGAATTTTAAGAGACCATCCAAATTCTGTTTCCAATGAATCTTCCAATTTATTATTCCGATCATCTCCAAATATAAATCGACTTTGGCGGTCCGCAAACTGATCAAAAAACTGTTTTCGGATAAAATTCTTTTTGGATTTTACCGTTCCCATTAGTTGTTCTTCTGACCCAGCATTAATGACCATAAATAATTGTTTAAGCGCATTTACATCTTTTGAGAGAATTACAGGATCAGCAGATTCTGTGTCTGCAAATTGATCCGGCGGGAGTAACCTTTTTACCAATTGATAACCAGAGTTTCCGGGATCCCTGGCTACTGCTGCAACCACAACTTGTGCCTGAGTTTTCAAATTATTGTATGTTTCAGGACCTGAGAATTTTAAATAATATAATGGTTCTGGTTCTGGAGTGTAAATCGTATCTGTGAAAATGGATGTTAAAAATTTACGTATGTCTTTTTTATCTAATTCCGAACAAATAACTCGTATTTCATTATCAGAGCCCAAAGCTTCTCGCTTTGTTTCACATCCATCCAAAAAGAGAAGGGTTCCAATGAATATGGATAGATAAAGTTTTTGATAAAATCCCATCGTTAAAATTAGGGTTGATTCTCTTTTAAATCTACAATCGAGAGATCCATTTTATATGGAGTTTCCCATTTGATAACCCTTGACCAAATGCTAGTGCATATTGCACCTTGATTAAAGATTTCTCATTTAATTGTGTCAAACCAAAACCATACCCGATCTTTTTATTTTCAATGATTACTAAACGCTTAGACCCTACATCTAAAAACAAATTAGTTTGAAAGCCTTGGCCAGGTTGGAACGCTGCTTCAAATGTTGCAATTTGAAATTGTGTCGCAGCAAAGAATTGTTCACGAAATCCTCTTAGTGTTGAATTACCACCAAAGAGCACATATCTGCTCTTTGGTATGTTAGAATCAAATCCATGGATTCCATGGCCCATCCACCTGATCAATCCATGTACATTTTTTGTGAAGGGGTGTAAATATTGAAAATTGGCCTCGCTTTTTAAGAATCCGTTTTCACTTTGGAGTCCTGCATCTATCGAAGAAGTGATTTTTGTCCCTTGAGTAGGTAAGAATCGCTTATTTCTTGTATCTTTGGATGAAGAAAAAGAAAATGCCCGGAATCGGATCTTTTCATACCCATTTAATTCACCTTTTTCTGTGGGGTGTGTTTTTCCTGAAGAATATCCCACATTAATTTGATTCAGCATGGGTACAGTGATCTGCAGCATGGATTTGGTTTCAATCACAGAATACAATCCACCAACAACCTCGTGATGATAAGTCAAATGCGTACCCACTTCCCAACCGAATGGATGGGGTTCCATAATCTCGAATTGAATGATCTGAGATAAAGAATCGGTACGATTCCAATACAAATCAAGAATGCCAGCAGTTTGAATCAGGTTCTCAAGATGAAGGTCAATTTGACCCTGTATCTCCCAATTATTGTTTTCGTTACTCATACCAAAAATTCCGGAAAAATAACTCTCGAATTCAGGTGTAAAATGAATATTGGCTCCCAAATGGTTATTCAATAAACCAAATTCATAAGCAGGTTTTTGTCGGAGAAAATAATAACGCTGAACCAATGTTTCTCCCACTTCACTAAAACCAATTCCAATCGGTTCAATAATGAATGGATTTGAAATCTGATTCATTACGCTTG
>CAZYLQ010000158.1:0-3860 GCA_964648395.1 uncultured bacterium | reverse complement strand
TTGTTTTAAGCATGCTGACCTTTGTTTTAGCCCAGGATCCACCTGATCTGCCCGGAGCTCCCAACCAGGGCCCCATTGGCGGAATGGGTTGGTTGGCTATTAGTGGCATTGTATTAGCGGGAAAAAAATATTTTGATCGCAATAAATAGAATTAAGTAAAGTTTCCATATCAAGCCCCACATTCGTGGGGTTTTTTGTTTATAATCAAACCAAAGGGAACAATCCACTCAAGTTCCCAACTTGTACGCCTAATTCCAAAATGTATCAGTATGATACATCAATAAGCATTGTCACAATACGAGACGGTACCTATCCTCAACTGTAACTGTTTCCTTTTGGAGGAAACATAATGTTTTTAATGCATCTCAGATTTCTTGGTAGCATGAACCATAAGCTAAATATTGCCAACGCTGGTAATGGTCAATTAAGAGTGCATAAGCCGGGACTTGACTGGCAGAATGTCAATTTTGTCCTAAGTGAAAATGCCTGGACTTACATAACACTTACATTATTCTTTTTTTATTTATTAAAATTATTTACTTATTATTCTTGTTTACGACTTTACGGTACAATTATTGCTTTTATTTTAAATACAATAATGGACAATAAAATGAACAAAAAATTTCTCACCAATATAGCTTTTATTTTTACGATTGGATTGAGTCAATCAGCCACAGTAAGTACTCTTTCCATGGATACTGGAATGTACGAGGCTGTTGGGATAGCCAAAGATGATGTGGGATATCTTTACATGGGTGATACCAATGGTAAAATCCAAAGAATAAATCAAACTACGGGGGCTACTAAATTGCTTGTGGCTAATAGTAGCTGGAGTGGAGTTCAAGGTTGTAATGGAGCTTCTGGATGCGTTGACTATAATTTTGCTGATAGATTTTGGGCTATTTGGGTAAGTCCAGATGGAACAACTATGTACGCAGGAAACAGTGAGTTTGATACTCCAAATCATTCACAGAGTACTCGAAAGGAAAGAACTAGAAAATATACGCTTGATGGAGATGGAAATGTACTTAGTTCTGAGATGATTGCTGAGCATCCAAATAACTGGTATATTGGTGGCATAGATGTTGATGCAGCTGGGAATGTGTATGTTGGTCATAGACAAGCTGGACAAATGAGTAAGATCAAAACAGATGGTTCAATACATACTCTTACTGGTCAAACTGGCGAACTTTATGAAATTATTGTGACTGAAGATGGTAGTACACTTTATACTGTTAGTCGCTGGCCAGATTATCAAGTCACTATGTTTGAAGTAGGCTCTGAATTACAATTGATAGAAAAAACACGTTTAGCTGGTGGTACTCAACATAATGAGATCCAAGATGGTGTAGGTACTGATGCTTGGTTGCGGGATCCATATGGTTGTGCGATGTGCCCAAATGGTTCTATTTACTTTACAGATAGAAATACGATTAGAAAAGTAACCTTTGATGGAACCGCTGATATGGGAATTGTTGAAAATTATGTAAATCCAGCAGATGTGAGTGGTAACGCTGATGGTCCTGCAGGAGAAGCTACATTGAAGACTCCGAAGGATCTTGTCTGCGATGCTAATAATGTGCTATATGTGGTGCAACAATACAATTCAAATGTTGTTCGTATTGTTACTCCAGTTGTTTTCCGACCTCAAACTAAAGCAGAACTGCAAACCGCAGTGGATATGTGGGTGGATGATAATGCCACAGCCTTAGCTACCTATGGTGAGATTAATACTTGGGATGTATCTGTTGTTACAGATATGTCTGGCTTATTTCAAAATAAAACAACATTTAATGATGATATTGGTGATTGGGATGTTTCTAATGTTACCGATATGAATAAAATGTTTTATACTTCAGATCATAGTGGAATTTTTAATCAAGACATATCAGGTTGGGATGTTTCTAGCGTTACCGATATGAATACAATGTTTAAGAACAATCATGTTTTTAATCAAGACATATCAGGTTGGGATGTTTCTAGTGTTACTAATATGTCGGACATGTTTAAGTACACTGAAAATCTTGAGACAGACCTATCCAATTGGGATGTTTCTAATGTTACTCATATGGGTACAATGTTTTTCCATGCTGAAAATATTATTTTTAGTGAAGGGTTCGCATCATGGGACGTGTCAAATGTTACCAACTTTGGTTACATGTTTATTGAAACAACCTTTAATATGGATATTTCTTCATGGGATGTATCAAGTGCTACCAATATGAGTGGTATGTTTCTTCAAACTAATATTTCAGATGAAAACAAATGTGCAATTCATACCTCTTTTTCATCCAATGGAAACTGGCCTTATGATTGGTCAGGATTATGTCCAACTACATTCCAACCCCAAACTAAAGCAGAACTGCAAACCGCAGTGGATATGTGGGTGGATGATAACGCCGCAGCCCTTTCTACCTATGGTGAGATTAATACTTGGGATGTATCTGTTGTTACAGATATGTCTGGCTTATTTCAAGATAAAACAACATTTAATGATGATATTGGTGATTGGAATGTATCGAATGTAACGAATATGACAAACATGTTCGGCGGTTGGAATGGCTCTAATTTTAATCAAGATATATCCAGCTGGGATGTATCAAGTGTAACGAATATGAGTGCAATGTTTCACGAAGCAGGAAATTTTAATCAGGACATATCAAATTGGGATGTATCCAGCGTAACTGAAATGGGTTATATGTTTAGAAATACTGACGCATTTAATCAGGATTTATCAAGTTGGGATGTATCGAATGTAGAGTCTATGTATGAAATGTTTGCCTATAGTAATGCTTTTAATGGAGATATATCCAATTGGAATGTATCTAATGTGACTAACATGGTTAAGTTGTTTGGGTATTCTAATTTTAATCAGAATATATCAGGATGGGATGTATCGAATGTAACGAACATGAGTGAAATGTTTAAATCAAATGACGATTTTAATGGAGATATATCAAATTGGGATGTGTCCAGTGTAACGGATATGACTGATATGTTCGATGGTGCCACCGGTTTATCTGATGAAAATCAATGTGCCATTCATACGGCATTTTCTACAAATTCAAACTGGCCTTATGATTGGTCTGGAAGTTGTCCTCCGCCAATGGTAACCAGTGTTGAGATAACCGGCACTTCCGGTTATCGCTTTCTTTCCAGTCCAGTTTCCGGCGCAATCTATGGCGATCTTTTGGATGAGCTCTGGACCCAGGGTTCAGCAGGCTCAGATATGCCTGAATCATCCTCCTCCAATGTTTGGACCTGGAACAACAGCTGGAATGCCCTTACAGATTTAGCAACAGATAATTACACAGCAGGCAGTGGCGTATTAGTCTATGTATTTGCTGATACAGATTTTGATGGAACAGATAATCTTCCAGTTACCCTTACCCTTAATGGCACCCAGAACACATCCCCTGTAACTATTGCAACCAATACAAACAGCTGGAACCTCTTAGGTAATCCCTATGGATACTCCCTAAGCATCCAGCAGTTGGCAGTAGATAACGCAGGGCACGGTGCTGTTTACATTTGGGATAATACTACAACTGCCTATAAGATCCACAATGGCACAACAGGTGATATAGCAGATGGGCTTATTGCTCCTTTCCAGGGTTTCTGGTCTCAGGCAAATGCAGGTGCTGCAAGTTATACCTTTAGTGAAAATAGTATATCATCTGATGCAGGGACTAACTATCGTACCACCACGGATGATTCCACCGGAAGTGCCGTTTTCACATTCATTAATGGGGCAAACAGCAGTTCTGTTTATTTATCTTTCAACCTCCAGGGGCAAATCAATTTAGATCCAGCAGATGCAAGTCGCTTGCTGCCTATGGAAGCCAGGTCACACATGACCA
>CAZYLQ010000157.1:0-3864 GCA_964648395.1 uncultured bacterium | reverse complement strand
TATGGCCTCATGACATCGGTTGATATCAAGGAAGACCGAGCTGAGGCGATGGATATTTTCAAGCGTTTTTATACTCCAGCGATCGGTAGTGGTGCGACGATGAGTTACCTGCAACAGACCGGCGATGATGTGTTAACAGGCATCGATCAACTACAAACGGTTCCCGGAAGTTATAAGTCGACTGTTGAGTATGCCGACAACCCCATTGCAAAGAGCTTGCGAGATGTGGCGAGGACACACATAGCTGGTCTTGGGACTCGTATTTTTTACGTTCAGCATGGCGGATATGATCATCACGCGGTAGAGATGCCAGCTCATGAGAAGCTTCTAGGGGAGCTTTCCGGAGCTTTGCGGGATTTCATAGATGACTTGCGTGAGCACGACTCAGCTGAAGAAGTCGTTGTATATGCGTTCACAGAGTTCGGGCGTCGTGTCCAAGATAATGGCAGCGGCACGGATCATGGTTCCGGGGGGGGTGCATTTATTATCGGCGATCGGGTCGAGGGTGGGCTTTATAGTGAGTATCCTTCTCTTGACCCTAAGACTTTCGCAAATGGAGAAGATCTGGAGCACACGTTTGACTTCCGCGGTGTCTACGCAACACTTTTGGAGCAATGGATGAGCATAGATTCGATTGATATCGTCCGTGGCAAATACGAACAGTTGCAGCCATTCCGTGTGGCTTAGTAATAAGTTGGAGAATATTTGATGCCCAGGCCATATGGTTTATTGCGAGCAGGCTTTCCGTATCTCAAATCATTGGGTATGCGCAGATTGACCAACTTCCCGATAGACATTGCCTTAGGAGCGGAGGGGTGGATGTACGTTTTGTGCCGTCAGGACGGTACTGCCTTGGTGCGGAAGTATTCATTTGAGGATGAGGATGGTGGCAATTTTGGTGATGTAGGGGACGACGAAGGAAAACTTCAGTGGCCGGTATCGATAATTGCTGACTCAGAGGAGAATCTTTTTATATCCGATGAGGCATTAAACAGGATCTCGTGTTTTTCCAGCGATGGTGAATTTATATCTAGCTTTGGCGAGTATGGAGCCGAAAAGAGGCAGTTGGACCGCCCGGCTGGTCTTGCATTCGATGCCGAGGAGAATGTTTATGTGGTTGATTCAAAAAACCATCGGTTGCAGAAGTTTACGAAGAATGGAGAATTGATTCTGAGTTGGGGTTCCCATGGTGATGGTGAAGGGCAGTTCGACTTGCCCTGGGGGATAACAGTTGATGAACTTGGCGACGTTTACGTGGCTGACTGGCGTAATGATCGCGTTCAAAAATTCACATCTGACGGGGATTTCATAATGGAGTTTGGTCAATCTGGTGCAGGAGATGGAGAATTTAACCGACCAACGGATGTGACGGTTGATTCCGATGGCGACATCTATGTTTGTGATCGGGGTAACAACCGTGTCCAGCTATTCAATGAAGAAGCCGGCTATGTTGATAAGTTTGTTGGCGATGCCACGCTGTCTCAGGTAGCACGAGAGTATATGATGACCAATGCCAGTCCAAATCGTATAAGGGATATGGCCGTCTTAGAACCTCAAAAATTGCTTCGCCAGCCAAGGTCGATAGCAGTTGACCCTGAGGGTCATCTTTTCATAACTGACACGGGATCCTACCGGATTCAGGTGTATCAAAAAGAGGCCATACACCTTGAACCGCACCAGTTTGCACCTCCAATGAGGTCGGTCACTCTACACCAAGAGTAGTGCGGTGTTCTGTTACCCATATCTGTATTGCTAATTACCCAGGTTGGTGGACTAGCCGGATCTGGCGTTAGTGGATGATATTCAGTCAACCTATGTCAGCGACGTATGTTGTCTAGGGTTTTATGGTTTTGAGCTATGATGTTGTTATTAACCTACGATAGTCTTTAGAAAAACATTAATTTGGTAGAAGAACTTAACTTAAAACAGAGAATAAAATCAGGCGATATCACGATTGGTGTGAGTGTGCCATGGGATGCAACTAAGTCACTAATTGAAGACATTTGGAGCCGAGACGACGATTACCATTTTATAGCTGTAGATTCGCAACATAGTCCTCTGGTTGAATCACAGTTAGCGAGCATATTTGTTGCGGCACAAGATTTATCAATACCTGTTCATTTTCGGATATTACATACGAATATGACCTACCGAATCGGTAACTGGTTAGATCTAGGGGCAAGTGGTATTGAGGTTCCGCAAACCGAGACCGAGGATAGTGCGCAAGATGCTGTGGATTATTTTTACTATCCACAAGTTGGGAAGCGAAGCTGGGGCGGGGTAACGAGAGTTGGCGTAGATCAGCGTCACCTAAAATTTCCTACAGTTGATTCTGATCGTGTTGATTATGCGAATTGGTGGAATAGCTTTGGGGTATTGATGCTTCAGGTTGAATCGATTAACGCCATAGAAAATATTCCCAGATTAGCGAAACCAGGGATTGATTGTGTTTCTTGGGGTCCCAATGATCTAGCATTTGACCGTGAAGCAAATCCAAACCATCCGTTAGCAGCATCGGATGAAGTTTGTATTGAATATGCGGTAAAAGCCTGCAATGAGTCGGGTATTAAATTAATGATCCGTAATAACGACCATACACAGCGCGAAAAGTACATTGAAATGGGGGCTACCGTTCTTCTCGAAACACCAAGGAATTAATATAGGGAGATTGCCTGAGGGTTGGGGCGTCACTTTAATCACCTAATGTCTAGAGACTGATCTGTTATGTGTTTGAGTTAGGTTTGTTTCGAAGAGAGATTATTTTGGAATTTGTGTACTTATTTTCAGGTGTATTGGTGGGGATTATCACAGGGCTTCTTATTGGAGCGCTGCGTTGGAAATCCCAACTTTCGACTGTAAAAGCTGAGGTGGAAGCCGAACGTGATGCGGCGAAGCTAATCAACGCAAACGCATCAGAGATGAGTGATCGGTTTAAATCATTAGCTGCTGAATCTTTGAAAAGCAACTCTGAATCTTTTCTGACTCTTGCCAAGGAGAATTTAGGGGCGTTCCAGCAGCTGGCAAAAACCGATTTAGACAAAAAAAAGAATTCTTTTGAACAACTTGTGAAACCGGTTCAAGAATCACTTAAAGAAGTCGGGCAAACCTTGCAGACGATAGAAAAAGCGCGGATTGGTGATCAAAGTTCACTTAAGTCTCAAGTGGAGAATCTTTCCAAACAAACCGGCGAACTTGCTAATGCTTTGAGGCGTCCCGCTATTAGAGGAAGATGGGGTGAAATGCAGCTTAGGCGGGTAGTCGAAATAGCGGGGATGACTGAATATTGTGATTTTGCTGAGCAGGTTACCGTTCAAGGCCCGGAAGATAAGAGATTACGTCCTGACATGACCATCAAACTTGCAGGGGGTAAGCAAATTGTTGTCGACGCAAAAACCCCGATGGACGCTTATCTCAACTCAATTGAAACAGACGATGAGGAATTAAGAGAACAGGCGCTAGGAGTTCATCTTGAACAGATGCGGGCTCATGTCACCAATCTCAGCTCTAAACAATATTGGGACCAATTTGAATCATCACCAGAGTTAGCGGTGATGTTCGTTCCTGCAGATTCTTTATTCATGGCAGCTCTCGATAAGGATCCAAACCTGGTTGAGTGGGCAGCAGAGCGGCATGTTTTTATTGCCTCACCAATTACGTTAATTACAGTACTGAAGGCCGTCGCAATTGGGTGGACTGAGGAATCTCTCGCTGAAAATGCTCGCGAGATTGCGGAAGTGGGTAAAGAACTTCATAAGCGTGTGGGGCGATTTATAGAGCATTTTGCGAATGTGGGTACCCGATTGGGCTCGGCAGTGCGGGCTTTCAATGGTGCCACCGGGTCGCTCGAGCGTAGCCTATTACCTC
>CAZYLQ010000156.1:0-3954 GCA_964648395.1 uncultured bacterium | reverse complement strand
CAGATACAATAAAAAAAGGATTTGAACATGCACCGCACCGCAGCCTCTTACGTGCGACAGGTGTTATACAAGAAGAGTCTGACTTTGAGCGACCGTTCATTGGGATTGCTAATTCTTATATTGATCTGATTCCTGGCCATGTCCATCTACAAGAATTTGGTAAAGTTGCTAAACAGGCTATTCGCGATGCTGGCGGTATACCATTTGAATTCAACACCATCGGTGTAGATGATGGAATCGCCATGGGGCATATTGGAATGCGATATTCCTTACCCAGTCGAGAATTGATTGCGGATTCGGTAGAAACAGTCGCAGAGGCCCATCGTTTGGATGGCCTCTTGTGCATTACCAATTGTGATAAAATTGTTCCCGGTATGCTTATGGGGGCTGTTCGTATAAATATTCCAACTGTCTTTGTTTCTGGTGGTCCCATGAAAGCGGGAGAAGTAGATGGAAAAAAAGTTGACTTGATTTCAGTATTTGAAGGCGTGGGTAAGGTTGAGGCCGGTACAATTTCTGAACAAGAATTAACAGAAATTGAAAAGGAAGGATGCCCCACTTGTGGCTCTTGCTCGGGAATGTTCACTGCAAATTCAATGAATTGCCTTATGGAAGCACTGGGTATTGCGTTACCTGGGAATGGTTCTATTTTGGCGGTTGATGAAGGTCGCCTTGAACTTGTTAAACAAGCTGGAGAAAAAATATTAAATATGGTAAACCATGATGTAAAACCACGAGACATCATTACCAAAGAATCTATCCGAAACGCATTTGCTCTCGATATGGCCATGGGTGGGAGTACAAATACTGTCCTACATACTTTAGCAATTGCACACGAAGCTAATATTGATTTTGATCTAGCAGAGTTAAATGAGATTTCAAAGAATACACCTTACCTATGTAAGGTGAGCCCCGCCACCCCGGATGTCCACATGGAAGATGTGGATCGTGCTGGTGGCATTTCTGCAATATTAAATGAGTTGTCAAAAAAGGATCATGTTTTAAGATTGGATCTTCCAACCATAACAGGCCAAAGTCTTGGTGAAAATATTGCAGCGGCTCACTCTAAAGATGAGTCCATCATTCGAAGTATAAACTCTCCCTATTCTCAGCAAGGTGGATTAGCTGCATTGTTCGGAAATCTAGCTCCTAATGGATCCATTGTAAAAACTGCAGCAGTAGATTCTAAAATGCTTGTTCATTCCGGACCGGCACGTATTTATGACTCTCAGGAAACAGCGCTCTCAGGCATTATGAATCATGAAGTGCAACCAGGAGATGTGGTTGTTATTCGTTATGAAGGCCCTAAAGGAGGGCCGGGTATGCCAGAAATGTTATCGCCAACCAGTGCAATTATGGGAATGGGATTAGGAGATAAGGTTGCACTCATTACAGATGGGCGTTTTTCTGGAGGAACACGTGGTGCTTGCATCGGTCATATATCACCGGAAGCAGCAGAAAGAGGACCTATCGCGGCATTAGAAAACGGGGATACTATTCATGTGAACATTCCGGACAAAAGTTTGAACGCTGAACTAACTGATGAAGAAATCCAGTCCAGACTGGATACGCTTTCGGAATTTAAACCAAAAATAACAAATGGATATTTAGGCCGATATGCCAGAATGGTTACATCTGCAAATACCGGTGCTGTATTAGAATAAATGAGATATAATATGAAGAAAAGAATATTAACAGGTGCAGAAATAATTTGGGAATGTATTATTCGGGAAAATATTGATGTTGTTTTCGGATATCCTGGTGGTGCGATTTTACCAGCTTATGATGCACTTAATAAGTATCGTGATAAAATCCATCATGTGTTAGTTCGGCATGAACAAGGTGCTACTCACATGGCGGATGGCTATGCACGAGCCAGTGGCAAAGTAGGTGTAGCTATGGCAACATCTGGACCAGGTGCGACTAATATGGTTACGGGCCTTGCAACTGCAAAATTGGATTCTATCCCAATAGTGTGTATCACAGGGCAGGTCCCGAAAGCAGCCATTGGTACTGATGCCTTTCAGGAAGTTGATATTTCTGGTACTGTTTTACCGGTAACAAAATATAGCTACCTTGTTATGGATCTCTACGATTTAGCTTCCACGATAAAAGAAGCTTTTGCCGTGGCACGTTCTGGCCGGCCAGGACCTGTGTTAATTGATATACCTAAAGATGTCCAGAATGATACAATTGAATTTGTCTACCCAGATGAACCTGTCAGACTACCTGGAAATAATCTTCCTATAGAAGCATCTGAAAAAAACATACAGGATGCTGCAAGCCTAATTAACAATGCAAAGAAACCAGTAATACTTGCAGGACATGGGATTCTCCTGTCTGGTGCTTCTCAGGAAATAATTCAATTAGCCGAAATAGCTTCCATACCAATTGGATGGACATTATTGGGTGCAGGGAGCGTCCCTGCAAGCCACCCCCTGAATATGGGAATGATGGGTATGCATGGAGAATTTGCAGTAAATAATGCTATTCAAGATGCGGACCTTTTGATCGCCTGCGGAATGCGTTTTGATGACAGAGTGACAGGGAATATTAAAACCTATTCTCCTGATTCCAAAAAAATTCACATAGATATTGATCCATCTGAGATCAATAAAAATGTTCCTGTTGATGTAGGAATTTCCTGTGACTTGCGTACTGCAATGACACAATTATTACCCCACATCAGTAAAAAGAAAAATAACGAATGGATCAAAACAATTTCTGGATGGCAAAGCGAATCTTTGGGAAGAGATATTATCAACGTCCAAACGGATACACTTTATGGTGCTCAGGTTATTCGCGATATCTGGAAGGAGACAAATGGAGATGCACTCATTGTTACCGATGTGGGCCAACACCAGATGCTAGAGGCACAATATTATGACCACGAGGAGCCCAATACACTTTTGACTTCTGGCGGTTTGGGGACAATGGGTTACAGTTTGCCAGCAGCTATTGGTGCCAGTTTTTCCAGACAAAATAAAGATATTTGGGTGATTGTTGGCGATGGCAGTATCCAGATGACTATTACAGAGTTAGCCACGGCCGTTCAGGAAAATGCCAATATAAAGATTGCCATCATAAACAATGGTTATCTGGGTATGGTCCGTCAATGGCAGCAACTATTTTATGATGCTCGTTATGCGGAAACACCCATCAGTAGTCCTGATTATTTAAAGATTGCTGAAGCTTATGGCCTATCAGGGTACCGGGTAAATAAGAGAGAAGAGATTCCCGGAGTTATTCAGAAGGTTAAGAAAATCAAGGGACCTGTATTGGTGGAATTCGTGGTAGAGCAACATGATATGGTTTATCCAATGGTTCCCGCAGGTGCTGACTTGAATGCCATGATATCCCGACCAAAGAATAAACAATTTCAAGAAGTATAACAATAGGAGAACCCCTTGCTATGAAACAAACATTAATCGTTTTTGTTCAGGATGAACCTGGCGTTTTGAATAGAATATCAAGTCATATTCGGAGACGAAATTTTAATATAGAAAGCCTGATTGCCGGCAGGACGGAAAGAAAAGATATCACCCGTATGACTGTCGTTTTGAACGAACCAGACAAAACCAAGCAACGCACTGTAGTCAATAGTCTTAAAGAGCTTATTGATGTTTATGACGTAATTGATGCTACAGAAATCGACAGCCATATTCGCGAATATGCCCTGGTCAAGGTTGCCCTAAAAAAAGATGACCTTGATGAAGTCAATAAAATTGTTAAATCGGTTCATGGAAAAATAATTGATGGTACTGATGATGCGACAATCTTTGAATTAACCGGCTATGAAAAAGAAGTAGAATCTGTTATTAAAGCGCTGGAAAAATATGATATCCTTGAGATTGTTCGTTCCGGCAAGGTGGCTATGGTTGCAGGAAATTCTTCGAAAAATCAGCCAGAGCTGACTAAATCAGAACCGAACTGGACTACTTCTCGGATTCTGGA
>CAZYLQ010000155.1:0-4001 GCA_964648395.1 uncultured bacterium | reverse complement strand
TGAAAAAATCAAATTGATTCTGTAAGTTTCCTAATCTCTTGCAATATTGCCAAATAATTATCCTTTCCCTTTTCATATCTGATTTCATAATCCATCGGTTCGTGTTTTCTTGATTTTAAAATCACATTCGCACCAGCTTCTTTTCGAGCAACTATATTTATATTAGTTAAAAATTCTTCATAATTATCTAATTCAATTCTGTATTCTTCCATTTTCTTCGCGATCATGGTTATATTCTTTGAATAATCTGTTCCTGGATGCTTAAATAAGGATTGATTTAAGATTGTATTAAAATAATCAAGATGTGGTCGTAAAAGATCACGTTTATACCGCAAATCATAAATTGTCTTTTTTAATGGAATGGAAATTTCATCCAGATATATAATTTGTTTCTTTACTTTCTTGAATCCTTTATTTAGGCCTTCTTTACTTTTGCTATATTTACGTTGAGCTTTTTGGATTTCTACACTTTTTTCTCGAATAGATTTCCGATAAGTCATCTTAGATTTTGGGTAAACAGAATCCAAACCGGCAGACTTAGACCTTTTTAATCTCTTGACTATTTTGAGCAGTTCTTTAGTTAAACTATCCATAGTGAAAATGGATGATTCCATCAGTGTATACTTAGGTTCGAGTTTTTCATAGATCCTAAAGTCATTATCAAGGTAATAGCGCAATTCCTTTCTCATGATTCGGTCTAGTTCCTCCAAATCCCTATTTACTGTTTTTGACCATTGTCGTGTATTCAGAATCTGGACATCTACCGCATAAACATCCTGAAGTTTCCAAGGTTTCACACGGCCTGCACATCCTAAAAATAAAAACAGGGTTCCCGAAAGTGCGAAAACCCTGTTTAATTTGGAAAAAGTTTGAATCAAGTCGTTAATTCTCCGATACTGTCCAGTTTAAGTAGATCATCATAGCCTCCAATAGGCTTTTCATCAATGATAATTTGGGGAACTGTACGCCCACCGGTCAATTCAAAAAGATCATCACGACTCCAGCCTTTTTCTTCAATATTGATCTCTTCAAATTCTAACCCTCGGTCAGTTAGCAAACGTTTTGAATAAATGCAGGATGAACACCAACTTGTTGAATATATTTTTATCATTTTCCCTCGTTATTTTAAGTAAATCAGTTTTTGTACCTTTGTTTTTTCTCCATATTTCATTACAAGAAAATAAGATCCTGATGATACGGATTTTCCAAGTTTGTCTGTTCCATGCCAAGTAATCTTATACTGTCCTGGAGCCATCATTCCATTTTTCAAAATAGTAACTTCTCTTCCCAGAATATCAAAGACAGTCATTTTTACAAATTCACCATAAGGAATTATTAAATCAAAATATGCCATCGGATTAAATGGATTCGGATAGGCTGGACTCAATATAAAATCATTGGGAGTTATTTTTTTATCCACCATTAAGGATGCTACATAATTATCCGGTGCTTCTGTAGTAAAACGGATAACTCTTTCATTAACCAATGGTGCTGCCCCCGGAGAATAAACATTGTTGAAAACATATTGAATGCCGTAATTCTTTGTTGGAGATTCAATTCCCACTGTAGAATAATTCTTGGTTGCATCCACATCTTCAATTTCGAGATATTGAAATTCAATCACACCATCACCACTTTCCGTGGGCATTGCATTCTGATCGTATAAAATGATCTCAAATGTTTCTTCTGTAACTTCATCATAACCATTCAATGCACGGGACCATTCAATAATAAATCGTCCATTATCTTCATCATACCAGGTAAATACCTTGATCCATATATCAATTTCGTTATCATTATTGCTGTCAATTGTTTCTAAATCATCGGAAAAGGGTGCCAGCATCGCTTTCGGCCCCATATACATGGGAATGGACATATTCCAGAAATAATCTATGTAACATGGATCAAAAGATGTCCAACCATTAGAACTGACTGTAATCTGATTATAATCAATACCATGATATTTGAACGTAAATGGCAATTCAATATTTTCATGGTCATCATCATCCAACTGGTAATAAGTGCCATTATTTCCACCATAATTAGGATCCAACTCAATCCAATCGAATATTGGTGTTTCAACAAATCCTAGATCTGTATCATCATAAGCCCAGTAACCATAATTATTCGGTGCCACAGGGATATTATCCGAGGGTGGTTCAATATGGAGTGGAACTTCCTGATTGAATATGGAATGTCCACTTTTTAAAAATTCTACCAGAAAAGTAATATCACTTCCATAGGAAACATCGCCTAATGAAATTTCATAATTCGTACCATTCGATGTTGTAGAAAAAGGAGCCAAGTTAGATAATAAATCTGGTGTTGAGTTCATTGTGACACTAGCACCTGCTGATAGGGTTGATATTTCAATCCAAATATTCTGATAAGTACCACTGGAATAATTAGAAACTGATAAGACTGTTTCAATATCTGAGTTTGGATTTACTGATGAATTTTCGAAGGATACATTGAAAACAGGTAATTCTACTTCAATAACAAATTCGCAAATTGTATTCCCATTTTGGTCCTTTAACTGTCCACGAATGGTATTTCCTACAGCTACAGAGTAACAACTGAACTCTATGCTGTTTAAACTTTCAATTCCTCCGGGTGCGATAGCAGGAATATTTACTTGAAATAAATTAGGTTCAACCCCAGTTGAAAAAATGATTTCTCCTGTAAAAGCATTGGTAGAATTCCCTGAATTGTTTTTTAATTCTAAAGTAAGATTGATCAATTCCCCAAGAGTCGGTTTATCTCCTCCATTTTCATTGATAACATTCATATTTGCAATAGAGATATCAGAGATTTCTGGCTGAATAACAACACTCATATGACCTTGAATAAAACCACCTTTATTTGCATATACTTCTAACTGCATACCACTATATACATCAATACTCGTTAGAAAACGGCCTTCATCATCTGTTATTCCTTTTGACAATAATTGATCATCACTCATGATACTGATTACCGCATGGTTAACTGCACTTCCTGAAGCATCCATCAAAGTCAGATCAACAAAACCATCATTGGCATAAATATCTTCAACATTAATTGTGAATTGGTCTGGAGCATCTATATATACGGGTAAAGAAGGATCTCCGAGAATATTGTAAACGTGGGCATAAAATTCCTGAGCTTCACCGGGTCCATTTTGAGCTGGAAATTCTTTTAATAGTCCTGACTGTCCTGCCTGCATGGCTGGCCCTAATTCCACTACGCCATGATTTAGCATGGCATCATAGGTATAGGCATTGATTACATTATTATATTTTGTACTGGTGTGGAGGTCCGATGGGCCAATAAATGCTACTCCACCTTTTGGTATAGAAGGTGTCCCTCCACGCAAAACAGATTCCGCTAAGCACGGGTCCACATTGTTAGCAAAATCGTTGGAGTTACAAACCCAGCTGAAAAAAACAGGTGTTAGCCAACCATTGTTAAGATCATTCACATCGTCTGTATGAAATTCGGGATAATGCCAACCATTTGCATCTCCCCAACCGCGATAATTCACTATCCCCACACCATTATTGATACTTGGAATGATATAAGGTGCACCCTGCTGAACAGGCGGATAAAAAACCGTATCAATCTGATTATAACCATAATCCAATAATTCATCTCGGAGCCAATATGAAGTCCATTTTGGCGTGATGGGAATAGGATAAGAGTTAGAATAATTTCCAGCTACGATCAGTCCCCGACTCAACCAATCAGAATCATAAAGTAGGGGATTTGCAACATATTGCATCGTTTTGGCCATGATCACCGCTAAGTCAGATAATGAGTCAATGGAAAGACGTCCAATGAATACATCCGGAATATTATCATCCCCTAAAATATGTGTGTATTTCTGATCAGTTACATCATTTTCAGGACCGTAATAAAAAGAAGGAAATGAGGCAAAGCCATCCACATCACCAATAAGTAATACATACTCCAACATGGGATCTTCAGCAAGTTTATTGGAAATGGTAGATTTGATTAAAGAT
>CAZYLQ010000154.1:0-4004 GCA_964648395.1 uncultured bacterium | reverse complement strand
TGCAACCAGCTTTCTTGATATTGCAGCAAATAAAACGATCAATGGTCCAATAACACTAAACAATAATGCTGATCTGCAAATTTCAGGAAGCGGAGAATATTTAGGAAACATGGAACTGGCCGGAGGGAAATTCCGTGTTGACAGCAACCGGGATCTGACTGGTACCGTAAGTGTTACTGCAAGTTCTGAGATAATTGTTCCCGCAAGTTATTCCCTGGTCCTTAACCAGACCGGTACCCTGGCCCTGGGAGGAAGTACCCTTTCTTCGAGCGGGGCAGGAAAGCTGAAGTTTGAAAACGCAATTAATGTTTCAGGCGGAGAACTGGAAGTCAGCAGTGGAACCCTGGATTTTGTTTCCGGAGGATCTGTTGCAGGATTGACCCTGGAGAGTGCAACCTTGGTTTTGAGTGATGATTTAACAGTTGGTGATAATTTAACGACCAGCGGGACAGATCCAACCCTGCAGCTGAACGGTACCCTGGATTTAACCAGCACAGGTGTCCAAATGCAGCTTGGAACTGGTCTGGTACTTGATAATGTATCCACGAGCGCAAACACGGGGCTGCTTCTAACTGCAGATGCAACACTTACCCGTGGTTCTCCGTTCACCCTTGGCAGCATCAATCTTCAAAATAAAGCATTGACGCTTGGTTCAGGGACCAGTGACATGACGGTTACCGGCGCAGTAACTTTCGACAATTCTTCTTCCCAGATACTGACTGGAGATGCAGATTTAACGCTTCAATCTGCTTCTGTACTGAATCTGGCAGATGGCAAACTGAGTTCCACTGGGGGTACTTTGTCATTGCCGCAGGGCTTGACACTTGGGAGTGGAGCTATATTTGACTTTTCAGGAAGCACAGCAGAATTTTCAGGGACACTGAATGTCGGAGATGGAACAATAAGCTCAAGCAGCAGCTCAACTCTTGAGCTCCAGGCTGCATCCAGCTTTACCAGCAATGCTGTATTTACCATTCCAACGCTGGACTTGAACTCTCAAGGACTGACCTTGAACACTTCTTCAACTCATCTGACGTTGAGTAATCCGTTTACTGTTGGATCATCCGAATCAGTAGATACTCAAGCGGGAAGCCTGACTCTCAATGGCTCGGCCACTCTTGAAGATAACGGCACAATCGAATCCAGTGCAGGATCACTAACATTCAATGGAAGTGTGGCGCTGGACAATGCAAGTCTGCTCTTGACTGGCGGTTCGGTTGCACTGAACTCAGGAGCAACAATCTCCGGAAGTGAGTTAAAACTGTTTGACTCTTCACTGACGCTTGGCGGAAACGTTGGAATGACAAACGACAGCACCCTGGGTTTGAGAAACACTACCATTAATCCTGGTTCATACACAATCGGATTGACTGGAGGTACTCTTGGGCTTGGCGGAACATACAGTGACTTTGGTGCAGTACAGACCGACAATGCTACATCTTTGGAACTGAATGCTGCGACGACTATTTCCAGCAATTCAGCAATGGTAATTGGTGGTCTGGATTTGAACGCCTTTGTGCTCACGCTTGGCTCAGCAACAACAGACCTGACAATACAATCAACACTTGCGGTTGACAATTCGGATTCACAGCTCATCACAAATGCTGCAGATTTGATCCTGACATATCCCCTCCAGCTCACAGCCGGGTCCATCACTTCCACAGCTGGAACATTCTCTCTTTCCCAGGGAGGTACCTTAGGAAGCAGTGGAATCCTTGATGTGAGCGGAACAACACTAAAATTGAGTGATAATCTTTCTGCAGGAAGCGGAACGCTGACCTCAAATAACACTTCTGTCCTGCATTTGCTTGATGATGTGACTCTGACGTTCAATGGAGAAAAAACCTTTAAGGCCCTTGAGCACAATGGCAAGACACTGACGCTAGGCAGTGCAGCAACAGACATGAAGCTGATTGATCCGCTTACTCTCAATGCTGGAACCTTACATACCCAGGGTGCTGATTTAAATCTGCAGGGAGCACTTACCCTTGATAACAACTCCCTCATTGATTCCACCGGCGGAACATTGACACTGGGCGGCACTGTTGATAACAGCTCAGAGCTAACTGTACCTGGAACTGCATTGGCATTGCTAAGTGATTTTGCGATTACCGGAACATTAAGCACAGGCACAGGAACTACCATTTCCCGCAACAACAATGAACTTGATCTTTCAGGAGGACTGCTCAAATTAGGTGGAGATTTGAACCTGGCAGGAACTGTAACGGACAATGATACTCGCCTGATTCTGCAGGCAGATGCAACTCTAGGAAACTCGGCCTCTACTGGAATCGGTTCACTGGACCTCAACGGTTCAGCGCTGAGCATTTCAATGGCAATGACCATTAACGATCCGTTGACTCTCGATGCTTCCGGTGAACAGTTACTTACCGGGTCAAATGCATTATCGCTGAACAATCATCTGGAACTTAGCGCAGGAACGATATCCTCAACAAGTGGTGTAATTTCTTTCGTTTCAACTGCGAGTTTAGGGGCTGCCGGAACGATTGACATCCAGGGGGGAGAACTTCATTTGAGTGATAACATCAGCGTTACAAGTGGAACATTGACAGTTTCTGATACGTCTAAATTAAGTCTGCAGAACGATGTAACAGTTTCAACTAATACACCAATGAGTGTTGGAACACTTGAAATGAATGACAATAATTTTAATATCTCCGCCACTCAAGGTGCAGATCTAACGATCAAAAAAGCGTTCAGTTTAGACAATGGTTCAACCCTCCAAATGAATGGTGCGGATTTGACTATGACTGAGTATGCAACTATTTCTGGGATTCTCGAACCTTCCGGCGGAACTCTGTTATTTAGTAAAGGAGGTTCTGTTTCAGGAACTGTAAACAGCAAAAACTCAACCCTCTCTTTACAGACTGCAAATCTGGTCTTCACAGGTTTACTGCAAACCAACGGAAGCACTACTTTAAGCGGTGCAAGTTGGCTCAATCTTTCGAATGGGACATTGGAGGTCGAAGGCAGCTTGACGCTGGATGATGTCATAACGAGCAATAGTACTGTACTAAAATTAACTGATCACACAACGATTAGCAGAAATTCCTCATTCACAGTTGGCTCAGTGGATTTGTCGGGAAAGACGTTAACCCTCGGATCCACATATACTGACTTGACTATCGAAAATAGCGCACCAACTGAGGGTGGATCCGCTGGAACTTTCCAAATGCAAGGGGCAGATTTGACTTGGACCGGGGTCACAGCATTTAGTGCAGCAAAAGTCTACTCAGCAGGAGGGAAACTCACGCTTGCTTCCGGAAGCTCGCTTTCTTCAACAGGGCTTATTGACCTAAGTAACGGATCTACCCTGGTTTTGAATGGAGCGTTCGGACAGTCCGGAGGAGAGTTGACTGCTGATAATGCTACGTTAGAAACTGCCGGAGACTTCAGCAAAACTGGAGGGACACTAACAAGTAATAACGCAACCTTTAAACTGAATGGCAACGTTACTGCCTCCAGCAATACACCACTATCTTTTAAAGCGGTTACCCTGAATAATAATGTCCTCTCCTTTGGTGCCCAAACAGATAATCTGACACTAACCGAAGAACTGACACTGAATGATCCGAATGGACGAATCGAGCAGGGCTCAACTGCATTGCAACTGAATGGCGGAGTAAGCATTGATTCAGGAGGAGTGCTTCGATTAACGGATGTTTTAAACACAGGCTCCTCCAAAGTCAAACTAAATGGGGGTCTGCTCGCAATTGACAATGACACTACGCTAGCTTCATCCATCCTGCACCTTGCAGCGTCCACATTAGAAATTGCTCAAACGAAGACGCTGACCTATGAAGGATCTTCAATTGAGATTGGCGCATCAGCATTAAGTATTATTGGAGGAGGGAATTTTACCAACACTAATCCGCTTGAATTAGACCATGGACAAAGCCAAATAAATCTTTCAGGAATTTTTGCGAACTACATCAGAGCCACTGCGGACAGCCTTGGTATAGTTGTAGATAATACATCTACCG
>CAZYLQ010000153.1:0-4064 GCA_964648395.1 uncultured bacterium | reverse complement strand
CCCAGAGTTCCATCTTCACGAAGACAATGAGCGTAAACAGATCCATTCTCCGTCCAGGCAATGAAAAGGCAGTTCGGTCCTTTTCCAACCATCATGTCTGATTTGGCCGTACCTGTATTGGTCACAGTTACCGTTTCGTCGGTCCAGAGCAAATTACCTTCTGCATCCAGCCTGTTGGCATAAATATCACCATCCATATTGGCACTTTGCTGTATATAAGCTGAGATTAATTCTTCACCAAAGCCAGCCACAGACAGGTCAAGATAGTCGTAACTGCTATTCAGGGCTACCACTGTGACTCCATTAGATCCCCAGAGCTGATTCCCGCTGCTGTCCAGCCTTTGTGCAGATATTCCGCGCTGGGATTGGTTCCCATTGGCTTCCCTCCAGACCGCCATAAGCTCCTGCGTTTGTTCTGCTACAGAAAGTATGGGAGACATACGGAAATTGCTGGAGTTTGTCGATAGATCCACTCCGCCTATCCATGCAATTGCACCTTCTCCCGTAATGTGCTGGGAAACCGCATTCTGCACGTTCCCGGAAAACTGTGTCCAGGCCGAAAAACTGCCGCCGCCAGCTTCAGCCACTAACTGCTGCGACCAATTTCCCATAGGGAATACAACCGGACCCACTGCCACCGCTGGATTGTCCCACTGAGAATTTCCATCAAGATCATACTTCTGCAAATATATTTTGCTATCAGCAGCCCAGATTGGTCCCGATTGTCCAATCCATTGAACTAATGCATCGCCATTTGAATTAACAATTGGTTGAGGGGACATGAGAGATTCATTACTATCTTCAATAAGAATTCCATCACCCCACATTAAATCACCATCAGATGAAATTCTTTGAATTTCAACAGTAGTTGAATTAGGAGACCATGAAACCACAACACTATTATCTGGTAAGACAGCTAATCGAGGAGAATAATTTGTCTGGCTGGAATTCGAAACTGATACTCCATCATCTCCCCATAACATAGAGCCATCAGGTGCAATTTTATAGGCATATACATTCCATGGCCCTGATCGCTGATCTAAAACGGTAATAATGGCATTATTATCACTATCCACAGCAAGATTCATATGAAAAACGGCAATCCATGAATCATTGTTATGATCACTCACTAGTATGCCATCTTCATCGAATTGTGCTACCCCTGTTGCATCAAATCGTTGTAGATACACATGATAACCACCCATGTCAGTAAGCCATGCAACATATACACCCCCATCAGATGTAGCCTTTACTTGTGCCTGAACACCACTACCTAACAATTGTGGAGATGCAGGATCAGAAGACCATTGAGCAGATGTAACGGCTATCAAAAGAAGTGAACGAATAAATAAATTTGTAAGAGTTTTCATAACAAACCTTTTCAGTTAATCAAAGATAGCCATCCTAGTACAAATAAAAAACCCCATGGTTATGGGGCTGGAATGTGTCTTTCATCGGACATTTTCGTTATTTTTGGTAATCAATTAAAGTTCAATTCCCAATCGAGTTAAAATAAATATAGTAAGGCCGTAACAGCCCATGGTAATCAAGATAGAGAGACCCATGCCTACATAAAAATTGACTCCGGCTTTTAAAAGGATTGGAAAAGCAATAAACAATGCAAGAGAAGGAATCACCAACCAAAGAATACTATTGGAGAGAGAAATTACATTTTCAATATTTTTCGTATCCATATATAGCCAGATCATAGATAGTATCGAAATAAGAGGGATCGACACAATCAAACCTCCCAGGAACGTATTTTTTTTTGCAATCTCTGAAACAATAACAATGATAACTGATGATATGAAAACTTTAATAATAGTCTGAAGCATTGTTTATATCGTTATGTATTGATAAGGTTAATCATTATCTAATTTTTGCTCAATCTGTTTTAGTTTATCAAGGACCATTTTAACCTGCATTTGATATGTTTTTAAATCTTCTTCAGTACCATTCTTTTTTAATTCATTTATCGTTTTTGGCACTGTTTTGACCCACTCCACTAATGTTGCGTAGGCTTCTTGCCCATTTGTACCAATTTCTATTGTTACTTCATCTGGATTCTTATCTTTTTCCATATCTAAATCTAGCACGACCATCATGAACAAAAAACACCACGAATGTGGACCTTGATGGTTAATTATCCGAAATTGTTTTCAATACCATATTATATTGGTCTAATTCAGCTCCGTATCCGTTTGGAGTTATTTTTTCAACAATAAAACCAAATTTTTCATAAAATTTATATGTTTTTTGACTAGTGTCTAAATGAATATCAATACCTGGATAATTACTTTGAATATGTGACAACCGATATCTAAGAAGTTCTGAACCATAGCCTTTATTATGGTATTTACTTTGTACTAACCCCCAATCCAGACCGGCCTTTGTTTTTTGCTTATTCAATCCATAACCACCACAAGCAATTAGGTTTAAACCATCAAATAAAACAAAATATGTGATCCTATCTCTGGATAAATAATCCCTAAACATTGAATGTTCACTTGGATCAATGTATTTAGGTGTATTACTGCGAATTATCTTTATACAATCTTCGAAATATTTTAATTCATAAGGCTCAATTCTCATTTAGACAAATCTACCCATGATCCCACAAACAAAAAAAACCACGAAGGTGGGGCTTAAAGATTAATATTCTTTTTTAGTGACAAATTCACCATTATTATAAACTGTTTCATTTCGCTTCTTTCCATTAGCATTCCAAGTGATCCAGGATCCATTTCGCTCACCGTTTAAATAGGCTCCTTCCTGCCATTTATTGCCTTGTTCATCCCACCATGTCCATGTCCCAATTCTAGTAGTGCCTAAATAGGGCCCTTCTTCTTTTTTCTGGCCATTATCATACCATAGAGAATATATCCCATCTTCTTTACCAGACTTGTGCTCCGTCTCACGCTCTTTTATTCCATTTTCATCATAAAATGTCCACACCCCTTCTTCCTTCCCATCTACCATTTGTCCTTCTCTTGTTTTGTTACCATTTGGAGCGAAAAAAGACCATAATATATCATTTCCTTTTTCAAATATTATTTCTTTTTCTTTAATACCTTTTTTATCCCAATATTTCCATAACCCATCTTTTTTCCCATCATCATATTCACCTTCTTCCCTGGATAAATCTACTTCAACGATTTTTTCAGTTTTTGCTGGGATTTGTTGTACTGCTTCTACATGTTTCTCTTTTAGTTCTTCCTTAGGTTTTACTTCTTCTACAATAGGTTTCTCATCTTTCTGAATAATTTCAATTTCGTTAATAATTTCTTCTACAGTTTCATTTTCCATGTCAACCAGGAAACGTTTATTTACTAATACTGCTGCTATCAATAGCATTACCAGAAAAATTGGGAGTATCTTCTTCATTTTATTATACTAGGGTGCTATGAGTTTTGCTTCAATTTCATAATATGCATCTACATGGAATAAACCATCGTTAGTTGTAAAATTAATAATCAAAGTATGTGGTCCGGGATCCAGTGATTGGGGAATAGCAGGATTTACTGCAACTGGTCCGGTCGCGCAAGGGGTGTCACCGCCACCGCCAGGAGCATGCCCATCGCCAATAACGACCCCATCTAATTCAAATTTAATTAAATCATATCCAGCTGCCATAGTTTCGCCGATTCCTGAAAAATCTAACTCCAAAGTAATAGGAGAAGAGCCATTAACCTGAATATTTGCCGTGGCTGTTCCTTTTTGAGTGTTTGGATTACCTGTAGAATCACAATTAAAACTGTTCTCTACTTTAAATTGAAGAGATTGGGAAATTGAACTATCTGTTTCTGTTTCTTCCTGGATTGTTACATTCCATCCAAAATCTGCATTTTCTACAGTACCATCCCAATAATCAGTTATCCCTGTATTATTTTCATTTGATGAATTTGGACCATTTACTAATCCAGTATCAGTCAATGTCCATTCTAAACCACTTACGGGAACAAGGCTAGGTGGATGTACCCTAATTGCAATACTCCCAACAGCAGAAGCGCCATAGTCATCTGAAACCGTACATGTTATAAAATATACACCAGTATCCGCTGGTG
>CAZYLQ010000152.1:0-4093 GCA_964648395.1 uncultured bacterium | reverse complement strand
CTGGAAGAAGAATTCAACTGTGAAAATGGCAAATATGCTTATTACAATATCACAGTTAGAGATCATGATGAGCATGCCATGCTAACCCTCCCCCAAATTATTCAGTTTTCAAGTAATATCGGCGTAATCAAAGTGATGGAACGTGTAGGGACAAAATCCCTTTACCAAACTAGTCGGGATTTTGGATTTGGATCCACAACCGGGATCAGTCTTGCTGGTGAAACGAGTGGGAAATTAACCACTGTAAAAAATTGGAGTGCCGTTTCCTTGGGACAGATTGCCATGGGGCATGAAGTGGGCGTTACCGCTATCCAATTAGCTTCCGCCTACTGCGCGATTGCCAATGGAGGCTACCTTGTGACGCCTCGTCTAGTTCAGCAAATCATTGACCGAAACCAGGAAGTAATTTATGCTGAAGAACCATCCGTAATTCGAAAAATTGCTGATGAGAAAACAATGGAAAATATTCGAAAAATGCTTAGGAGTGTAGTCATGAATGGGACAGGCCATAATGCTGATATTTCTGGTTGGAATGTAGCAGGAAAAACAGGCACTGCTCAGAAATGGCTAGATGGACAATATTCCAATGATAAGTTTATTTCCAATTTTGTTGGATTTTTCCCTTACCAGGATCCACAACTTCTTACTTTTATTATGTTAGATGAGCCAAGCCAGCCTTACCACTGGGGATCTGAGGGTGCAGCTATTGCTTTTAAACGCGTCATGAAACGTATTATCAGTATGGATGATGAAATTACCCCACCAACAACGGATACGGATCAGGGTATCTTTGCGTATCAATTACCCAAAACCGATGTAATCATACAAAATGCACTACCTGTTGCTATTCAAGCATCTTCCTTGCCACTAGGGTTATCTACCGCTGCTAGGTTTTCAAATAAAGTTGAAATGCCGGAAATCCGAGGTTTTAGTATGCGGAAGGCCATGACATCTCTTCGACAAGCCGGTTTAAAATATATAATTCAAGGAAGCGGAAAAGTTGCATGGCAGAGTCCAGAACCGGGAACAATTTTGAACAAAGGGTATACTTGCACCGTAGGATTTAAATGACAAAGTCTCTACACACTATTGCTCATTCGTTATTTCAACCATCCCGGAGAATTCCAAATGTTACAGTTACGGGGGTAAAATTGAATTCTTCCCAGATTGAAGAGGGTGACCTTTTTATTGCTATTCCCGGGGCAAAAGTGGATGGACATGATTTTATAGGTGATGCCATTGATTCAGGAGCAATCGCCATTATTTCCAATGGGCGAGACGTAGGTAATTTGTCTGTTCCTCAAATAAAAGTGGCAAACCCAAGGCGTGCTGCATCAATAGTTGCTGCAGAATATTATGGGCATCCTACAAAAGACCTTATTGTCCTTGGCATAACCGGAACCAATGGTAAAACAACCACTGCTTCTCTCCTTTATTCTATATTGAATAACGCCGGTCACAAAACAGCTCAATTGGGAACATTAGGTACAATTGCTGATGGTTTTATTCAAGAAGCTACGTTAACCACCCCAGATTCCATTTCATTACAAAAAACATTTTCAGAATTGAGGGATGCGGATTTCTCACACATTGTCATGGAAGTTTCTTCCCATGCATTAGATCAATACAGGGTCGCAGATGTTGAATTTGATGTGGCCCTGTTCACCAATCTGACACCTGAGCATTTGGATTACCATGCTTCGATAGAAGCCTACTATCAGGCAAAAGCGCGCCTTTTCAGAATGTTACCGTTGGAATCCACTGCCATCGTGAATGAGTCAGATCCAAATGGGTTGAGAATGGCAGAAGAAACGAATGCCCCAACTTTGACTTTTTCTCGTTCAAATGGAAATTCCATTCATTTTTCTGATTTAAATATTTCCATTTCTGGAATTCATGGTAAGATTGTTGCAGGTCATATCACCTATGAGATCGGCTCAACCCTTGTGGGTGAATTCAATGCAGAAAATATATTAGGCGCAGTTTCGGTGGCTCATGCCTTGGGTATCGAGAAAGAAATGATTGAAGATGGGATCAAAAAATGTTCTGCTATTCCTGGCCGAATGGAATCCTTCCCATTGGCGAATGGCGCAAAAGCGATCATGGATTATGCTCACACACCAGATGCCTATGAAAAGGTATTAGGCACCTTAAAAGAAGTTTCTTTGAATGATGCCTGCCTCTATGTCGTTTTCGGAGCCGGTGGTGATAGAGATGCAAGCAAACGTCCGAAAATGGGCCGGATTGCTGAAATTTTTGCAACTCATTGTTTCGTAACACCGGATAATCCCAGAACAGAAGATCCAGATCAAATTTCGAAAGAAATAATTGGTGGTTTTTCTGGAAGCAATTTCACGGTATTTAAGGATAGAAGGGCTGGTTTAGAAGATGCTCTAAATCGATCTGAAAAAAATGATATTGTAGCTATTTTAGGAAAAGGTAGAGAAGAGTATCAGGATATCAAGAGTAAGAAAGAATTCTACTCTGATCTGGAGATTATTAGGAGATATCAATGAGAATTGACATCAAATATCCAGAAAGATTTACAGCAATTTTTGAAACCGTCACCGGAAATAAACTACATCACCCAGTTCTGGGCATTACAACTGACAGTCGCGAAATACAAGAAAATGATCTATATATTGCTTTGATAGGAGAGCGAGTTGACGGTCATTCCTTCCTTGGCAATGTTGAAAATTCTGGTGCATCCGCTGCTCTGGTTTCACAGACTAACGAATCCTTGGGTTTACAGCAGATTGTATGTGATAATCCATTAATAATGATCGGAAATATTGCCAATGCATGGCGAAAACAATTTGATATTCCGGTAATAGGCATTACCGGTTCTAATGGCAAAACATCCACAAAAGATTTACTCGTACATGTACTGCAAAGCAGTTATAATGTGCACGCCACACAGGGGAATTTCAATACTACAATTGGGCTTCCCCTGACCCTCCTTCAAATGAATAATGAGCATTCGATTTCTATTCTTGAAATGGGCGCCAGTGTTCCCGGTGAAATTGATGTGCTTTGCAGAATCGCTCAACCCACACATGGAGTCATCACCAACATTGCACCTGCTCATTTAGAAGGCTTCGGCTCAATTGAAACAATTACCCAGGAAAAGGGAGCGCTTTTTCGCTCACTGGGAAATGGCATCTCATTTGTGAATTTGGCTGATGATAAAGTAGCAGGAATAAGAATTTCCGGTAAAATAATCACATTTGGCCTCACACCTGAATGTGACTTCCCTGCTGATATTCACCAAGAAAATAATGGATCACTTACTTTGATTCTGGATTCTCATGATATACCCACTGGCAGCCAAAATTTATCTTTTATTAAAAACAGTATTGCTGTTACTGCCATAGCAGTAACGCTGGGAGTAGAATGGAATAATGTGATTGAAAGAATTCAATCCTTTACACCAACTTCAGGAAGGTGCCAAGTCAAGCAATTTGATGATATTACTGTCATTGATGATACCTACAATGCAAACTTAATCTCATCATTGGCAGCATTGGATTATTTAAAATCATTCTCCGGTAACGGGCGTCGAATCTTTGTTTTTGGAGATATGTTTGAATTAGGTCCCACATCCCATGAGCAACACCGTAAGGTCGGCAAAAAATGTACTGAGTTAGAGTTAGATGGTGTTTTTACATTGGGCCAAAATACAATTTATACCGATTCGATGATTAACAATGGAATTGATCATAAACATTTTGAATCGCATGATGAGCTGATCCATTCATTGAAAGAAATCGTTCACTCTGGAGATAAAATTTTATTTAAGGGATCTCGTGGGATGGCCATGGAAAAAGTGATCAAGGGAGTTTTCGCAGACTAATGTTGTATTATTTCCTGACACCCTTCAAAGAAACCTTTTCTGCTTTCAATTTATTTGAGTACATCACATTTCGTGCAGCATTCGCAGCAATTACTGCACTGGTTATAAGCTTCATCATAGGGCCTTGGGTTATCCACATACTACAAAAAAACCAGATCGGTGAAGAAATTCGCCTAACAGGGCCAGAATCACACATGAAGAAAAGGGGCACGCCTACAATGGGAGGAGTCATCATTTTAA
>CAZYLQ010000151.1:0-4173 GCA_964648395.1 uncultured bacterium | reverse complement strand
TCAGTACCGTATTTCGATACTGCGAATGCCAGCATCGAATGTGTCCCAATTGGTCCTGTGATCGACATCCATCCTTTTGATAGTTCTTCAAACACCATCGAGAATGTAAGTAAGTCAAGTCCCATACCTCCATATTTCTCTGGCACTACCATCCCGAATAGACCTATCTCAGCCATTTGGTCGACTAACTCTGCGGGATATGTATCGTCCTCATCGTGTTGGGCCGCTTTCGGAATTACTTCTTTTCGTACGAAATCCTTAACTACAGGTATGAGTTGGGCCCTTATTTCTTGCATGTCATCAAGTGCCATTAATGGCTCCAAACGGTTCGGCTAATTGTTCGCTGGAAGGATATCTGCAAAAAATATAAAGGAGTGCGATCATGCAACACCTTCGACCGTATCTTTCTTGCGGATTGTATTTGCAGGGCAGCAACTACCGTCTTGATTGTGAACAAATGACGTAGATGTGGCGTTCACTACTTTCACCAGTAACAACATGACAGGGACTTCGACGAGTACTCCAACGACGGTAGCCATTGCTGCGCCAGACTCGAGTCCGAATAATGAGATGGCTGCAGCAACTGCAAGTTCAAAAAAGTTCGAAGCTCCGATTAACGCCGCGGGTGCGGCAATGTCGTGGCTCAAACCCCATAATTTTGCGACGCCGTATGCGATCCCAAAGACGATCACGGTTTGAATAATTAACGGTATTGCTATTAATCCAATGTGTATCGGATTGTCCAGAATTGTTTCACCTTGAAACGAAAACAACAGGATTAGTGTGAGGAGTAGGCCAATAATCGTGATTGGCCCGAGTTTGGGTAAGAAGGATCCTTCCAACCAGTCTGTTCCTTTGTTTCGTAGTATCCATACGCGCGACACATAACCGACGGCCAGTGGTATGACTACATAGAGGATGACAGATAGAAAAACGGTATCGTAGGGGACAGTAATGTCTCCGATATCAAGTAGGAAAATTACTATTGGGGCATAAGCAACAAGCAGTACAAGGTCATTAACGGTTACTTGTACTAGCGTGTATGCAGCGTTACCGCGCGTCAGGTAGCTCCACACAAAAACCATAGCGGTACATGGCGCTGCTCCGAGCAGTATTGCTCCAGCCAGGTATTGTGTCCCCAGGTCAGGAGATATCCAACTGGCGAAGACGATTTTTAGGAAAAACCACGCAATAGCAAACATTGTGAGTGGTTTGACTAGCCAGTTGATAATTAAAGTTAAAGCCAGTCCGCGTGGACGTTTGCCTACGTCCAGGACACTGGAAAAATCTATACGCACCATCATTGGGTAGATCATGAACCAGATTAATATTGCTACTGGTATAGACACTTGCCTTAATGTGAATCGGCTGAGCGTGTCCGGAAAGGCTGGTAGCAACTCTCCGATGCCTACACCGGCGATGATGCAGAGTGCTACCCAGAGGGTGAGGTATTTTCCGAAGAATCCTAGGTTCAAATCTTTGCCTTAAGCTAACTACCTGGAAGCAAAAATATAGCAATATTCTGTTAAGTAAATGTTAGTAATGGATATGACTGAGCACACTCTGCCCATCATTCGACGGCGTGGCTTTATTAACCCGTACTTCCTGTAATGTCTTGCTTAGGTTCCTTAGATGTCCTCATAGATGGGTACACGATGAATACGATTAGTGTGCAAGCGATTCCAATGCAAGCAGTGATCATTACTGCAGTCGCAATGGAATAGAAGCCGGCTAGCATGCCGATGCCCAATGCCCCTAAGGGGCCAAACCCGATGAACATCGTGACTGAACCCATAACCCTGCCTCGCATCTCTTGAGAGGAGGTGTAGACCATGATTGCACTCTGCATTGCAGCGAATCCGGACATTCCTATGCCGCTCAAAAATAAAATTAGCAGTGAAGCCCAATATGTGTTTGATTGAGAAAATAACGTTATGGTCAGGAGGTACAGCAGTGAACTCCCCATGTATATGCGTATGTATTGGTGCGGTCGGGCGAAAATTGTGACCAGAGCAGCGCCCAAGAACATACCTACGCCTTCTACAGACTGCAGGACTCCAATCAGGACATCGCTCACCTCCAACACTTGTCGAGCGACGACTGGTTGTTGGCTCATGTAAGAAAAGCCAAATGCGTTTACGACCAGAGTCACAACGAGTGTCCCAATTATTATCTCGTTACGGCGGATGTAGTTGATGCCTTGAGTCATCTGCGTTTTGGTGCTGGTATATCGTTCGGTCGACAGTGGCTGCAGGTAGTTAGTAGAAACTGCAATGATGAGACCTGCCAAATACAGTAATGCAGCTAACAGGAACCCTCCGTATGCTCCTACTGTTCCAAGTAGAACCCCTCCTGCAAATGGACCCAGGATTCGAAAAAACGAACTGCTGGTCATTTCTAATGACATGGCGCGACCGATCTGGCTTCGATCGACAATCTCACCCATCATTGTTCGCCTTACTGGAAAATCACTGGTCATCACAATTCCAATAAGAAAGCTTCCAACCGCAAGGTGCCAGAATTGTATAGAGCCGGTTAAGGCTAGAAGAGCCCATGTCAAGGACGTGGCTGCTTGGATAATTAGGCCACTTACCAGCAAATGCTTACGGTTAATTCGTTCCGATAAAACTCCTAGGCCGAAACCGAAGAGCATTGGTACGAAACGCAGGAAAAAAACGAGAGAAACGAGGAAAGGAGAATCAGTTAATTCCAAGGTAAGCAACGGAACTACGAGCATTTCGAGCCACATCATAGAACTGGTTACCCAGCCGATAGACCATAGCCTGAGAAACTGGCCGTTCTTTATTAGTTTTGGAGCAACAGATGGAAGTATGTTTGGTCGACCATTTGGCGTGGGTAAGGTGTTCAACTGGTTAATTGATCAGTCAGTTTGTAGTCAATCGACATGAGTCCAAAATGGTTTTCGCTTTCGTACTCTGTCCAAAATGGACTCATCCCATGGTGGCATTGGATGACCCTCTGGTTGTAGGGCTCCACTCTTCCAGCCTATCCTCTCATGGACTCTTGTATCGGAATAGTATGCTGTGTAGACGATTTCCAGTAGCAATTCGAACAATCTGGGATCAGATGACTCGAATTGCTGTATGACTTCACTTGTTACTTGGGAATTAAGACCGGTGGATCCCAGCAGACTGGTTATAGTGTCGATAGATCTGTCGATAACTCCGGTGTATTTCGAGTGCTCTGTGGACATTCTGTGAAGTTCATCTTCGAGGTTTAATCCACCGGCTCCCGCAAGGTTTTCAATTGGGGGAATGAGTAAGTCGAGGATAGATTGCATCAACCGTGAGGACTGCTCAGAGGTGGTCATGACTTTAAATCCGATCGCTCGTGACGTATGTAATCAGCGGTACGGAGGGCAAGAGCCTGAATGGTCGGTGTCGGATTCACCGCAGCACCAGTAACAAAAACCGAACCATCGACTATAAATACGTTGTCTGCATCGTGTCCTTGTCCGTATTGGTTGACTACTGAAAGTGCAGGATCTTCACCCATCCTTGCGGTTCCCATTAAATGCCAGCCCGCGTTTGTGCTGAATTGGCTTGAGATGATTCTGGAAGCTCCGGCAGATTCCAGAACGGTGCGGGCGGAGTTTACCCCGTGAGCTAGCAGGCGTTTTGAGTTATTGCCGACTCGGTAGATGATTTTTGGAGCAGGTATGCCGTAACGGTCGGTAAGTTTCGTATCAAGCTCTACTCGGTTCTTTTCCTCCGGTAGGTCATCGCCAATGACACCAAGACCTAAATTTTTTCCAAAACGTTCGGCGAATTCAGCGTGATGATTCTTACCCCATGAGACTCCTCCGGTTGCTGTGGGAGCAGGTCCCTGTCCTCTGCCCATTTGGAAGGTGTATCCACGCTTGAAATCTCGAGAAGGATCGGTTTCGTAAAACTCCTGTGACATGATGATGCACGCCAGGGGACCACGGTATGTAGGTGCGTCTAAATCATCGAAAAATCCGGAAGCCCCGGCGTACACATGGAGCATAAGATTTTTTCCGACGAGTCCTGACGAGTTCAAAAGCCCCTCAGGGTGTGATTTCGAGGTGGAATGTAACAACATTCTTGGCGTTCCAATTCCGTTACATCCCACCACGACTGCATTTGCCGGTTGAAATTCTTGTTCGCCATCAGCATTGTAGTAATTGGCCCC
>CAZYLQ010000150.1:0-4285 GCA_964648395.1 uncultured bacterium | reverse complement strand
GGCGAGTTGCCATGGTATCGGGGGCTGCCAGTGGCATGGGTCGGCAGATGGCTATTGGGTTTGCCGAATCAGGCGCAGATGTCGTACTCGTTGACATCAACCTTCCCGGAACTGAGTCGACTGCTGGAGAAATCGAACCGTTGGGAGGACGAGTACTTGCAATCGGTTGCGACGTATCCGACATAGAGCAGATTAGAAATTTGTATACAACGATTGATTCCGAGTTTGGTCGAGTTGATATCGTCGGGAATGTTGCAGGTGAGGGCAATATGGGTCGCCCTGAAGATCTTCCGTTAGACAAGTTAGAAGAGTCTCTTCAGAACCTTGTGGTCGGACGCTTTGCCTCTTGCCAGGAAGCAGGACGACGCATGTTAGAACAGGGCAGGGGATCGATTATCAATTTCGGATCGATTGGTGGATTGAATTCTCTGGGTCGAGGGCATACGCCATACGGGATGGCGATGGGTGCTGTGATACAGATGACACGAGAATTATCCACAGAATGGGCCTCTCGTGGCGTGCGAGTAAATGCCATTCTGCCTGCGCAGGTTTGGAATGATGGTTTGCGAAAAAGAGTGGCTAAAGTCCCGGAATTAGAAGAAACCTTCAAGGGTGGGATTCCAATGGGTCGCTTAGGAAACCCCGAGGAGATAAAGGGCCCGGCGATATTCTTAGCATCAGATGCATCAAGCTTTGTAACTGGAGCCATACTTCCTATGGACGGCGGGAATCTTTCATTGAATGCAGGTGGTACATACCCGGGAAGCCCAAGAGCATACGCATAAAAAGAACAGCAATAATCGTCCCTGTTACGGCCAGTTAAGGTCCGAATCTCTCTATGTGAATCTGGTTGAAGTCCAGGCCGGTATCAAGCAAGATATCTGCTATAGATTCAACAAATCCTGATCCACCGCAAACATATGCTGACTCGGGCTTTACCCCCGTATTCACTAGTGCAGAATCGATCATGCCCTGGTCAATTCGACGTGTATTGCCGATCCAATCTTTTGATGTTCCTCGCGTTATGGTCGTGACCACGTGGAGACTTGGGTCATTGTCGGACATCCTCTCCAATTCCTCTCGGTAAAGTATGTCGTCCTCGGTCCTCACGCTGAAAAGCAACAGGGCAGGCGCATTATTTTTAACAGTGAATCGATGTCTCAGCATTGAAATGATTGGTGCAATCCCTGATCCGCCTGCTACGAAAATCGATGACTTGGTATGTGAGGGTTCCCAGGTAAAGTGTCCGCCGATAGGTCCTCGAACTTCGATCATTTCACCAGGTTCTACCGAGTCGTGGAAATAGCTTGAGACCTCACCGTCAACAATCAATTCGATAGCTATTTCGATTAAATTGGTATCTCCAGGTGACGAAGCCAGAGAGTAACTTCGTTGTGCTTGGTACCCATCGGGCGCGGTAAGTCGTACGTCATAGTGCTGCCCGGCTTTGAAATTTCCACCTGATGGTAATTCAAGGGTGAACAATTTGACACGGGTTGACGCTATTTTTACCGCCGTCACAGTAGCCACACGCCATGGCTTTTCCCTTTGAGATGGCAAAATTAATCGCCTGTGTAGCGTTGTTCAAGCCATGGGTCCCCATACATGTGATACCCGTAGCCTTCCCAGAATCCTGGCTCGTCTTTTTCCATGAACCTCAGACGCCTTATCCATTTTGCTGATTTCCACAGGTAGAGATGAGGTATGAATAACCTGACCGGCCCGCCGTGTTCAGCAGGAAGTGGTTCATTTTCGTAAGTGTGTGCAAGTATTCCCTTGCCATCCATTAAGTCTTTGGCCGGGACGTTCGTCGTATATCCACCGTCGCAATAGGCCATGACATATCCATCAGGCGGACTAATATGCGCGTCAGCTAGCAACGTGTCGATTGCAACTCCGCGCCAGTTTGTGTCTTGCTTTGACCATTTTGTTACACAGTGGATATCGGTATGCATATCTGTTTGATCGAGGCTGTTGAGCGATTCCCACGACCAAGTCCCTGCTGTCTCGCCGGCGATTTCGATTGAGAAATCCCAAGTGTTGATATCTACCCTAGGAGTGGGACCCGCAGATAAAACAGGAAATCCGTCTTCAAGGTACTGGCCGGGAGGGACTGGACGTGTTGGAGTATTCTTGCGCCGTCCAAAGAAATTGTCGTTGATCATGTGTCAGCCTGTTCTAACGAAGTGTGAGAGTCAATTATGTGGGTAGTGCGCGTGTCAATCAATCTGGTTCACAGCAGTATATTGTGAGCATTATCGCTATAGGCTTGTCATATAAAAATGAAAGAGAGGAATGTTGCAGTGAGACTTGAAGGTAAAAATGCAATTGTGACCGGTAGTGGGAACGGGATTGGAAGGGCCATTGCGCTTCGCTTCGCCACTGAAGGTGCAAATGTCACAGTTGCTGAGATTGAAGAAGATTCAGGACGCGACACGGTCGAACTGATCCAGAAGGCTGGGGGTGCAGCGGTTTACAGTAAGACCGATACATCAGATGGGGCATCGGTCAAGCAGACGGTGTCGAATGCTATTGGTGCCCACGGAGATATAGACATACTGATAAATAACGCAGCTGCGTTTGTCTTTGGCAACATTGAAACGATTACGCCTGACGATTGGGCACGAGTATTTGGTGTCAACGTCATAGGGTATGCGAATTGCGTGAGGGAGATTTTGCCGTCAATGCGCAGCAATGGCGGGGGGGCTATCGTCAACATTGCTTCAGTGTCATCATTTATCGCACAGCCTGAATTTATTCCTTACAACGCTTCGAAAGGTGCCGTTGCGCAACTCACTCGTTGCTTGGCAATGGATCTTGCAGCAGACAATGTAAGGGTCAATGCTGTTTGTCCGGGCTCTATTCGAACAAGAGCTACCGACCGTCATATCGATTCCTTAGGACTGGACCCTGAGAAAGCATATGTGGAATTCGGACAAGACTCTCTCATGAAGCGAATGGGTACTCCGGACGAAATAGCGTCGGGTGCTTTGTTCCTGGCCTCGGACGAGGCTTCTTTTATGACGGGTACGCATATGGTGATAGACGGTGGTGCAACTATCGATTGATCACCTTAGGTGATTTGAGAGATATGCTCAATCAAAAATAGGATAAAGCCTATTGCCAGCATCGCTAAAGCTACTAAATTCAGGAATCTGAAAACCAGTAACTTGGGCAGATGCTTAAGAAGAAAAGCCGCACCAAGAAGACCCCACATAGCTGTGTGGAGCCATTGTTCATCGTTGAGCGAGATCAGCGCCAGTACCAAGAAGATTAATGCGCCGGCGAACCCATACAGTGACGGGGTGTAAATAAACGGCATGATCAGTTAAATCCTTTGATTAAGGTTGTAGCGATTGTCGAGATTTACCAGTTAGTCAACGCACCGTCGTTCCTGCGAAGTCTTGGTGGCCAGCCATGTGGATCCACCGCAGCTTTTTCTGCAGCATCAATGTCGAACTCAACTCCTAGCCCTGGGGTGTCTGGGCTCCATGAGTAGCCGTCAGCCCATTCAATCTGTTGCGGAAACAATTCAGTGGCGTAGGAGCTAGGACGTCTTGGCATTTCCAGTACGCCCACGTTTGTGGATGCCATGCAAAGGGCAGCGCATGCAGCGGCCGAGACCGGACCAAGGGGATTGTGTGGGACGATATCGATGTAATGCGTTTCTGCCCAATGAGTAATTTTGAGAGCCTCGGTCAAGCCTCCTACTATGCAAAGATCAATCCGGGCATAATCGATCAAATCTTCTTCAATAACTTCCCTGAAATCCCACTTCGACGCCCATTGTTCACCTGCAGCGATCGGTAAATTAACCTGCCTGCGTAAGTTCCTGTAGCTGCCATGATTTTCAGATCGGATAGGATCTTCAATGAAGAACGGTTTGAACTGTTCCAGATCTTTGCACATCTGTACGACGTGAGCAGTGTCGAGTCGGGTGTGTGCGTCGAATGTCATCTGTATATCTGGCCCAACGGCTTCTCTCACAGCGCTCATTTGTTCGACTGCAATTTTCATCGACTCAAGAGGCTCTAATGTGGAGATCCCAGTACTCTCGAATTCTCCTCCTGTTTCGGGTTGTCCCCATCTCACAAATTTCCACCCGGCCTCGACTGCAGCTACCGAGTTGGCTACGAGTTCATCTATTGTTTTGCCCTGAGTATGGGGATAGCTGATGACCTTGTTTCGAACAGGACCCCCCATCAACTTATAGGTTGGCAAATTTACGGATTTGCCTTTTATGTCCCAGAGAGCGATGTCTATAGCAGAAATGGCACAGGTATAG
>CAZYLQ010000149.1:0-4373 GCA_964648395.1 uncultured bacterium | reverse complement strand
CACCTTTGGGTGGGATGTAGTCTGCATTGTCCTCAGTATTAACAACTGCAACTTGGAATGTGGGATCATCATCGCTGCCATAAATATTCCCAAGTAGCTGATTAAAAAATATCGATGTATCAACATTACTCGTATCCAACCCAACAATACCTTTTTCTTGCCATTCATTCCCCACTATCTCCATTTTAGCGATTATAAGTGTTTTTTGAATCGTGTCTAATCCAGTAATAGCCAGGCGAACATACCTGATCTCGTTCCACTCAATATTTTTGACCTGCTTGAAATCGGACAAGGGTATCCGGAAAAGCCGCCAACCTGTCGGTTCACCATTTTTCTCAGTTTCACCTGCAAGATAGGTAGTGTCCGTCAACATAAATTGGGTTGAGAAATAATCGTTTGTTTTATCCAAAAATGTAGAACGATCCAAATCTTCTGTGTCCGGATATTTACCCCCTTCCTGGATCTTGGATCCCGTACCATTTCCTTCCGTCCCATTCACCTGGGTATAGTCATTGAAAGTGCTCTGGTCATAATTCCAATTATCACCATTGGGGTCTTGAGAATCAACATCACTCGAAGGATTGATTAAGTCCGTTTCTCCAGAAATAAGAAAGTCATTATAAGTTCCACTTTCAAGACATCCACCCCAACCATCTTCTGTTTCGTCAAAACATCCATCAAGACCAGTGTCTTCATCGTCCTCTAAAAAACCATTACCCAATGTAAGCCCTGCGGCAGGTTTATCTTCCGTATTTAGCTGACCATCACCATCCATATCTTCTGATATTTTTCCCAAGTCAATATGTATCTTTCCAGAATTCCCTTTAACCCATATTTCAAAAAATTTACTTTGGATTTGATCATAATCTCCAGAATACAAAGAGGTGGTAACTCCTACCCAAAGTGAATCAGGATCAATATCCCATTGATGTCTTTTGGACTTATACCGTAACACCATCACATCCGTGGTTTCATTTCCGGCCCGTAGTGATGTTGACTGGTTAGGCCAAATCTCTCTGGTCCTGTATGGCACATAAGGATTGAACCAATGCAAATTTCCCCGATTTCTTTGGGAATATTCATCTTCGAATGATGCCATGATATCATCATAATAAATAGGCGCAGAAGATGCTTTCCAAAATCGCCTTTGAATGGAAGGTGATGTGGTTCTTTTACTCCCTTCAAAATCGTCAATAAAAGCAACACCGTTGGGATCTCCCGTTTCTGGATTGTTAATGGAGTTTGGATTCGGCATTACTTGGGCGATTTCCCCCTCAATCGAAAATGATGACATTTTTTCTGCTTCAATCACAGGAAGTTTATCCAGAATACGAGTTACACCATCCACATCCCATTCATACCGACCATTCAAATCCCAAATAAAATTTCGTGTAGGCTCATAACCCACTTCTACTTTTTCGTTAATGATAGATTGGTTAAAATAAAGCGCAGTGGCACCAATAAAGGAATTTTTCTTTCCCAGATCCATTTGAGCCCGTGTTCCAAAAATAGTTTTTTTATCAAAAGATACTAACTCATGTTTATCATAATTGATCTTGAGTTTTGCGTTTGGGTCATTTCCTGCATCTCCTAAAAGAACGATAGTTCCAGAAAAATAATCAATATTATAATCCAATCCTCTTTTAAGGGTAACGCCATTTTGTATAACTTCCTCACTGCCTTCCACCAGCATAAAGCCAAGACTAATGGTAGAACTTTGATTTGAATATGCCGCTTCAATCATCCACCGATGATCAGCATTCACTTCTGAAGATGATGATGATGTATAAAGAAGCCCTGGGCCTAATTGTTCTTGTAATTGTTCTGTATTTGTTCCCCCGACTAAAGAATCTGAATTAGCAAAAGGATGAAGCGTTGGAAACATGAGTTCCCCATCTACTAAATTCATAATATTAGGATCTGAATCGATCAATTCATCATAATTCCGCTGACCATTTTCATCCAAACTGTCCAATCCAAATAATGTAATATAGGGTAAACTTGTGGCCCTATCTCTCTCAGAAACTGGAGTCGCATTTTTATTCAAAATTTTAATCTCAAATCCTTCTGTATTGATCTGAGTTGTACCTAGGTAGTATACATTTTTGAACATGAGGGGCCACGTTGAGTGATTAGGGTAACTGTTTCGGGGTTTTAGCATCATGAGTGATAAGTTAGTCCCAAGAGAATCTGGACCTGTACCAACTTCTAACACGGTTTCACCTGTTTCTCGATCCGCCAGAACAAATGTACATCCTAAAATATCCTGTGAAACCATCTCACGGACTCGGATGAAGCCCAAGTCTGGGCTTACATAATAATTGGTTCCTTGCTCTAAACGTATAAAACTCCCTTCTTCATTCTCATCTACATAATTTGTATCAGCAATATTTAATGGATCGATGTAAGCCATCCCGGTCATTGCATTCGCATCATTAGTATTAATGGACTTATACAATTCAAAGTTTTTCACCACTATATTTCCAAGGAGATGCCTTCCACCCTTTGTTGGATAAAAAGAAGGAATTGAAACTGATTTTAATTGCCCATCTATAAATGCCGTTGTATCTAATCCGTTTCTAAACATTGGATGAATAAAAAAGTACCTATTTTTTATCCAATCCACGTCTCTAATCTGTTGGGTACTACTTTGTCCACCACCTTCCCATTCAGATTGTTCCTTCTTCGTTTTCTCAATTGAAGCAATAGTGGTAATATCCACAGGACCTAATTTTGAAATTGCTTTTATTCCAAAAAGTCCCTGATTTTTCCCGGAGAAAGTGACATATTTTGTAGATGGAAGAGAAAGAGAAATATTTCCAGCCTCTACTTTTTGTATAATATCATCTTCGTGTCCTTCATAAGAGATCCGAATATTATTTTCCCAATCAAAATCGCGTTCAGAGTCCTGATCCATAGCAACTGTGATTCTATCACCAATTTTTCCCTGGATATTCAGGTTTTGTTTCTGGTCAAATTCAAGGTGGGTATTTTGTGTCTGGTTCAAGGTTGATCGAACCAATTCTTGATCCTGAAAAACCATTTTACCATTAATATTCACATTCCCACTTACTCGGAGTGACGCCCGTCCTAGCCTGCCAATATCCACACCCACTACTTCAATCATTTGGCCCCGGCGACTTTTTTTATCACCCTTGGCTTCTTTTTGCATGGTTTCTATGAATTTCTTATGCCATGATCGTTGGTGAAACTTTTTTAGGTACCACTCAACAGAAGCTGTAAAAGGCATTTGGACTTGCTTTCCATCAACAATTTTAGATATGGTAATTGTTTGCCAATCCCAAGAAAGTTTAACATCAGTTTTTTTATTTTGATAAGGGAAATTTAATAATCCCAAAGGTGTATTTATTGAATCTAAGGGTTGAACCAGTGATTTTTTTATAGTAGGAAAAGGGTCTACTACGAATGGTGATGAGGGAATGTAATCAGGAATTAAAATTATATGTGATTCCACGGTTAAAATGGAATCTGAGTCCTGGGCATAGATGGGCCGTAGGGAAAGGAATCCCCATAAACCGATTAAAAGGAATCGGAAAAAGAAAGTATGAATATGTTCTAAAAAGATCAAGTTTAGTCTTGATTAACCTGATATCGTTTTATTCGATAAATTCTCCTTTTTCAAAATATGTTTTCAATATTTTTTTCATTTTTTCTAATGCTCTTGCGCGATGGCTAATCCTATTCTTCTGTTCGGATGTCATTTCCGCAAAAGTAATATCATAACTTTCTGGTTTGAAAATTGGATCATATCCAAACCCATCTTTTCCACGAGCTTTATTTATGATCCTACCTTCAATGGCTCCATCCTCAGAGAGTTCCGATTTAGAATCTACAAAAGCTAACACAGTTCTAAATCTAGCTCTCCTTTTATCGTAAGGAATACCTTTTAAAGCAATCAGCATTTTATTTACATTGTCTTCATAGGTGGCATTTTCACCAGCAAATCTTGCAGAATAAACCCCCGGCGCACCATTTAATGCATCCACTTCCAATCCAGTGTCATCTGCTAGAGATGGAAGTCCTGTTATTTCATGAACCGTCCTTGCTTTTATTAATGCGTTTTCAATAAGCGTTGTTCCCGTTTCTTCAATGGATTTAATCTCCGGAAATTGATCCAAACCTATGACAGTCACACCTAATCTGGATAAAATAAATTTCATCTCAGTTTGTTTATGAATATTATGTGTGGCCAGAACCAATGTATTCCGTCGAGACATGATAAACGAAACCCTTCTAAAAAATGCCGGGAAACCTATAAGAAAACAAGGGTTGAAACAAGGAATAAGTCTTTCCTCAATTTTAACATTAATTCTTTTTGTTTTAGAAAAACCATCCGGTAATTTTTCCCCGCT
>CAZYLQ010000148.1:0-4418 GCA_964648395.1 uncultured bacterium | reverse complement strand
ATCATTTCTGATCTGATCTTTGACTCTTCTACACCATTTGATCGAGCAGAATCCAAATTCCAAAGACGCCGCTGCATGACATCATTTTCTTGTCCCAGAGCAAAATAATTATCATTACGATACCAATTAGAAATTGCCGCGGTCCAAATAGCCGGTCCAAACACAAGAGTGTCAATGGAAATATCTATTTTTCTAGAAGAGCCTCCTTGCTTTTCCTGCCGGATCGCCATAGTATTTTGATTTAAGCCTGATCCCATAAATTGGCTGGAGATATTAATATAATTTCCTATACTAACATCTCCTCCTACAAATCCAAATTGATGCAATTTTGGACCAAGTATAGTGCGAAAAGGACTATATTTATCTACATTACTATTTAAGCCTATATCCGATTCTGTAAATTCATAAAATATTCGTCCCGTATCCGATATTTTTCTTATATATAAACCATCAGGATCAAATTCAAAGGTAATTGCATACCTAGGCTGGTTCTCTTCATCAGGTGAATATTCATATTTGTCTCCTGAAAATATATAATCACCCTCATCATTTGGAATGACTGTGCTTATTTGAATATTCCCAGATTCCGAAGCAGATAATGAATCTTGAATATCCTGACTCCAGTCATTTTTGTTGAATTGATCAGATTCCTTGTAAAATCCAAATGTTAAAAAACTGGATTTCCCAAAATTTCTTTTTAGTGAACCACCGGAGAACCCTTTTTGGTATTCGAAATCAGAATATTGATACTCGATGAATAAGTCAGAATCTGCATGAATAAGAATTTTGGGTGTAAAATGAATTTCTCCCAATGAATAATCGATGGTGTAATCGTGATTTTGGCCACGAATTAATTTTATTCCATCCACCCATACTTTTTCTGTCCCGGATAAAACAATTATATCCCTGTTCCCATTACTACCGATTAATTGATATGGGCCCTGTTTTCCATCTCTTCCTTTGATTTCCAGGGTTGTATAATTTCCTTTTGATCCAGCATAAACCCCCGATCCACTCCATTGACCTTTCTTATAGTAATTCTTTAACCCAACAAGTTTTCTATTAATATTATTACTGTTATTAATTTTTTCTTCATAAATAATATCACCGGCATCAACGGAATAATTCGGATGTGTAACCATGAGATAAACCTGGTCTAATTCTTCTAATTCTCGCGTAGTCCCCTCTGGTTGAATTGGTAAATCCTGGTCTGTGAGAATACCGCTTACCATCATATTTTTTGTTAACTTCCCATTTAATTGCATTTGCAGGCCGCCTGTAAAATCAAAACCACCTAAGGGTGAAACTGATAATTGCCGGAAAATACTACCTGAAGAAAAAATATTAGATTCAGTATCTGAATTCACAGAATATGGTTGATCTTTTTTAGATAAGATTGGGATGTTTTCCAAATTCAGTTCTGGTAAAGATTTCCATGTTGGTCCTACTGAAAGCGGTAAGCCATTTGTTAAATAATCATAGCTTATCACTAAAGGAAAGTTGGGATCCGTATTTGGCAATACCAAAATCCCTTCAATAGCGTGGATTTTTTTTACAATTATTGGTACTCCGCCCTGTAAAACCAATACTGATGCTTCCAGTATGAAAGGATGTGTTAGTTGAATGGAATTTTCGTTAGATATACTATAAATCGTATCTACTTTAGTAGATACCTGTGCCAAGGAGGAACAGAAAAAATAGATGGAAAGACAAGTGAAAAACTTGACTTTATTTAACATCCAAAATTAGAATATGATCCTTAGCAAGAACAGCGATGGATCGGTTCATAGAAGCCATATCTTCAATAGGTACACTTGCACCTGGAATAGATACTGTTTTTTGTGAATGAATAGATATCCCTGCTCCGATTCGATTAAATACAAACCAATCGCCACGTACCGCAATTAAAAAGACTGCATTTTCTATAGTTGATGGAAATGATAATTTTTTTCGACCATTCTGACTGAAAATATGAATCATTCCATTACAACCTAAAATTGCCATCTCACCTTCTTGATTAATTTGCATCTCCGTCATGCAAAATACTGATCCAAACTCTTTTGATAAGTTAACTATTGGTGCGGGATCCAATTCACCTTTATCAAATAAAAATATACTATTGTAATCTCTTGAATAAAGGTATAGCCTTCCCCAGGGATCCAGTGCTGCTTTTTCTGGAAAAATGCGTCGATTCAAATCAATAGTGTTAACCGGATTTAATCGAAAATCCAATTGGACAATTTCATTCTCCAGGCGATCCACCAGCAAAATCCCTTGCGGCGAAATACCCATCCAGACTAAATCTTCATATCCTGAAACATTTTGTCCAACCCCACTGGATAGATTCACGTCTCCGAAAGCATCTAATTCAATTAATTCACGTTTATACTGATCAAACAATAAGAATCGATTCGCGATAGTCCAACTCACTTTGGTTGGTTTTATATCTAATAGATGGATTTTTTCAGGAAATGGGCGGTATTCAGAGATGGATAGGTTGATTTGCCCATTACATAGAGTTATAGAAAGTAGTAAAAAAAGAAAATATTTATGCAGGTTACGATTCACGCTTAGGTAAAGGATTTATTAGAAAATATGACCCAATGATTATCATTATCATGGAAATAATCTGGGAACCAGTAAAAATTTCAAAAAGATACTTTTCATTTGTTCGAATAAATTCAATCATAAAGCGTTCAATACCAGCAAGAATTAAATATAAAAAGAATAAACTCCCTGCAATTTTCACATTATTCCGACGGGACCAGAGAAAATAAAAAATTGCAACTGCCAATATAAATTCGTACAACTGAGTTGGATGAACAGGAAGAACACCCGGGGCAAACCCTGAAATATTAACCCAAGGATAATAGGCAGAAAAAACTTGGGAAGTGCTTGGAGGTAATCCATCTGGAAATGAAACCGCCCAAGGGAGATGAGTGGGAATACCATAATCATCACCCACAAGAAAACAGCCAATGCGACCGATACCGTAACCCAAGATTAAGAGAGGTGCTACAATATCAGCAAAAATGAGCCATGGGAGATTGTTTTTTTGAAGCACAATTGTTACAGCCAAGGTTCCTCCCATAAGTCCACCAAGAAAAACCAATCCTGAACCGCTGAAAATCATACCCATAGGATTATCGATTACCTGATCAAGATTTTCTAATAAATGATAAATTTTGGATCCGAGCACACCGCCAATGGCAGCCCAAAAAACCATATCAGATGCTAATTTTTCGTCATGCCCCATCCGTTTCAAATCATGATTAAGTAAGAAATAAGTGCTGTAAAAAGCCACAACTAGCATAAATCCAAATGAATATATTTTTATAGGGCCAATTTCGAGTAAGACAGGAAACATTAAAATTTTTCTCCACACCCTGAACAGAAATTATCTAATCGGGTTCGTTTTTGTCCGCAATTGTGACAGGTTAAAGAATTTGTTTTACCATTTTGATAAACCATCATTATGATAGCAATGAATAGTGTAACAACCAATAAAGCTACCAAGGGTTCCCAAATATAAAGTTTATGGCGCTTGATCTTCTTGTTTATAGGCTGCTCATCAGGAGGGGCATCCTGTTGTGATAAGGTCATGAGTTCAGCAAGGGCACTACGGGTTGTTAATCCACGAGAATTTGAATAAGAAATTGAAATTAGTTTAGTTTCATTTTCCAAAATATTTTTCCATTGAATTGAATGGTTTGTTTGACCGTGCGCATCTTGTGTTTTTTCGCCCTGGAAACCGGAATACTTAAAATTTTCCGCAGGAAGTGGTTCTTGAATTTCAAAATTAAATTCACCAATCATTTCTGAAAATGAAAGGTAATATTCGAAGTGACGATTTCCTGGTTTTGGAAACTTTGTTGAGTTGATCATAAAAGCAAATTCATTCAAATCGGGGGAAACTTCCACCCATTTGAGATCCTTTATTAATTGTGCTGGGATTGGAATAAAATCGATTTCACCGTTAGAATTACTCTTGATCAGAGAAACAGAGTCCACATCTAATGGTACGGTAAAAAGAAATGCCGTTTTTTGTGTGTTTTCTTCTCGATGTCCGCTAAATAAAATAGTGACATTATTTTGGTCATATTCTGGGATTATGGACATCCGGCCATGGCTCAAATCTCCCTTTAAGTTGACGACCCCAAGTATAAAAATAATAAATGTAGAAAATCTCATATTAAAATTTAAAGAGAGTTTTCTTATTGTGTTGTCATTCTTGTAAGCACAATGAGATCATAGACTGCATGGGACCATGCTGTGATTCCAAACCCACGCAAAAAATATAGCGTTCCCAGTGCTATTCCTGCTAAAAACCGGACCATGAAAATATTAAAAGAAAAAAAATCACCATATTCACCAATAAAATGAAATGATGAAAAAATACCTGCAGCAATAACCATAGC
>CAZYLQ010000147.1:0-4427 GCA_964648395.1 uncultured bacterium | reverse complement strand
GTGTGACCAGGTCAGTGTATGTATCGCGATCGATATATCTGGTTTCAATAGAAGGTCTCGGGTCATCTGCACTGGCTCGGTCAGTTTCTGTTGACGGGAACCATCTTGAAAAACCGATCATCGGTACAGGCTGATCAGCGGCCCCTGTTTTTGGGTGGCGTACATTCCAGCCTGAATGGGTCCCAACAGGTTGAGTGAGATCGGGAAGTCGGATTCCGCTGAGCTCGTTTCCATCCATGTCGACAGATGAGACGAGACACGCGTACCGTTCATATTCCTTCGTTGGATATATTCCGACCCCATTTTCAGATCGTCCACCCAGATCCATAGCTCTTATGACCCAGAGCTTTGATCTGTCCGGTGTAACTTGCTCAGGCAGTTGATCGAATACGTTAAGTACATCGTCTCTTTCCACGGCAGTTCCATCGTCGATTCTTGGATGCTTACTATCAGGCGGTTCTATTCCGTCCGTGATCCACTTTTGTAAGTTGACAAAGGCAGCCCTTAAAAGCGGGGAGTAGTCAATTACATTTGGTGCGAATAGAGGAAATGCGCCTTCCGCTCCCGGTTCGTTAGATTGGGGCAGAGTTCCTGCTCCATGTTGTGTGCCAGCGAAATGGTAAACACGTACAAATTCTGCGGCATGTTCTATGTCGTTCAAGCCCGAGGGGTCCGTGTGTATCAATGATCCATCCCCGCGCCAGTACTCTGCAGAGCTGTTCGTGTACATGACCTTTGGTCTTGAATGGTCATCAGCTAGTTTCTTTAGTAAGCCATCACTTTTCTCGGTAAACGGGTCTTTGAGTTCTTCGTCATGGAATGGGAATTGGTGTCCAAAGCTTGGATAGGATTGATTGGATGGCTGGGCAAACCTGTGATTGAAGGCACCCACTCTGCCGCCAGCCACGTGAGGAAGAAGTCCATCGAAGACTTTTCTTCCTGATTCATCGACATTTAAACCCAGGTACAGGAAATGCCTGAGCATGCGTCCGGTCTGTGAAACTCCATAGCCGATCGCATGATTAAAGTTGCCAAGATCTGGTAACAATTCTTCGGATTCGTATCTGAGAAAAGATGTCACATCTCTCAGGGCAATGAGACCGCTTCCTCCAATGGGAGCATCAGTTGTCTCGTAGACTATCTGGTAGCACTTACCTGGTTCGAAGCCACCGTTTAGGTATATATGTTCGTCGCTGGGTATAACGCCATCGGGTGTTTCTTTAGCGAACTTCCAGTTCTCGCGTGGTATGGCGGTTTCTTCGCCATCCTCGAAGTCCTTTACGTAAAGAGTAGCATCAGGGTCTGAAATGTTTTTGGCCTTGAGAGGTTTGTGCACTCGATCGGCTAACAACCATGTTGTTGCCATCTCGTTGGGTCTGATTTCCACTACAGTTTGACCAGCGTTCGATTCCCTGGATAAATCAGCTGAGGGTGGGTTCAACCCCATCAATACATCACTCTGGTACACATCCCACTGCCATCCGATCGAGGCTACTGTCAATCCACGCTCAAACAGGAAACCGTCGCCCGGATCAGGACTCCCGCTTGCCTCGGACCCACTTCTATTCAAGGTGTCTACAACTCTGCGGCGACCTCGATTTGGCAGTTCAACAAGTAAACCCTGGGATCCTCGATCAGGGTCAACCGGCTTGATTATCGAAAAGTCTGAAGTGAATATAACTTTGCCGTCTCGATCGGTTGGTGCCAGGTCGAGGTCGACAATGGATTTGTTGGCATCTAAGGATGGAATAACACCAAAAGTTAGAGTGCCATCGATCTGCTCGTAAGCACCTACATTGCCAAATTCGTATCCGTTTGCGTACGAAAACCTTTTATCTATATGGAAATCTATGACCGCCACAACTCACCTCAGCTGAATAGCTTTTTAAATGGACGTTGATATTGCCAGTTGAGAATAGGAATCATCCTGCTCCACCGGTACGTTTCAGGTAATCGATTCGTTCCCTTTGCTCTGCAGTCAGTTCTTCGAATGCCTCTCCCTTCCTGCGTAGTCCTCCCGTGAAATTGGGCTTACGTTTTTCCTGGAACGCCAATCTCCCTTCGTCTCCGTCTGTGGTCAGTTGTGTGAGCAGTGTGTTCATCAGTGTTTGTACCCTCCAGGCTTCGTCTGTGGGGGTGTCGCCGAACCGTATGACGAACTCTTTCATCATGCGCGTGGCAAGTGGGGGCTTAGCAACAATTAACTCAGCTGTTTCCTCGGCTCGAGCCATCAGTTGGTCATGAGGGACAACTTCGTTTACGAGTCCAATGCGAAGGGCTTCTGCAGCATCAAAAGGCTCGTCCGTGAGAAGTATGCGCATTGCATCTGCATAGTTAATCTGTCTGGTGAGCAATGTTGCCCCTGGTCCTCCACCCACCCAACCGTTGGAGAGCAAAGCGAACTTGAATCTTGCGTTTTCTTCTGAGGCTATTCGAATATCTGCCGTTGATAGCAGTGTGTAGAAACCAGCACCTGCAGCCCAGCCGTTTACAGCTGCAATGACGGGTTTATAGATTCTTGGGAAGTGATCTCCCATTTGTCCATGCACACCCAGTCGTTGGCCGTTACCCGTCCCGGCCAGCGGCCAAAACACCCCTTCTGCACGTAAAAACTCTCGCTCTTCATCTGTAACGTCGGGGTTTACCTGGATGTTATGTCCTGCACAAAAGTATTTATCCCCTGCCCCGGTCAGGATCGTGGCGCGAATGTCTAGATCTTCCCAGATTTCTCGCCAAGCTGCATCGAGCTCGTTGTTCGTCTCTCGATCCATGATGTTGGCTTTGTCAGGGTTGTTTATCGTTATGTATGCGATGTGGTTCTTTTTTTCGAATTTGATAGGCAATTTGGACCTCTAATTGTGGGATTTGAAATAGGATTTTGTGATCATACTAATTGTTGGCGTTTAATCAGCGTTTTTACGGGTTATTGCGTTTATATTTGAATCGTATTTTGGAATTAAATAAGACAACTCAATTTTAGAAATCATATGAGACCTGTGTTGATTTTGTAAATGATTGCTCGAATACACAGTATTCTTGCTTTGGACGATTATTACTTTTAGTGAAAAGTTTTGTATTCAGGAGAAAAAATATGCCCCTGGTTTTGAATGACGCAGACGTTAGGGCCCTCATGTCGATGAGTGATTGCGTTGGTGTGATGGAAGATGCATTCAGCCAGGCAGGTGACGGTAAAGTATGGAATCGTCCACGGTCGCGGATTCGTATGCCAAGGGGTTTTCATCACTTGATGGCAGCGTATCTTGCAGACAGTGAAGTTTTTGGTCTCAAAACATATACGAGTTTTAGATCTGGAACTCGTTTTACCACGATGTTGTATGACTCGAACAACGGGGACCTTTTAGCCATGGTTCAAGGGCCGAGGATAGGGCAACTGAGAACAGGAGCTGTTACTGGTGTAGGTACTAAGCATATGTCTCGTGCTAACTCGTCGACTGTTGGGATTATAGGCGCAGGTTTTCAGAGTCGAGGTCAGCTTGAAGGTGTCTGTGATGTAAGGGATATAGCGTCAGCTAAAATATTTGATGTCAGTGAAGAAAATTCACAGAAAATGGCTGATGAGATGGGCGATTCACTGGGAATCCAAACGTCTGTTGCTGGTTCTGCAGAAGAAGCGGTTACGGATGTGGACATAATAATCACCATGACCACTGCTAGGACCCCGGTGCTTTTTGGCGATTGGCTCAAAGAAGGACAGCACATTAACGCGGCCGGTAGTAATCACTGGATCCGTCAAGAAATTGATGACAATGTGATTCGAAAGGCGGATCGAATTGTTGCTGACAGTATTGAAGATGCACAAATTGAGTCAGGAGATCTGCTTTTTCCGATTGAGCGAGGTCGGGTTATGTGGAGTGCGATTCGGGAATTGTCGGACGTTGTTTGCGGACATATAACAGGTCGCGAATCGGATCAAGAAATCACTTTGTTTGAATCACAGGGTGTTGCCATCACCGATGTTGCAGCAGCAAATTTCGTTTACAGAAAAGCGATCGATCAAGGAATGGGACAGGAATTGCCATTGGATGCCTGATAAGGATCTTTCCTGATTGACCGTGATAACGCAATTCACATTTTGCTTTGGTTGAACTGTTTTAGACCGGGTTCAGTTAAACAGGTTGCCAAGTGGATGTGCCATTGTTATCAATCACTAGGCCAATACTTGATCCAGTTGGAAGGTGACCCGCAAAAACAATCCATTGCTCGTACATGGCACGACCAAGCAACCCCTGTCTGCATTCGGTGGACATATCGGTGTTCCAATCGAAAACAGGGCACCAGGTTTGTTCAGTCACCTGTGCGACATTGTGAAACAGGTCTCCGATAATCACTCCGGTGCTCCCTTCGGATTCGATGAGCACGTTTTGATGTCCTGGGGTGTGCCCATTCATCGGGAGGGTCGATATACC
>CAZYLQ010000146.1:3072-4461 GCA_964648395.1 uncultured bacterium | reverse complement strand
TTTTTTTTAAAATTATTCTTTTATTTCTTCTGCTTGAAATAAAATCTTCTTCAAAGATAGTAACATAATTTTCTTTTATAAAATCTGTGACTAGAGGTAGTTTATATGTAGGGTGACCCTTATCATCATATTCACTGGTAATGATTATATCAACATCATTTAATTCATTAATCATTTTCATTTGTGATCTAGGTGATCCTATAGAAAACACCATATAATATTTTGTACAATTTTTTTTTCTCAATAAATATAGATAAGCAATTTCATTAGTAAACATTTGAATACAGTTATAATCTTTAACAATATCATTTGAATCTTTTAAAAATGAATTTTCGGCTTTGTCTAAATAAAACTGATCTTCTAAATTTATGTATTGGGAAAATCTTTTATTAAATTTTAATATTTTGCTGGGATTAATATTTAAAGAAAGTGTAAAAATACAAGTAACAAAAATTAATAAAAATATATTATTTCGCAATGTATTTTTTTTAAAGAATAATTTTTTATTAGAAAATATTTGAAGAAAATAATTTACAATTAAAACAACAAAAAAAATAATAGAATAACCAAATACTTCTTTTAAGTGTACTCCGCCTGATCTACCTAAATTATAACTGTAAGTTAAAAAGGACACTATAGATAAAAATAACATTGATAATTTAAATTGCGTTGAGTAATTTTTATTATTTTGAATGAAAAAATTTAATGAAATTATTAAACAAAAAATAATAGCTATTAATATTTTACTAGCACGAAATGACTCATGTCCTGATCCAAATCCAAACGGAGTAACATGAATTTCTCCAAATACATAATTTATTTCTTTTAATAAAGTAAAAGTATTTTCTAAAAAAAAGTTGAATTCATTTCCTAAAAAAATAATTGATAATATCCATGAAAAAGTAATTGAAAAAAAAATAATTAGTCCGTTTTTAAATTGTTGTGTAATTATAAAATAAATAAAAATTAAAAAGATTAAAACATTACAGATTAGACCTCTGTCAATACTCCATAACATAGAAAAAAAACTTATAGGACCAAATAATAATATTAAAAATTTATTTGAATCTTTTTTTGATATAATTTCAAAAAACAAATATGTAGTTAATAATATTGGTAATTCTCTAAATAGAAGGTATTCAGCATCATTTCTCTGAGTATGATAATCAAAAAGATTAATAATTAAGATTAATGAACATATGATAAAAAAAATTTCCTTATAAAAAAATTTTAGTTTAGAAAATAATGCGATTTTATAAATAATTAAAACAATTAGTATTTTGCAAAATAAAATAAAAATTCTATCAGCAAATCGCATCAATCCTATGCTTTCATGATCAAACAATTGCCAAATTAATTTTGCACTTAAAGTTTCATAAAATAACCCAA
>CAZYLQ010000146.1:0-2972 GCA_964648395.1 uncultured bacterium | reverse complement strand
ATAACCCAATTGTTACATATGATCCTGACCATAAAGAATTATCAATAAGACTTTTATATGCAGAGCTCAATCTTTGGCCCTCATGAAATAAATCCAAAGAAATTGTTGTAAAGTCTGCAGAAAAAAATTCTGCAAAAATAAAAACAAAAATTACTATTTTAGTTAATCTAATTGTTTGATTGTTTTCATAAATTATATTTTCACTAATTTGTAATTGAGGGATTAAGTTTTTAAATGAAAATTTATTAAAATATATCTGTAAGCTTAAAAAAATAACTAAAGGAAATAAAATAAAAAAAAGATATCTTAGTATTTCATTGAATGCGTTATATTTATTTTCAGCATAAACGCCAATTATATTAACCTCTTTATAAGGTAACTTTATGAGATCCCAAACATAGGATGAAAACATTATCGATAAAAATAAAGATAGTATTATGATTAAATTATTTTTTTGTATTTTCATTATTATTAAGATCTAGAGCAAATTATTTGTTTATAATTAATAATACTAATTCATATCATAATAAAAAAAATACTATAAATATTAAATCTTTAAAAAATGATATAACTTTAAAAAAGCTAAACAATTATGGTACTCGAAAACTTAATAAATTTTTTAGACAAAAATTACCATCATAAAAAAATAATAAAATATTTAAGAAATCATAAAATTGAATCAGTTATTGATGCTGGTGCACACAAAGGTGAATTTTTAATTAACATAATGCCTCATGTTCCATTTAAAAAAGCTTATACATTCGAACCACAATTGGATGTATTCAATATTTTAAAAAAAAAATTAAATAATGATGAACGAATAAAACATAACAATCTAGCTTTAAGTGAAACTATTGAAAAAAAAAGAATTACTATAAATAAACTGACTTCAACATCATCACTAAGTAAATTTGATAACAGTTCAGTTTTTTTAAAAATAAAAAATTTTTTGCTTAGACAAAAAAATGAAGAATTAAACTCTTATGAAGTTACAACAACTACTATTGATGATTATTTTGAAAAATTAGATTTAACAAATTCATTATTAAAAATTGATGTGGAAGGCTACGAATTAAACGTTTTAAAAGGATCAAAAAATACAATTGAAAAAATAAAATTTGTATTAATTGAAAATCAATTTTTTAATATATATAAAAATAACAACAAAAAAGATTGGCATGATTATCTTATAAAAAATCAATTTTTATTAATAAAAAAATTTAGATTCCCATTATTACATTTTGAAGACAGGCTTTATAAAAATTCTTTAATTTAAAAATATGAATAAAAAAAAATTATTTATTTCAAATTTAGGTTGGAAACATCGTGATTTTAAAAAAATAATTAAACTAATTAAAAAAAATAATATTAAAGGAATAGATATTGCTCCAATGCAATTAAGAAATAATTGGGCTAAAATTGATATAAAATTAAAAAAATTTGCAAAAGAATTAAATAAATTAAATATTAAAGTGAATGCTATCCAGGGTATTTTTTATAAAAAAAATTTTAATTTATTTGAAAGCAATAATTTTCAGAAAAAAAAAATTTATGAGCATATTGAAAAAATATTAACAATATCAAAAATATTTAAGTGTAATAAAGTAATTATTGGCTCTTCCAGTTTTAGAGATTTAGGAAATTTAACTAAACAAGAAGCAAACTTTACTTTTGTAAGTTTTTTTAAACAAATAAAACCTTTATTAGCTAAAAAAAAAATTTATTTGTGCTTTGAAACAATACCTAAAAACTATGGAGAAAATTATTTATATAAAATTAGCCACCTTGTTCAATTAATAAAAAAAATGAAATCAAAATGGTTTAAAATAAACTTTGATACAAGTTTATTTCATTTTTCTAAATTTAATAATGCAATATTTAATAAAAATAAAAAATATATTAAAAATATACAAATTTCTCAAAAAAACTTTAACTTTTTAATTAACACAAGTATAGCAAATTTAAAATTTGCTAAATTAATTAATAACAATAAAATTTTTAATGATATTTCTCTAGAAATAATATCAAAGAAAACTGAGTTAAAAAAAATATCAATTTCATTAAATAAATTTAGAGGAATTTTTAATTAATAATATTTTTTAGACCAATTATAAAATCGTTTGACAGCCTCTTCTATTCCAACATTATTTCTGAAATTTAGCTCTTTTTTAATTTTATTTATATTTGGACATCTTCTTTGTGGCTCAACTTGAGGGTAGTTTTTTGGGTAATTAATATTTTTAAATTTTATTTTTTGATTAATGTTGTTTTTTATAATTTTATACAAATCTGTCATATTTATTTCAGGCTTGTCATTGCCAATATTATATACAAATTGATTTCCTTTTATGATCACAAAAAACATTGCTGTAATCGCATCTGTAACATAACAAAATGTTCTTGTTTGTTTTCCAGATTTAAAAATAGTTATTGGTTGTTTTTTTTTAATAGAATTAAAAAATCGTGGGAAAACTCTATAATCATTTTTTGGCATTCCTGGTCCAAAAACATTAAACGGCCTGTAAATTGCACAGTTTACTTTTTCTTTAATTTTATAAAAATAACATAGAGTTTCACCGACCCTTTTACCTTCGTCATAACAAGATCTATCTTCAATGGATGATACATTGCCATTATAAGTTTCTTTAGTTGGAATATTTTTCTTATCAGGGTTTCCGTAGATTTCACTGCTACTAAAAAAGATAAATTTAGATTTATTTTTTTTTGAATGTTCAAGTAATTTCTTTGTTCCAGTTATGCTAGTAAAAATGGCTTCAATAGGCTTTTTAAAATAATGTTTAGGACTTGGTATTCCTGCTGCATGCAAGACATAGTCACTTTTAAAATTTAATTTGCTTATATTGTTTATATCTTGCTTAATTTTTTTAACATTTTTATCAGAGTAAATTTCGCATTTGTCAAATTTAATGTCGATAGCAACTATACTTGCTTTTTTTTTTAATTTTTTATTT
>CAZYLQ010000145.1:0-4470 GCA_964648395.1 uncultured bacterium | reverse complement strand
TTTCAATGGTTTCCAATTACCAAGGATCAATTAACGATGCTGCTTGAAAGCAATGTTTGTCAATCAAATGAACTTTTTAAATTGTTTGATGTAAGTCCAATTCTATTTTCCCCGGAATCATTAACTTATTTAAGGAATTAATATGCAGACATTTTTACCTTACCCTGATTTTAAACAATCCGCAGCATGTTTGGATTACCGCAGATTAGGCAAGCAAAGAGTTGAGGGTGTTCAAATTTTAAAAGCAATATTAGGAGAAAAATCTTTAAATGGTAAACCATACAAAGGGTGGTTAAATCACCCAGCAACTTTAATGTGGAAACCATATCCAGACGCGCTTAAGTTATATATAAATACTATGATTGAGGAATGGGTCAGAAGGGGATATAAAAATACAATGCAATTATATAAAATTGATAATAATATTCAAATGCCAACCTGGTTGGGTCTCAAAAAATTCCATGCATCTCACCGCTCCAATCTAAAAAGGAAAGACGAACTTTATTATCAAAAATATGGGTGGAACGAATCGCCTGATCTGTCTTATCTATGGCCTACTAATAATTATTAAGATTATATCTAATTTAGAGAATGAATAAAGTTGAACTATCAACTAAATAAAATATTAAACTTATTATAACAATATATTTAATAATTTATAAAATATAATTTATAGTAATAAAATAGCTTAAAACGCTCATAATAATCATAGTTATTTATATTTTTATAACAGAATTGTTTAAATATTAGTTGTATATTCAACTAATGCAAAATAAAGATTCACTTCAGTTTCATATGAATATGGGAAAACTTATCAGTTCGGTCCATAATATGATTACAAGAAGATTTGTTCATAATGCTCATGAGGCAGGTCTTGATATTTCACTGGATCAATGGATGGTTCTAGGTCCAATACATTATCATGGTGATGCCTCTCAAAAATTATTGAGTGATTTTTGTTTTAAAGATAAAACAAGTATTACAAGGATTGTTAACACTCTAGAAAAGAAAAATTTAGTCGTTAGAGTCCCAGATCAACTAGACCATAGGGTAAACCGCGTCATTTTAACCACCGCTGGTAAACAACTATTTAACGATGTCCTCCCTATAATGGATAAAACAAAAAAAGAAGTTTCCCGTGATATATCAGAATCTGATATTGAAACTTTTAAAGATGTCTTAACAAAGATTATATCAAACTTAGAAAATGAATAAAGTTAATCTCATAATTAAAAATGAAATGAATATGATTATTATTTTATTCATAGTGCTTCTCTCAGGATGTGCCAGTAACACATTGGTAAAGGTAGAAGACATCGATGTCCAAATGCCTAAAATATGGCAAACTTCAATACCTAGTAGTGAAAAAGTCACCGGCAAGTGGTGGGAAATTTTTAATGATGATGATCTGGAAAGTTTTATTTTAGATTTTCAAAAAAACAGTCCTGATCTGCAATCAATCATAGATAATAAGAATATGGCATATCAGAGTTCGAAAATTAACAGTGCTGGTATTTTTCCTTCTCTGAATGGTAGTATCAGTGCTGACACAAGTGTTCAAAATTTGTCGGGTTTTGGAGCAATAGGTAGCTTCCTAGATTCTCAATCAGGAGAAGATGACAGCTCTTCTCAAAATTCCGAATCATCAAATGAAGTGATCAGTTTCGGGAATACGACTGCAAGGCTAGGTTTGAGCCTTCAGTGGGAATTAGATATATGGGGTAGGCTTTTAAACGGAAGAAAAGCTGCTCAGAAAAATTATGAAGCTATCAGCTATGATCTATCATATATTGGATTTTCAACCATTATTAGAGCAACTCAGTCCTATTTTCAGGCAGTTGAAGCCTATGGGCAAATGATGATTTCACAAGAGTCTTATGATAGTTTTTTAGACATAAGAGACCTTGTAAAAGATAGATATGAAAGAGGGCTAAAATCGAGTCTGGATTATCGACTTGCTGAGACATCTGTTTCAACTTCAAAAGTTTTAATTGAATCTAGAACGCTACAACTAAAAAGCTTAAATCGTCGTTTGGAAATTCTTTCCGGTAAATATCCAAAAGGAGATTTAATTACCGGGAAAACCTTACCTGTTTCTTTGCCTAATATAGAATCAGTTATCCCTGCAGATTTATTAACTCGTCGCCCAGATATTAGGAGCCTATTTTTAAAAACAGAATCAGAGGGTCTGCTATTAGCTCAGGCTAAACGAAATTTATTGCCGGGTATTTCACTTAACGGCTCTGTAGGAACATCAGCCCAAAAATTAGAAGATATCTTTAATGATGATTATGGAATTTGGAATATGGGATATAGTTTGACAGCTCCTATCTTTAATGCAGGAAGGTTAAGAGCTGCGGCAAATCTGCAAGAATCAGCGCAGAATAAATCTAAGAAAGATTTGTTAAAAGGTTTGCTGAATGCATTCTCTGAGGTAGAGCAACTTCTAGAATTAGATAAGTCTTTGTTAATACAGCAAGGAGCTATTAATGAAGCCGTGCAGCACTCTTTAGATGCCTACAATTTATCAAAAGAGCGTTATGATAAAGGAGTGACTACACTTGAGTCCGTTTTAAATACTCAGAGACAATATAATGATATTCGTTCTCAGTATTTAACTCTTAGTCGGCAACGAATTGAAAATCGCTTGTCTTTAATATTAGCCCTTGGTGGGGATACGAATTAAAATCAAATAAATAAAATAAAAGATGAAAAAATATATTGGATTAATAATATTAGCCTTAAGCATAATTATCGCGGGTGTTTTAATAAAAAGTAGACCGTTAGTTGTTGCTAAAGAAAATAAAAAAGTCATACCTTATGTTAAAACAATGATGATTTTGCCTAGGACGGTTAAAGCTTCTATTTCTTCTCAGGGTATTGTTCAGCCTGAATCTGAATTGATTCTGCTTTCAGAATTGAGTTCAAGAGTTGAGTGGCTCTCGCCAAAGATGGAAGCAGGCTCAAGTTTTAAACAAGGAGATACCCTAATCGTTTTAGATAAAAGAGATTATGAATTGGCATTAATATCTGCTGAATCTCAGGTTTTAAACGCGGAGGTTAACTTAGAACGTGAGCAAGCAGAGTCAGAGTTGGCAAAAAAAGAATGGAAAAGAGTTGGAGCGGGATTAGGAAGCGATTTAGCGCTCAGAAAACCACAAATGGCTCAGGCTAAGGCAACGTATGCCGCTGCAAAAGCAAGTCTTGAACAAGCGAAAAGAAACTTAAGCCGAACCATATTTATTGCGCCTTTTGATGGGCGTGTTCGTACCAGCAGAATTGATATCGGAACCACTGTATTTCCTGGCACATCTATTGGCAATATATATGCCACAGATGCCTATGAGGTTCGGCTACCTATTGCAGATCAGGACGTTCCGTATAGTGGTCTGGAATTTAATGGGCAGAAGATTGAAGAAAATAAGCGTTTAGACGTAATTATCATTCAAGGTGATAATAAATGGCCAGCAAAAATTGTTAGGACAGAAGCTGAAATTGACCCTGTTACTCGGATGATGGCTGTGGTTGCAAAAGTTGATAACTCAGATAAAAAAATGTTTACTACGCCATTGGCTGTAGGTCAATTTGTTCAAGCAAAGATTTCCGGAATTGAAATTTTAAATATCTCTGTTTTACCTCGATCTTCTGTTAGAAATGAAAGTGTATGGGTTGTTGATAATCAGATGACAATGCAAAATAGGTCGGTTGATGTTCTAAGAAATGAAGATGATTTTGCGTTAATTGGAGAAGGTTTTGAGCCAGGAGATAGGTTGCTGACTTCTCGTGTTTCATCTTTAGTAAATGGGCTAAGAGTGACTCTAGAGTTGAAATAGGTCTTATGGAACGTATCATTCGCTGGTTTATTGATAATGGGGTTGCCGCAAATCTCATAATGGCTTTTATTATTTTATCAGGGGTCTTAACCATTCCTCTTTTAAAAATGGAAGTTTTTCCAAATATTGAAGTTGATATAATTAATGTAACAGCTATTTACCCTGGTGCTACTCCATCAGATGTAGAGAGTGGCGTATGTATTATAATTGAAGAAAGGGTTCAGGGACTTGATGGTGTAAAGAAAATAACATCTACAGCTTCTGAAAATGTTGGAAGGGTCAATGTTGAGATCTTATCGGGTCAAGATGTCACGGAAATGCTTGATCGCGTTAAGGCAGCCGTAGATGGCATAGATAATTTTCCAGAAGGTGTGGAACGCCCAACAACCAAGCAGTTTATAGCCATAAATGCAACAATCACTGTTGCAGTTAGTGGCGAAATGGATGAGCTCACCCGTGCAAATCTTACAGAAGAAGTCAAGGATGACCTTGATGCCCTACCTGAAATAACTTACACCTCAATTGTTGCTAAAAAAGATAAAGAGATTTCGATTGAGATTAGTGAGAAAACACTTAGGAAATATAATCTAACCTTAGGCCAAATTTCAGCAGCTATTCAAAATTTATCGATTGATAT
>CAZYLQ010000144.1:2568-4478 GCA_964648395.1 uncultured bacterium | reverse complement strand
TTGTTTTAAGCATGCTGACCTTTGTTTTAGCCCAGGATCCACCTGATCTGCCCGGTGCCCCCAACCAGGGCCCCATTCCAGGGATGGGATGGTTAGTCATCAGCGGACTCATTTTAGCTGCAGTAAAGTACTTTGGAAGCCATAAGAAATAAATTCAGTCAAAATCCTATGATAGGATTTTTGGTAAAGGCAGGCCTTTTCTATATTGTCTGGCAGGTGGTCTATGATCTTGTCATATATCCGGATGGTCGCTTAGATCAATTTCTCGCAGTATCTGTAGCAATCCTTGCAAAATATGGCCTGGCCCTTTTTGGATGGAATATCAACGTTTGGGACAGGTTGCTTGTTATAGATGGCTACCGTGGCGTTGAGGTATTAAACGGATGTAATGCGTTAACGCTCATGGCACTTTATTCCGGGTTTATCATTTCTTTTCAGGGCCCCAACAAAAAAAGAATAATATATCTTCTGGGTGGTATAGGAATTATTTTTATTTTAAATGTGATTCGTATTATGGCATTTTCTCTCGCCACCGTATATTTCCAGCCTCATTGGGACACCTTTCATGAATTCAGTTCGTTTATTTTCTTCTACCCGGTCATTTTAGGTATATGGTATCAATGGACATTATTAAGCGAAGAAAATACCCAATCACCATCAGAGTTATCTATAGTCTGACCCTTTTTTCTATTTGTTATATCACACTCGTTCGACCGGTTCGGGTTTATATTAATCAAAATTATATTGCACCGTTTTATCTATCTCTTGATCAAACTGAAAATTCGCCTGTTACCTTGACCACCAGGCGTATCAATATTCAGCCGGATGGCTATAATTCACCTCGGGGCTTTGGTATTCCATTTGGTGGTTATTTCTGGCTGCCGTTTGCTTTATTTATTGCAGCACGACAAAAGTGGCCAGCCATGGGGTTGGTGGGCTACCATATATTTCTTGGAATCCTGCCACCATATCTAGCATTTTTATTTATAAAACAATTTACCTGGGCTGGAATAGGTCTAAAGGTAAATGAAACCCTTTTTCAGGGCGTTTTTCTCATATCAGTATTTTGGGGTGTAAAGACAATTTTGGATCAATGGAAGAAAGAGAAAAATATATAGCAATTAAATTATTTTAATTGGTAGATAATGCTTCATACATGTCCCAAATGGGCAGGAAGATCGCCAATGCCAATGTCAGGATAAAAACACCCATGACGACAGTAATAAGGGGTTCAAGTGTGGCGGTCAATTTTAAGACACGATCCTGAACTTCTGCGTCGGTCATATCACCGATCTCTTTGAGCATATCATCCATTGCACCGGCATCCTCACCTACTTGGATCATTTTTAAAACGTGAGGCGGAAAAATATCGTGGGTGTGTCTCTGGATAGAAAGAGCCACCTTTTTCCCCACTTCTACATCTGCATGAACTTTTGCTAAGCGATCCTCTACAAATGTATTTCCCGCAGTTCTCCCCGAAATATCCAATGCTTCCAGAATAGGAACTCCAGTGCGATCCAGAGTATCCAGCACATGGCAAAAACGTGAAATAGCCATCTTTTGCGCCAGAGGGCCAAAGATGGGGAGGCCTAATATAAATTTATGCCATTGATATAGCCCTGCTTTTGTCCGTAAAGCTCGCCAGAATACAAGAATAAAAAACAAAGTAAAAAAAATGATTCCGGTCCAATTGTCCTTTACGAACTGATCAATCCCGAGCAAAATTCGTGTTGGCAATGGAAGCGCGATCCGGGTATTAGAGAATAACGTGGAAAATCTGGGCAAAATGTAAGTCACTGCGAACACACCCACCATCAAGGTAATTCCGATTACAATGGACGGGTAACGAATGGCTGCTTTGATTCCCATTGTCAATTTCAGATCATGGGCAATAAAATCTGCCAACTGGA
>CAZYLQ010000144.1:0-2468 GCA_964648395.1 uncultured bacterium | reverse complement strand
GCTTTGATTCCCATTGTCAATTTCAGATCATGGGCAATAAAATCTGCCAACTGGAACAAAACCTGGTCTAATACGCCGGCCCTTTCACCTGCTTTCACAATATTCACAAACATATTATTAAACACTTTAGGGTGTTTGCTCATGGATTTGGAAAGAGACATTCCGCCGGAAACATCATCAATGACTGCATCAATAGTTTTATTGAGCAAAGGATTGGTTTGGTCTGAATGAACAGAATCCAATGCATCTACCAGGGGAACGCCAGCTTTCAGCATTACCGATAATTGTCGGGTGAAATTATAAATATCAGTGGGTGGAACTTTTTCGAAAAAAGTTAAATTCATATCCAAAATGGATTCTTTTTTCTTCGATACAGAAACGGGTGCAAGTCCCATTCGTTCTAATTGAACTAGTACATTTTCTTCGGCTACAGCCCTTAATTCTCCTCGAACAACGCCACTCTCAGCATTCGTAGCTATATAAGAGAAGATTGATAGTTTTTTAGTCTTTTTTTCGGAGGCCATGTTGATCCAATTTTCGATAAAGTGTCATACGGCTGATCCCAAGTTGTTGCGCAGTGAGAGTCATATTCCAATTGGTTCTTGAAAGTCCTGCCTGGATCACCTCATATTCTAATTCTTTTAAGGTTTTTATCGCCGATGTGTTTATGGAATGAATTTTCTCTTCAACCGGCCTTTCATCTTCAGATGAGGAAAGGCTGGTTTGAGCCGGAGTTGATGACACAGGAGGAGTACTAGTCGCTGGGGAAGTGTGTTCATCATGAGGCTGGGATGACTCATCCAAGATAGGCATTATTTCTTCTTTAGTGATAATCGGTATATCATTAATAAGCACAATTCGTTCCAGGGTATTTTCTAGCTCCCGGACATTCCCAGGCCAATCATAGGATTGAAGGGCCTGCATCCCATCGTGAGATATACAGCTTGTAACAATATTATGTTTTTTCTTCAAACCTTTTAAAATAATCATTGCTGTCGCTGGTATGTCTTCTTTTCGATCCCTGAGCGGAGCAATTCTCATTGGAAATACATTAATCCGGTGAAACAGATCTTGGCGGAACTTTCCATCTTTAATTCTCTGTTCGATGTCTTGGTTGGTCGCAGAAATAATTCTTACGTCAACTTTAATAGTTTCTGCCCCGCCCACACGCTCAATTTCACCGCTTTCTAATACTCTTAGTATTTTGGCCTGGAGCGATGGGCTCATATCTCCTATCTCATCAAGAAAAATAGTACCTGAATTTGCAATTAAAAATTTTCCATCTTTTCTTTCAATGGCTCCCGTGAATGCACCCTTTTCATGACCGAAGAGTTCACTCTCTAAAAGCTCGGAAGGAATTGCGGGACAATTGACCGAAATATTGGGCCGATCTCTACGAAGGCTTATCTGGTGAAGTGTCTTTGCAATAAGATTCTTACCTGTCCCACTTTCACCATATAAAACGGTAGTTACATTTTTACTCTTAATTTGGTTTAGTAGATGATAAAGATCTAACATAGACTTTGACACACCTACAATATTTTTAAATCCAATGGATGAAAAGTGCCGCCTGGATATTTTCGGCACATCTTTTAGAAAATCATGAAACCGTTTAGCTGAATTTAAGAGTATCAGTACTTCTTCATTGCTATAACTCTCTGGCTCTATACATGCAAAAAGCCCTACCCCAAAATTATTAAGCAGATTCATACTTGCTTCCTCACTGCGAGTGATGCCTATAACTGGCACAGTGGAATCGATTGAAATCAATTCCTTGATTAAACGCATAGGAGTCATTAAAGGTAATTGATCTTCAATGATGATAATATCAAAATCTTGGGTTTGGGCTGCGCTCAGGGCAATCATACCATTTTGGACATAATCTATATGAATATCGGTTCTGGACAGTTGATGAATCCCCTGTTTATTCCCACCTACTAATAGTACTTTGATCATTCAATAATCCTTGTGGTTCCCAACGTTTCATAGACCTCGGATAATGTCGTGTCTCCACGTTTTATTTTTACGACCCCATCTTCCAATAAGGTAATCATCCCGTTTTTTCGAGCCAATTCCCGAATTTGGTAGCCGGGTGCATTTTCTAAAACAAGGTTTGAAATATCACGGTCCACCAGCAACAATTCATAGATCCCAATTCGACCTATATATCCGGTATTCCGACATGCAAGACATCCTTTTCCCCTAAATCCTTCCAAGGACTCATTTGGGTCCAGTCCTGCTAACTTCAATTCGTCTGCAGTTGGAGAATAGGGTACACGACATTCCTTACAGATGCGACGTACCAGCCGTTGCGCTAATATACCCTTCACTGTGGAAGCAATAAGAAATGGCTCCACACCCCAATTCAATAATCGCGTAAACCCGGAAGCGGCATCATTGGTGTGGATGGTGCTGAATACCATGTGTCCGGTCAATGCCGCACGAATAGCTAATTCCACCGTTTCCTC
>CAZYLQ010000143.1:0-4567 GCA_964648395.1 uncultured bacterium | reverse complement strand
AACGATTCGACCGTCGGAATCGTGAAATGGCTTTTTTTGATCTAGATTGTTTAGGCGGTCATGCAGAAGTGATCGCTTTCAGTGATTGTTTCAAATCCTATGGTCATTTGATCGAGGAAGGGAATGTGGTATTTGTGAAAGGGAAACCTTCTGACGGAACAGATTTTTCTGATCTGAAAATTATGGGGGATGAAATTATTCCTGTGGATCGGGTACGGGATCACTTATCGCAACGGCTCAATATCAAATTCCCATCGGGTGAAACTAAGCCAGAAGATGTAGATGAACTCATGCGTATGGCCAAGCAATATCCCGGGGAGTGTCGATTGGTTTTCCATTTACCCAATAATGGGTCGCCCCGCCCTATGAAAGTCATGGCGCATAATATTAAAATATCCACCGATAAGGAATTTGTCCGGTTACTTAGAACAAAGTATGGGAAGGATAATGTTTGGGTGGAATAAGGGTATTTATTCTAAGTTTATTGAACAACCACAATTCACACCGTTTTTCACTGGTTCTTTGATGGGCTCAGGGTATTAAAAACAAATGATTGCCGTTATTCAAAGATGCTCGCAGGGGAGGGTTACTGTTTCTGATAAGGTAGTAGGCGAAATTTCACTCGGACTGGTAATTCTTCTCGGTGTGCAGAAAAATGACACTGAAAATGATGCAGAATTTCTTGTGAATAAAATTTGCGGACTTCGCATCTTCAATGATGAAAATGATAAAATGAATTTATCTATTAAAGATGTGAATGGCTCCGCATTGGTCATTAGTCAGTTCACTTTATGTGGTGATACAAAAAAAGGTCGTCGACCTAGTTTCATAAAAGCAGCAACGCCGGATGATGGGAATCGGCTTTACGAATATTTTATGTCAGAAATGAAAAAGAGCAGTGTTCCCATTGAATCCGGAGAATTTGGCGCCATGATGGATGTGGAATTGGTGAATAATGGGCCAGTTACTTTTGTCCTGAACAGTAAAGATTAGATCTTTTCCAATGCCTGTCCTAAATCAGCAATTAAATCTTCTGCATCTTCGATCCCAATAGATAAACGGATTAATTCATCTTTGATTCCCGCTGCTATTCTCTCTTCTGGTTTCATACCGGAATGAGATGTTTGTACTGGGCGCGTTACCAGAGATTCCACACCGCCCAGGCTTGCTGTATTGATAAATAGTGTCAAACGTGATATAAAATTATCTGCATCCTTTACTACGCCATCGATTTCAAAACTGACCATTCCACCAAAATCATACAACAAGGTTTTTGCCCGGTCATGACTAGCACTGCTTTCCAGTCCTGGATGATTCACATTTGTAACCTTGGGATGCTGCTCAAGAAATTTAGCAACTTCCTTTGAATTAAAATTTTGACGCTCCATGCGTAAGCCCAGTGTCTTCATCCCCCGGTGCAATAAAAAACAAGTATTTGGATCCAATGTTCCACCCAAGTGATTCAGTTTATGTCGTACTTGTGTTACTAATTCATTTGATCCAATAACAGCCCCCGCTACAATATCTGTGTGACCATTCAAGTATTTTGTGGCACTATGAAGAGAAAGATCAAACCCATTTTCTATGGGTCTGTAATTAACAGGTGATGCGAATGTATTATCAATCATGGAGATCAAATTATTGTTTTTAGCGAATTGAACTACAGCATCTAAATCCAATACATCCAATAGGGGATTAGTAATAGTTTCCACATAGATGAGTTTTGTTTCGGATCGCAGTTTTTCTACCCAGTCACTCGGATCACAGCCATCAATAAAATCACACTCAATACCCAGATCGATAAAATCTTTATTTATGAGATTATGGGTTCCACCATACAGAGATTCATGCGCTAAAAAATGATCACCGGATTTCAAGAAGGCCAAAAGGGAAGCAGAAATTGCGGCCATCCCGCTAGATGTGACCAAAGCATCCTCAGCGCCCTCTAATGCAGCCAGTTTTTCGTGAAGAGCTATGTGGTTTGGTGTGTTATTCAGGCGAATATATTGCAATTCATGGTAATCGGTCTGTCCGCCAAATTCAAAGGTGGCTGATTGGAAAATGGGCATGCTCACAGCACCGCCATATTTTTTTTGTGGTTCTCCAGCATGAATAAGTTTTGTATTTAATTGATGTTTATTTGGCATAAGGCATCCTATGAAATGATTAATAATTTCTAAATTTACTGAATGGATATGGAATCAAGTATTGGTTCTCTTTTTAAGGAATTTTATAAACCATTAAGGAAACTTCTTTCTTCCCGCCCTCTGTTTCTTGTGTCCCCATCTGCTCGAACCCATATTTTTTTTGGAATAGCAATGATCCGTGATTTTTTGGTTTCAAATTTACTTCGCAAGTTATTATAGGTGCGTATCGTTGGGAGAATATTTTCAAATCATCATAAAAAGCTCGTCCAGGTCCCCTGCTTTGGAAAGACGGGTCAATAACAATTCTATCAACATACATGAATTGAGAGTGTTTTTTTTCAAACCATTTGTAATTAGGGCTATGATAATCTTTCACCGGCGTCAGCGCTATGAGAGAACCGGCAAAATCATTTTTTACTTTTATGACCCGGAAATAATCAGCCATTTCAAGAAATTGAGTCATATCCTTGATTGTAATGCTGCTAACGGCCGGCAGAGCCCCTTGATTAAGATTATGAATATGTGGAAGGTCTATTGTATCCGGTTTTAAAATATGGTAACCCATTACTTCCCTATTTTATAAAGTCATAATAATAATTATATTAACATTAGTTTTTGAAAAAAAAGGTACAGGCGTAATTCTCATCTAGGATGTAGTTCCTTTTCATTCTTTTGGGCTGGTACTAAATCTTTGTCATTAGACTTTTAAATTTACACCGAATCTAAAGGAATTAAAATGCGCCCAGTGCTTTAAGAATCTTGGGTATGAAGTGAGAGAGACCGTTATTAATTTTCGCGTCTATGGATCGTAAAATTAGAATTATTATGGCTAAGCCCGGGTTGGATGGTCATGACCGTGGTATAAAGGTATTAGCAGCAGCCTATCGTGATGCTGGCATGGAAGTGATCTACCTTGGTTTGCGCCAGACACCGGAAATGATTGTTTCCGCAGCACAACAGGAAGATGCAGATGCAATTGCTCTCTCCAGCTTAAACAATGCACATAATACAATTTTTCGTAATGTGCTTGAACTCATGACAGAAAAAGGGTTAGAAGATGTACTGCTAGTTGGAGGTGGTATTATTCCAAAGAAAGATATGGTAGAATTAGAAAGAGAGGGTGTAGGGAAACTGTTTGGACCCGGTACGCCAGTTCAGGACACTATCGATTATATAACAGATTGGGTTAACACAAACCGGTGGCAAAATGAATCTTAAAAACCAAATTGAACTGGAGCTCTATTTTGCTGATCATTTTGATACAATTTTATTTCCAGTTTTGGCGGAATTATATTTAAACCAAAATGATCTAAAAAGAGCAAGAAAAGTTTGTGATATTGGTTTAAAACATCATCAAAATGATTCTGCCGGTTTATTTATCCTGGCTCAAATAGAAAAATTAGAAGGAAACCTGAAAGAAGCTGAAACGGCTTTGGAACAGGTTCTATTATTTTCAGATGACCACCTTGCTGCCGCTAAAATGTTGTGTGAGATTCAAACAGTTTTGGGGCGCGCATCCAATCGTCTTTTAAAATCATGGAAGCATGTATTAGAATTGGATCCAGAAAATGAAACGGCCCACGCATTTATTAAAAAAGTTGAACTTGGCGAGGATAAAAAACCAAAGAAAAAGATTTTGAAGCCGAAAAAAGATACTAGGAGCCAAACAGTCCCTAAAAAGATCGCGCTACCTCCACAGCCCAAGATTGCTCCTAAACCTTTATTAGATCAACGGACAGAACCATTACAGGTTAGTTCACGATTGGCTACATTTACTTTAGTTGCAGTCCTCAAGAATCAAGGATTATTCGACCAGGCATTAGAAGTTTTGGACGCATTGGAAGAAAAAGGGGAAAGTCCCGAATCAATTTCATTGGAACGAGAAGTTATTCAAACTTTAATTGCAAAATTTCAAAAGGATTAATTTTATCATGCAAAATACAATTTATACAACACGTCAGGAAAACTTGAAAAACGTTCTTGCTGAAAAAGGATTGGATGGCATGCTCATCACTAATCTAACCAATATTCGATATATTTCAGGCTTTACTGGTTCCGCTGCATCCTGTTTAGTAACTCCAGCCGGTCAATATTTTATCACAGATGGTCGATATATTGAGCAATCTAAGGCACAGGTGAAAGGGTTTGAACGATTCATTGATATGAGTTCTCACTTTTCACAGATCAGGAAAAATAATTTAAATCCAAATGGTTTCAAGTTGGCATTTGAAGGTGACCATATGAGTTTTGCACAATATGGAAACATGATAGAAGCATTTCCTAATACGAAATGGGAAAATTCATCCATGATCCTTGAAGGTCTGGCAGCCGTCAAAGATGAACATGAATTATCCTGCTTGCGTACGGCGGTTGAAGTCACTGATAAAGTATATGAAGAGATCCTTCCCATGCTTCGTCCT
>CAZYLQ010000142.1:2468-4575 GCA_964648395.1 uncultured bacterium | reverse complement strand
TTATTAGAGTCAGCTGTTGAACACAAAAAATTAAATGGTGAAAGCAGATTTTTTGATGCTATGGAAAAATATGTAGATCACATAATTTCTATTTTTGGAAAAAACCCTGATCAGAAAAGAGGTTACCCCGGTCATCAAGAAATTGAATTAGCTTTAGTTAAAGCATATGAATTAACAGGCAATGAAAAATATTTGAAACTATCAAATTATTTTATTGAGGAAAGAGGAACTCTACCACATTACTATGATGAAGAAACAAGAAAACTAAAAGAGGTTGAGGAAAAAATTGATTATTCTAAATTTCCCAGTGAAGTTAGAGATTTTATAAGATGGCAAGATAATAATCACAATTCAGGTAAGAAACACGATTATGTTCAGGCACATGATGTGCCAAGAAAACAATACACCGCAGAAGGTCATTCAGTAAGAGCTTTATACATGTTTACCGCAATGGCAGATTTAGCTCGATTAAATAATGACTCGGATATGCTTAATACATGCAAAAAACTCTGGAGAAATATTGTTGATAAAAGAATGTATGTTCATAGTGGTGTTGGTAGTGCGCATCACGGTGAAAGGTTTAGTTTTGACTATGACTTAACTAATGATATGGCTTATGCTGAAACTTGTGCAACAATAGCTCTGATATATTTTGCAGATAGATTATCAAGAATTGAATTAAATAGTGAATATTCAGATATTATTGAAAATTCTATTTATAACTTAATTTTGGCAAGTACTTCTATTGATGGAAAAGGTTTTTTCTATGATAATTATCTTGAATGTAATCCAGGTTTTTTACAATTTCAAAATAGACGCCATGGAATAAGAGATGAATATCATACATGCTCTTGTTGCCCACCTAATGTTCTTAGATTGATGGCCAGTCTAGATATTTACATTTATAGTTCTTATAAAGATCAACTTGTTGTTAATCAATTTATATCTTCTGAATTAGATATTTCAAATAATAAACAAGGTTTAAAAATTAAACAGATTAGTAAATTTCCTTCTGAAGGAAATTCTATTATAGAAATTTTAGAATCTAATGATTCAAATTCTTCTATTTTTATTCGAATTCCTAAATGGGATAAAAATATGAAAGTTTTAATTAATAATGAACAATTTGAATATTCAGTAGTAAATGGTTTTGCTGAAATTAATCGGAAATGGAAAAAAGAAGATAAAATTGAATTAAGTTTTGATTTTTCTCCTAAGTTATTAAGATCAAACTCCAATGTTAGATATAATATTCGTAAGGCATGCTTATTTAGAGGCCCTATATTGTATTGTTTAGAAGGTGTAGATAACGGAGATAAATTAAATCAAATTATCGTGAATTCAGATTCTAAATTTGAACAAAAAAATGAAAAAATATCAGATTTAGATATTATCTCTTTATCAACTAAAGCCAGTAGAATTCAATCAAATGACGATTTATATTCTGAGGAAAAACCAATATTAAAAGAAACTGAAATTAAATTTATTCCTTATTATACTTGGTCCAATCGAGGTGAGAATGAAATGCTTGTTTGGATTAATGAAAAATAGTTTTTTTTAAATTTTTTTTTATGAAAACAGAATTAATGACTGTTCCGCATTTTCTTGGAGATGGTAAAATTTCAACTAAAGAACAGGAAATTCCAAAACCAGAAGACAATCAACTTTTAATTCAAGCAAAATCAAACCTTCTTTGTGGTTCTGATCGGAATCAATTTTACAATGGTTCTAAAATTATACCCGGTCATGAAGGTGCAGGCATTATAGTGGATAAAGGAAAAAATGCTAAGTTTGATATTGGCATGAGGGGTGCTATTTATTTATATGATTATTGCAGTGAATGTAGAAACTGCAAAATTAACGCAACCAATCAGTGTTTATCTAAAAGAGCAGAACCTGGTTTTACTGTTGATGGTGCGTACAGTCAATATTATGTAATTAATGATAATATTTTTTTTCCTGTTGATGATGATATTGATCTAATTAATGCTTCATTACTTCTTGATGTGATGGGTACAGGAGGTCATGCAACAAAAAGGGCTCAACTAATTCATAAAGATATTCAATCACTTCTGATCAACGGAGCTGGACCAATTGGATTAGGTTT
>CAZYLQ010000142.1:0-2368 GCA_964648395.1 uncultured bacterium | reverse complement strand
GCAAAAAGAGGAGTGTTGGTTTTAGTTGGAAATGGAGAAGGTCTTGAATTTGAACAATATCCAGATATGGGAAGTAAAGAGAGAAGCATTCTTGGAAGTGAATATTTTTCTTATAACGAATTAGAGGATAATCATCAGTTATTAAAGAACAATCAAGAATATTTAAGCCAAATTATTACACATAAATATTCAATTGATGAAATTCAAAAAGCCTACGATCATTTTTTTTCCCCAGATTCAAATGCTGGTAAAATTGCTGTTTATCAATGAAAAAATATTCTACAGATTGGTATTGGTATTATACGATCAATTCAGTTTTAGTAATTCTAATCCTTTTTCCTATATATTGGACCTTCATTTCTTCAGTTAAAAAACCACATGAATTAATTACAAGTGAACCTACTTTTTATCCTCACACATGGACTTGGCAATATTACAAAAATATTTGGAATTCTGGAATTACTGCTGATGGTTGGATTGATCAAAGAGAAGATATGGATTGGGGCAATGAACAAGTAAAAGACTCAAAAGTTGAAGTAAATAAAGCTCAATCACAAGGTGATAAGAGTTATCGAAACAGAAGTATACAACGGGCTTTTTTTAATAGTGTTATTGTATCAGCTGGTACAATAATATTAACTATTATCGTTACTACTCTAACTGGTTATGCGCTTACTATTTTTAGAATTCCATTTAAGGAAGTCATATTTATTCTTTTAATTTTACCTATTCTTGTACCAGGAATATCTCTTATAATACCACTTTATAAATTATTAAAAGAACTTGGTTTAACAGATTCATATTTAGGACTGATTCTGCTTCATTCCACAGGGATGCTTCCTATAGGTGTATTCATGATGCGAAATGCTTTTACAAGCATTCCTGGATCTTTAAGAGAGGTCGCATTACTAGAGGGAACAAGTGAATTAAGAATTATTCTAACAGTTATGTTACCTTTAGCAATCCCAGGACTCTTAACTGTAATGGTCTTTGCAATGTATCAATCCTGGAATGATTATGTATATGCGTTTCTATTTACAAATACTCCAGAAATGCAAATGCTAAATGTTGCATTAGCAAAAATAGCTATGGGAGGTTCCCAATTTGAAATAAAATGGGGTAGTTTGACAGCAGGATCTATGATTAGTTTTATACCAATTATTATTTTTTATATATTGCTTCAAAGATATTTTGTCCGAGGTATAACAGGAAGCGCAGTAAAAGAATAAATGAAAATATTTACCAGGGATTGGTACTGGTATTATACTACAAATACCATTCTGGCTATCCTCATTAGCTTCCCCATATATATGATAATTATTACTTCATTTACAATTACTCCTGAATTATCATTTAATCTTAATTCAATGCATAATGAATGGACGTTTGATAATTATAAAAACATATGGGAACTTAAGATTAGATCTAGCAGAACAAGTTTTAATCAATCTTTTTTGAATAGTATTATTGTAACTTGTGGAACAGTTATTTTATCTGTAATTATTTCAACTTTATCAGGATATGCTTTAGCAATTTTAAAATTTCCATTTAGTGAATTAATATTTATTTTACTTATTTTACCTATTTTAATTCCTGTAATTTCTCTAATTATTCCACTATACAAATTGCTAAGAGATTTAAATTTACACGACTCTTATATCGGGTTAATTTTAATTCATACAACTTGTATGCTTCCAGTAGGTGTATTTCTTATGAGAAATGCTTTTATTTCAATTCCTCAATCCTTAAGGGAAATTGCAATGTTAGAAGGAAGTTCAGAATATGAAATTTTAACTAAAGTAATGTTTCCACTAGCCCTACCTGGAGTTGTAACAGTCATAATATTTTCTATGTATACCGCTTGGAATGATTATTTATTTTCTTTGATTTTTATTAATTCTCCTGAAATGCAAATGTTAAATGTCACCTTGTCAAGATTAGGAATTCGTTCAGGCAATCCTATTTTTGCAGGATATGTTATTACTTATATTCCTTTCATAATATTTTTTGTATTACTTCAAAGATATTATATACGTGGTATAGCTACAAGTTCGGTAAAGGAATAAATGAAAAAAGTTAAAGTAGCATTGATAGGAACTGGCAACTGGTGTCTTCAACATTGTCGTGTTTTAACTCAGCATTCGCAAGTTGAGTTTTGCGGTATATTAGGACGTAATAAAGAGAGAACAAAGAGAAGAGCAAAATTATTTGATGTTCCTTATTACTTAGATTTGAAAGAGTTAATTAAATACCAAAAACCAAATTTAATTAATATTAGCCTTCCAAATGAGCATCACTTTGATTTAACTATGCAAGTTATAAAATCTTCATGTCATTTATTTGTCGAAAAACCTTTAGTTTTTAAAAT
>CAZYLQ010000141.1:0-4589 GCA_964648395.1 uncultured bacterium | reverse complement strand
CAAAATCCACATCGGAGCGCAAATCACAATCAGCTCTCATGTCAGCTGCATCGCGATTGAACATGTTGTAGTCTTCACCATGGATCACCGCCTGGAATCGCCCTTCTTGCTCCCTGCACCATTCTCTAGCCGCATCCCGCAATTTTCCCGAGCCATGCCCCGTAATTATCTTTATAGCTCGGATTCTGCCTTCAAAAACAGATTGGCTAACCGTGGTTTCTAACAGTGAAATGGCACTCTCAATACTATAATTTGAATGGCCAATATCAATGATCTTTAACTTTTGATTATGCATTAGCGGCATCTATTTTACAATCTTTACCCTAACTTTCAGATTCATTCTAGAGGAAATTTTATGCGAAATATTACTTTAGGCCGTACCTGCGCTGAAGTATCTGCAATTAGTCTTGGAACTTGGTCTTACGGAGGGGCCAACAAAAGCGGGGAATTACCTGTGGGCTGGGCAAGACAATCAGATAACGATTCAACATCTGCCCTAAAGCGCGCCTGGGAACTAGGCATCAATCACTGGGATACAGCCGACGTGTATGGAAATGGCCGATCCGAACAAGTGATCGGGTCCATGTGGAAATCTATTCCGCGTAACAATATTTTTCTTGCTACAAAAGTCGGTTGGGATAGAGGATCTAAAAAACGCTGGTATGATATTGATGTCATGCGACAAAACATGGAACGATCTTTGAAAAATCTGAAAACAGATTGTGTAGATCTCATATATCTCCACCACTGCAATTTCGGAGACAGCAACGAATATTTTGATGAAGCGATTGAAGTCATACGAAAGTTTAAGGAAGAAGGCAAAACGAGGTTTATTGGATTATCAGATTGGAACTCTAATAAAATTATGCAATTCATTGAAAGGTGTGATCCTGATGTCGTTCAGCCTCTAAGAAATGTGATGGATGACACTTACAAATCCAGTGGATTAAAACAATATATAGATGATCACAATCTTGGTCTCTGCTTTTTTTCTCCTATCAAACACGGACTGCTTTTAGGGAAATACACAGAACCTGCCCAATTTGAAGATGGAGATTTTCGCAGCCGGGAAAAGGCTTTTAGCGATATGGAATTCCTCCAAAAAATGCTGGACAACAAAGCTAAACTGGATGAACGCTTTTCGGATCATCTCAACCCTGTGATGCATGGTGTGGTGAATGCGCTGTTTTCAGATTCACCCACGGGTTGTGCTCTTTTGGGTCAACGGAATGTTGACCAGGTGGAAGCTGCGGCAATATTAGGGGACTTGCTTTCAAATGAGGATTCCGATTGGGTGAAAAATCTTTACCGAACCAATTAATTGTCTTTCTCTTTCCAATTCAATACCAAGGGTTTTGCCCTGCAAAAAAACGTTTTTTCCAAAGATGAGATTGCCACCTTTGAAACAGAATTTGATCGTATCGTTTCTCAATTACAATTCAGCGGGGAACACATTAATGCCCGTTGGGGGAGTGAATTAGCACAACAAGTCGACAATTCTGATTCAGAAGTGACCCATACCCATAATGTCCAAAGCTATTCTTCTATTATGCTGGAAATGGTACAACATAAAAAACTTTTGAATCTTTCTGAATCACTGATTGGCCCGGATATTATTCTTCACCATACAAAACTTTTTTTGAAGCCAAAAAAAAGGGGGTCATCATTTCCTCTCCATCAGGATTGGTCGTATTTCCCTACTAAAAAGAATTCCATGATCGCAGCGGTAATCCATCTGTCTGATTCCACAGAAAAAATGGGGTGCTTCCGGGTTATTCCAGAATCACATAAAATGGGAAAAATAAAAAATTCTGATGGGCATTCTCAAGTGCCAGAAATTCACGATAATTACACTTTAGATTCTGCAGAACCTGTAGAAGCGAAACGGGGGGATATTCTTTTTTTCCATTGCTGCACAATTCACGGCTCCATGCCAAATTTATCTGATAATCCGCGAAAAACGATCTTGATCCAACTCTATTCAGGAAAAGATAAGGTTATTGATGACAATCAACATACCAATGTTCAACTGGTCTTACGGGGATGGAATCATCATGCTACCCGAAATTCCGTAAGCAATATAAAAAGTTAATCTTTTAAGAATATACTTGTAGCCCATCCGGAAAACATAGCCAATAAAACTGATGGTAACATCACATCTAATTTATTTATATAGAGTTCAAGTGTTGAAATATTGGGCACCACAAATTTGAAAAATGGAATACACAAGAATCCTGTAACCATAGTAGCGATAGCCCCTTTTTCAGTATACTCTTTCCAGAAAATAGATAAAATAATCACAGGACAAAATGTGGCGGCAATCCCGGACCAACCAAAGATCACAAACCAAAAAACGGTACGGGTTGGGGAAAGGGCTGATACGACTAAAGCTACACCTAAAGCCAGAATTGCAAGGGTCAGGGTAACTTTCTTGGATAAACCCATAAGCTTTTTTTCATCTATCTCCGGATGGAGGATCTGCTGATAAAAATCACGAGTGACGGCGCTGGAAGCCACAACCAAAAGTGAATCAACCGTGGACATGACGGCCGATAAAACTGCTGCAATGTAAATACCTATAATCAGGGTAGGCATTACTTGTCCCAACACCAGTGCAAGAACATCTTCTGCAGCATTCCCTAAAATTATTTCCGGAATATCCCCCGCTTCTGTAAACATATATCGTCCCAGAATTCCAATGGCAACCGCAGACGTATCTGTCAGTAAAGTATAAAAAAGAGCTACCCACTTCCCTTTCTCAATCTCTGCTTCATTTTTGATAGCAATAAATCGTACATATACCTGGGGCGACCCCATGAACCCGATCCCGATAGATAGAAGACCTAACACTGCAACAAAATTCATAAGTGTTAATCCCCCGGGACCCCATATATCTAGCAACCACGGATCAATGGACCTCAAACCTTCTACAATAGATACATCTACCGACAAACTAAAATAAGCAACAACCGGCAGAAGCAAAAGCCCCACAAACATAAGGGAGCCCTGGAAAAAATCAGACCAAGCTACTGCAAGAAATCCACCGGAAAAGATATACATGACAACAATTCCAAAACCAATAGCAATTCCGGTGTAATAATCAAGCCCAAGAAAAGATTCAAAAGTTTTTCCCGTAATATCAATTTGAGCACTTACATAGATCACCACAAAAAGGGAGAGTGCTGTAGCAGCGATAATCCGAATAGTGTGGGTGGTGGATTGAAAATGACTCACCAAAAAATCAGGGATTGTAATGGAACCGTATTCATTGGTCATACGCTTGAATTTCTTGGCCATATATTGCCAGGAAAGCCACACGCCGATGACTTCCCCCACAACGATCCATAGAGCGCTTACGCCCATCATGGCACCCATTCCCGTAACGCCAATCAGGAGCCAGCCCGATTCTCCTGTGGATCTAGCTGACAGGGCGGCAATCCAATAACCCAATTTTTTACCGCCTACGTAATAATCTGAAATATTGGTAATCCGCTTAGATGCGAAAAAGCCGATGCCCAAAAGAACAGCAAAATAAAGGGCAAGAACAATAAGTTTAAGTATCAAGAATCATTACCTTCCGGCGGAAACAAGACCTTCATGGTTGGATACGGAATGTGAATATTATTCTGTGAGAATTGTTTATATATTTCTGTATTCACAGCATCCACCGTCCGGCCACGAATCTCAGGTTTATGAATCCAGAACAGGAGTTGAAGCTTCAGCCCATGATCACCAAATTCACGAAATCTTACACGAGGTTCCGGTGTTTTTAAAACATTTTCATTTGCCAGCGCAATGGAAACCAAAACATTTTTAACTTGATCTAAGTCTGAACCATAAGCCACATGGATGGTAATTCGTACCCGTTCGGTTTCACCGGGACCACCGCTCTCGTTCACAATTTTAGAAGCGGCAATAACAGAATTAGGTATGGTAATCTCAATATCATCACGGGTCATAAAGCGAGTGGATCGCAGTCCCATTTGTTTTACATAACCTCGTTCGCCCGTGTCCAATAAAATATAGTCCCCTTCCTTGAAGGGTGAATCAGCCATAAGAAAAATGCCCGCGAAAAAATTGGCAACCGTATCTTTCGCAGCCAAGCCCAAAACAACACCCAAAACACCCGCCGAAGCCAGTATACCATTAATATTAATGTTCCAACTTAAGAAAATGAAATAAATGCCAAACAGGCCAATACCAATCTTGCCTAAATTATTAAAAAGTGGTAGTGTTTTTTGCTGCAGGAGCGGATTAGTTGTTTTCTGAGATGCCCAATCCATAGAGACCACTAACACTTTCATTGCAATTATCAACCAAATTAAAATGATGATTGTTTTAAAAATGCCTACTAAAGCAAAATCTAAATATTCCGGGAGTCCTGCTGTTTTGACTGCAACTGAAAATCCAATAAAAAGAATGGTATAAAAAATGGGGCGATGCAATAACTGGAGGATTTGGTCATCCAAGCTTGTTTGGGTTTTATCGACGACTCGTTTAAAGATTCGTGTAAAAATTACATCTGTTATTTTTGCAGCAATCACAGATCCCCAAATAATCAGGACACTTTGAAGGATCGGATTGGAAAG
>CAZYLQ010000140.1:0-4590 GCA_964648395.1 uncultured bacterium | reverse complement strand
CAGGGAACGAACCTTGGCCTGCCTATGGAAAGAAGTCCTGCATTTTCAGGATGAAACCCATCTACATCTTTTTTTGGATCAATGGTTTCTAAAATACGTTGTGAATTAATTTGTATGGGTAACGGTAATTGTACCAAAATACCATGGTATTGATCATTCTTATTTAAATCATCTATAAGATTCAATAATTCTTCTTCTGACGTTGAGTCGGGAAGCTTGAATGATTCAGTGTTTAGGTTTAATTGTTTGAACTTTTTTGTTTTCGATCGAACATACACTTGGGATGCAGGATCTTCACCCACCATAACCACTGCAAGGCCAGGAGTGATATTTTGATCTTTTAAATTTGAAATTCTGTTTAAAAGGGATTGATAAACAGATTGACTAACATCCTTACCGGAAAGTATTAATGGTTCGGACATAGGTAGGATTAAAGTTTAAATAGTTTCTTCGATGAGTTCGATCAATGTGGAAATCTTTTCTTCAACTTCTGAGTCTTCCGTACCGCTTGATTGTCGTGAATTAAACAATTCGTCTGTGATATTCATGGCCGCCAAAATAGCTATACGTGTAGAAGATTGAGTTGTTGTAAATCCGGCCTGAACTTCTCTCATTTTACTATCTAAGTATTCGCCGATCTTTTTAATATATTCTGGATCTGCAGGTGCTTTTACGGAATATTCTTGTCCAAAAATGGATATTGAAACCTGGTTACTTTCATCGCTCATATTATTTTTGCTCCAACTGATCGACCAAATTGATCAGATTTCTTACTTTTTCTTCGATCTGTGATAGTTTCATAGATTCATGGACTGCTTTCTCAGAATCGGCATTTTTTTCTCTTTCTTTTTTTAAGGATGAGACCAAATCCCGAACCTTTATTTCAAGTTTGTTCAGTAACTCTATATCTTTCATGTCCTTAATTTAGCAAGAAACTCATCTTCAGCAACACGGATAATTTCGTTAATAACGGGAGTTACATCTTTATCTTCAAGTGTTTTAGACTGGTGCTGGAATTCAATGGAAAAGGTGACACTTTTCATTCCCTTTCCCAATGCAACTTCATCATTAAAGATATTTATAGGATTTGCACTGATGATGAGATTTTTTCCATTTTTCAACATCATGTCTGTTATTGGACCCACTATTTGAGTTTGATTCATGACCAGATTGACATCCCGTTGAATTTTTGGAAATGTAGCAATGGGCTTAAATTGCTTTTTGCCACCTATCATTTTCAAGATGGGTTCAAGGTTTATCTCAAATCCACAAACATTGTCTATATCCAAATCCATTTTTTGAATCCAGTAAGACGACAATCTGCCCATAGCGCCAACATTTTGTCGGTTAATTAATATTGTTTGGGCATAATCAAATCCAGGATGATCTTCTCTTTTCAGTTCAACCCGCATCCGATATTTTCCGCTAAATAAACCGGATATATAACCTTTCAACGTAAATAGATCTTCTTCGGATGCATCGTTATGAATAGATGCTGGTTCTTCTTCCCCTAAAATAATACCAGCTAAATGCCGATATTCATGTATTCCTTCAATCCCATCTGATGTTTGTTCATGTACATTGGCACATTCAAAAAGCCTGATACTGGGTGATCCATTTTTTATATTAAAGTCAGCCGCTTTCATGAGTCCAGGTAATAAAGTTGTCCGGAGATAAGCCATTTCCCTGTTCAATGGGTTTATCATTTTTACCGATGTTTTTCCGGATAATCCCGATACCGCTTCATTCTGTAAAGAGTTAGAATAAATCTGGTGAAAACCAAAACCGGCCAGGGTAGATCGAATTGGTTCAATTTTAGCTTCCGGATCAGGCTGGTCGTAACGATACTCACCATAAATATTTTCATCAGCAGGAATGGCATCAAAACCTATCATACGGGCTATCTCTTCAATGATATCAATTTCTCTTTCTACATCTGGTCGATAAGATGGCGGTGTGCATGTCCAATTATCCCCTGTATGTGTATAGTCAAAACCAAGTGCATCCAAAATACGATTAATATCCGCAGTATCGACTACAATGCCCATGATCAGATCTAACTCAGATCTTCTCAAACTGATTTCGGTTGCAGTGATTATTTTAGGGTATTCGTCCACCATATCAGAGACCAATTCTCCACCAGCTAATTCCTGTAATAGAGAAACTACACGGCAGAATCCATTTACTGCACCATCAGGATCTGCGCCACGCTCAAATCGTTTTGATGCATCGGTGCTCATTTGCAGGTTTTTTGCATTCTTTCTGGTAGTCACAGGATCAAAATAAGCACTTTCAACTAAGACAGTAGTTGTTTCATCTGTAACAGCTGTAGAGAGTCCACCCATAACGCCCGCCAGGGCAACTGCTGTTTTTCCGTCGGTAATAAGTAAATTTGTTTCACTTAATTCATGTTCTGCTTCATCTAAAGTTGTGAGTTTTTCACCCTTTTTTGCACGACGTACTAAAATCTCTTTTTGATTCAGTTTATCATAGTCAAAAATGTGGGTTGGGTGTCCCATTTCAAGTAAAACATAATTGGAGATATCCACTAAATTATTAATACTTCTTTGTCCAGCCGCCTTGAGTTTTTCAACCATCCATCCTGGACTTGAGCCCGCCTTTACATTTTTAACAATTCCCCCTATATATCGTGGGCAATCATCTGGATTTTCCATGGAAATGGATAAAGATTCGCTACCTTTAGTTTGGGCTGATTCAATAGTAAGTGGTTTGAATTCGCGATTTGTTGCAGCAGCAATATCTCGTGCCACGCCTTGATGAGAAAATGCGTCCGGTCGGTTCGGAGTAATATCTAATTCTAGGGATAAATACTTATGTCCATAGGCTGTCATGAAATCATCTCCTGGATTCAGATCATCCGGTAAAACCATAATGCCTTCATGCTCATCGGTAATCTGCAATTCTCTTTCAGAACAGATCATCCCTGATGACTCCTGTCCTCTAATCTTAACTTTCTTGATTTTAAAATTTCCTGGTAAAATTGCGCCAATAGTTGCAAAAGCAATATTTTGTCCAGCTTCTACATTTGGAGCTCCGCAAACAACCTGATGGATTTCTTTGCCGTCATTGACGGTACAAAGTTTTAGTTTATCAGCATCGGGGTGTTCTTCGGCTGTGTCAACATGCGCAATAATAACTCCCGGGAGATCGCTAGGGACACCTACAACTTCAGCTTCTAGACCCGTTTTTGATAGTAACTCAGCTAACTCATCCGATGTTTCCGTAACGTCAACAAATTGTTTTAACCAATCAATGGAAACAATCATGAGAATTGCTCCAGAAAGCGAACATCACCATTATAAAATAAGCGTATATCATTAATTTTGTATTTCAGCATGGCAATCCGTTCCACGCCCATACCAAATGCATATCCATGCCATTTTTTACTATCATAACCAACATTATCTAAAACAGCAGGATCCACCATGCCACACCCTAGAATTTCCATCCACTCTTGTCTTTCGTCATCCCATATGTCCACTTCGGCGCTGGGTTCAGTAAAAGGAAAATAAGACGGGCGGAATCTCATTATTTTATTGGATCCAAACATCTGTCGAACAAAAAATTCAAGACACCCTTTCAATTGTCCAAATGAAACATTCTCATTGATATAGATTCCTTCTACCTGATGAAATAGGCAATAGCTCTTGTATCCGATAGCTTCATTTCGATAAACACGCCCCGGTACGATGTATCGAATGGGTGGATCTTCATTTTCCATCAAATGGATTTGTCCATTGGATGTATGTGTTCTTAAAACAGTAGTTGGGTCAATAAAAAATGTATCCTGCATATCTCTTGCAGGGTGATGCTCTGGAATATTCAGAGCAGTAAAATTATGAAATTCGTCTTCCACTTCTGGCCCGTAGGCTACGTGGAAGCCAATTGATTTGAATATATCTTTAATCTCTGAGAGTGTTTGCTCCAGTATATGGATAGAACCTATTCTTGGTGTTTTGCCTGGCAGAGAAAGATCAATGGACTCATCTTCAGCAGTTTTCTGAGAAGCAGCTATGGATGCTACTTTCTCATCAAATTTATCTGTGAGATTTTGTTTTAAAATATTGAGATCTTTACCCAGTGTCGGACGTTCTTCCGGTGTAGCTTTCCCCATAAGAGCGAATAATGCCGCAACTTGACCTTTGCGTCCTAAATATTTAGAACGGAGTTCATCTATGTCCTTTGGATTTTCTGGGAAGGATTCGAGATCGGCCAGGAACTCTTTCCTGACCGACTCGAGTTGTTCCAACATTGACATTTCAGTTAGACTGACGCTGTCAAATCGGTAAAGGCTTGCGGATCATTCACCGCCATATCGGCCAGAATTTTCCGATCCAAGTCAATACCTTTGGTCTTCAGACCATTTATAAATGCTGAATATGTTGTCCCATTGAGCCTGCAAGCTGCATTGATACGGGTGATCCACAGTCTGCGAAACATACGTTTACGCTGACGTCTATCGCGATAGGCATATAGCCCTGCTCTGACCACTGCATCTTTTGCAGATTTGAAATTGCGGCTCCGGGCACCATAGTAGCCTTTGGCCTGCTTGACGATTTTCCGATGACG
>CAZYLQ010000139.1:0-4666 GCA_964648395.1 uncultured bacterium | reverse complement strand
ATTCAGGCGTGGATCACAATGGGTGCGATATCGATCCGTCAAATCCGCTTCCGAAATCTCATCTAGGCCTCCTGTACATTCGGTCACATTTTGGCCAGTCATTTCTAAATGGATTCCGCCTATACGAGATCCTTCTGATTTATGAATATGAATATTTTGTTTTAATTCATCTATAATTTGATCGAACGGTCGAGTCTTGATACTATTACTGCTTTTAATTGTATTTCCATGCATGGGATCGCAGGACCAAACAACTGTCCGGTTTTCAGTCTGAATTTTTTGAATCAGTATTGGTAAATAAGTCTCCACTTTATCATGACCAAATCTTGTAATGAGCGTAATCCTTCCTGCTTCATCACTGGGATTTAATATATCCAGCAGTTCGATCAATTCGTTCGGGTCCAAGGATGGACCACATTTGATACCAATGGGGTTTTTTATCCCGCGACAAAATTCCACATGAGCGCTATCTTTGAATCGTGTTCGATCTCCGATCCAGACGAAATGGGCAGACGTGTTGTAAACATCACCTGATGTTGAATCGATTCGTGTTAATGCTTCTTCGTAGGGCAGTAGAAGTGCTTCATGACTCGTGTAATAATGTACTTGGCGAAGTTGAGGTGTATTATTGGAATTAATTCCTAATGCATCCATAAAATTCAAGCTTTCTTGAATCTGGTGAGCTAAATGGCGATACCGTTCACCTTGGGGACCGCTTTTTACAAACCCCATATTCCAGGAATTCACATGACGCAGATCTGCATAACCGCCATCAGCAAAAGCTCGAAGCAAGTTCAAGGTGGATGCCGCTTGAGAATATGCTTTCAACATTCGCTCTGGGTCGGGTTGGCGATTTTCAGGTTTAAAACTAATATCATTAATAATATCGCCTGCATAACTCGGTAGTTCAATACCATCGTTTATTTCAGTGGGACTGGATCGAGGTTTGGCAAATTGACCTGCCATGCGACCGAGTTTGACCACCGGCAAATTTGCCCCGGATGTAAGAATAACCGCCATCTGAAGAATAACCCGAAAAGTATCGCGAATATTATCCGCATGAAATTCAGAAAAACTTTCAGCACAATCACCACCTTGGAGCAGAAAGCCATTCCCTTCAGCCACATCAGCAAGTGATCGTTTTAGAGATCGAACTTCTCCCGCAAATACGAGTGGTGGAAAATTCCCAAGAGTTTTTTCAACTTCAGATAAATGGTTTTGATCGGGGTAATCCGGAATATGTTTGGCGGTAAAATTCCGCCAGCTGTCAGTCTGCCACATTTTGTAATTCCTTTAGGTGATTATCCAAAGATGCCGTCGCTAGTTTAAGTTTATCTATCATATCATCTGTATAAGGGTTATAAAGTTGTAGGTCTGTATAAAGCTCCCAAGTATCGTTACAGGTTTGATCTACTAAATCCAAAAGATCACGAAATCCCTGAGTATCTATGGTTGTTTTCCGGATGCCATATTCCTTCAGCATTCGTCCTAGAAAATGAGTCACACCTTGGGTTTGAGCTACCATGCGATCATGCTGATCTGGAGACATTTCCATCACATGGATGCCCTGATCCGTAAAGAATTGGCGCCAGAAATTAAATTGATCGTGTACATCTCTCGTGTTATTCATCATCATTTTTAGACGATTATTGGAGATGAATGAATCCGGTCCAAACATGGGGTGTGTTGCAATGATGCCAATATTTTCAGAAAGATTATTTTCCATGATTTTAGCGGGATGCGTTTTAACAGAGCACACATCAATTATGGTTGTTCCTTCTGAAAGATGTGGAGAAATTTCTTTGACCAGAGATTCAAAGTGGCGAATCGGCACAGCAACAAAAATTACCTTTTCCTTCAATAAAGATTCCAGACCCGTGAATTCCACACCGGGGAATTCCCCAATGGGTTTTGGATCGTAGGCTTTGATGGCGAATCCTTTTTGTAAAATATTGGCCAATACTTTTCCAAATCTGCCAAACCCGATAATACCAATACTATTCATGAATCTCCCAGTCTATTTACCCCGAGGAACAGGGTCAGATTATGTTTTAGATCATGGATGCTTTCCTGAAGAATATCCAAATTGTACAAATCTGCACAAGCCTTGTTGGCGATTACTCCAGCCGTAGGCGGGAGCTTTCCTTCGGAAAGTCTCCGTGCGGCTTCTGCTGTGTCATCATCTTCAATTAATGGTCGAGTCCAGAAATGCTCACTCAAATAATCCTTACATTGCCGCAGCGCTTGCTGGTGAGAATGAATTTCTGTCACATCTCCTACATGCATTCCGGCGAGTCCTAACAAGTTTTGGTTAATAGGAATATGAAACATTTCAATAATGTTGCATCTATATTTTGCCAGGGCTTCAACACTTTCAATTACGACACCACCTTGTGCATTCTCCATGGCAAAAATACCATAATTTGTTTCGCCATTTTCAACACCAGCCAATACGTGTTCTGATGAAATTTGGTAAACAATTTCTGCACCTTCGAGTCCGTGATTATTGACAAAATTGTGAGCCGCCTGTTCTGAAAAACTGCCTTTTCCTCCTTGGATTCCTATTGTCATGATATTTTTCCTTTTAAACCTTGAATTAAACTTTTTGTTGTTTCTATTAAATTTGAACTTCCATTCATATTCTTAATAATGGCAGATCCCACCACCGCACCATCTGAATGCTCATTAAACCAAACCACATCATCTCGGGTGCTGATTCCGAAACCCACCACAAATGGAGTAACACTATTTTCTCGAACACGATTCAAATATTCTTGCAATGCCCCCTTTGATGCCAAATCATTTCCGGTGATTCCCAAAATACTCACGGCATAAATGAGATCACCTGCCAATTCTGATATTTTTCGGATGCGTTCATTTGGCGTATTGGGTGCCACCAATAGAATGGGAGAAACACCCTTAGACTTTGCCAATTCACAAAGGGGCTCCGCTTCTTCTAAGGGTAAATCTGGTAAAATGAGCCCGTCAACACCTGATGATATACAATAATCCAGAAATGTTTCATGCCCCATTTTTAAAATTGGATTATAATAACCCATAAGTGCAATGGGCACATCTGTTCTCTTGCGAATTTCAGTTACTTGCTCAAATATTATGTTCAGTGTCATCCCGTTATCCAATGCTTGATGGCTAGATGCTTGAATAATGGGGCCATCCGCTTGTGGATCCGAAAAAGGAATACCAATTTCAATCATATCTGCCCCGCTATCAGCCGCCGCACAAACTAAATCTATTGTTGAACCTAATTCTGGGTAACCGGCAGTAAGAAATGGAATGAGCTTTTCTTTTGGTTCGTTGAATAGTTTTTGGATGCGGTTCATAACTTGATCCCCAAGGCATCTGCTACTGTATGAACGTCTTTATCACCGCGTCCTGATAAACAAAGAATAATGTGTTCTCCGGGTTCAATGCCATTATTATCTTGACGTAAATACGCTAATGCATGAGCTGATTCTAATGCAGGTAAAATACCTTCTTTCTCAGAAAGCCATTGAAAGGAATCCAATGCTTCTGTATCCGTTGCAGAAAAATACTGCACCCGCCCGGATTCATTGAGATAACTGTGCTCTGGTCCAATTCCAGGATAATCTAGGCCAGCAGAAATGGAATGGGGTAGCGTTACTTGCCCATCATCATTCTGGAGTAAAGTGCTGGCAGCTCCATGCAGTACACCAAAATCTCCTTTTGATAAAGTGGCTGCATGCTCGCCACTTTCCAATCCTTTTCCAGCAGCTTCTACTCCTATAATTTTTATATCATCTTTGATAAAGGGATAAAATAAGCCCATGGCGTTTGAGCCACCGCCGATGCAAGCCACCAGCCGGTTTGGTAATTCTTTTCCTGATTGTTTCACAAATTGTACTTTTGCTTCCTTACCAATAATGGATTGAAAATCCCGCACCAGCATGGGATAAGGATGGGGGCCTACTGTTGAGCCGATTAAATAATATGTGGATTCAACATTCGTAACCCAATCTCGAATTGCCTCGTTGGTGGCATCTTTCAATGTCATGCTTCCAGACGAAACGGGACGAACTTCAGCGCCCAATAAATTCATACGAAATACATTGAGTTTTTGCCGACGAATATCTTCTTCTCCCATATAAACAATACACTCTAATCCAAACAATGCGGCGACAGTTGCTGTGGCAACGCCATGCTGACCTGCGCCAGTTTCCGCAATTATTCGCTTTTTCCCCATACGTCTCGCTAACAAAATTTGACCAAGTGCATTGTTAATTTTATGAGCACCGGTATGGTTCAAATCTTCCCGCTTGAGCCACACGTTGTATCCCAATTCTTCTGATAGTTGTGTAGCAAAATAAAGTGGTGTTTCACGTCCGGAATAATTATTCAGTAGGCCATTTAATTCATCTTGAAATAATTCATCCTGTTTTGCGATTTTGTAATAATTCTCAAGTTCTTCCAAAGCAGGGATGAGTGTTTCCGGTACAAACTTGCCCCCGAACTTTTCAAAGTGTCCCCGTTCATCGGGTAAATTGTAATCTTTAAATTGCTTATCCAAAATGGAACCCTGACATGTTTGTGTTTTTTAGATTTTCAAAAAGTAAATTAATTTTTTGGTGGTCTTTCTTTCCAGGTGATAATTCAACACCACTATTTACATCAATCGCTGCTGGATTTA
>CAZYLQ010000138.1:0-4671 GCA_964648395.1 uncultured bacterium | reverse complement strand
TTGCGCTAGATAACATTGATGAAATAATTAAAATAATTCGCGGCAGTAAAGACCCAACCCAGGCGAAAGAAGGACTTATGAACGGGTTTAATCTTTCTGAAATACAATCCCAAGCTATTTTAGATATGCGATTGCAAAAACTAACAGGCCTAGAGGTGGATAAGGTTGTTGCCGAATATCGCGAAGTTATAAAAGTCATTGCCCATTTAAGGGGTATTTTAGAAAGCCGCAGCCAGCGGATGGAAATAATTAAAACAGAGCTGTTGGAAGTTCAAGAGCAATATGGCGACGAACGACGAACAGAAATTATTCCAGTGGATTCCAACTTTACCATGGAAGACATGATTGCTGAAGAGGAGGTTGTGTTGACCGTTACTCATCAGGGCTATATCAAGCGGACCGCACTAAACACGTACCGGACACAACGAAGAGGTGGTCGAGGGGTTCAGGGGGCAATGAGCAAAGATGAAGACTTTGTTGAACACCTTTTTATTGCCAACACTCACAATTACATGCTCTTTTTTACGGACCAGGGAAAGTGTTATTGGCTAAAAGTTTATGATATACCCCAGGGTGGACGGGCTACACGCGGCCGCGCCATTGTGAATTTGATTGGCTGTGCGCCAGGTGAGAAAGTGGAAACATTTGTGAGCGTGAAGGAGTTTGATGACGAACACTATATTGCCATGGCTACGCGAAATGGAATTGTGAAAAAGACTGTTTTGTCAGCTTACGGCAAGCCGAGGAAAGGCGGTATTTATGCCATTGAAATTCGAGATGGCGACAAACTCATTGAAGCGAGAATTACTAATGGTGAACACGATATTCTTCTGGGAACCTATGAAGGAAAGTCGATCCGATTTTCTGAAAATAATATCCGAGCAAGTGGGCGAAAAACAATGGGCGTAAAAGGCATCACCCTGAGTTCTAAAGAAGATTATGTTATTGGAATGCTTGTGGTACGCCGGGAAGGAACTATCCTGGTTGCTACCGAAAAAGGGATGGGAAAGCGAACCGACGTGATTCAGTATCGCACCCAAACTAGGGGCGGTAAAGGAGTCATGACCATGCGCTGTACAGACAAGACTGGGAAAATGGTAAATATCATGGAGGTGGTGGACTCGGATGACTTAATTGTTATTACAGACTCCGGTGTTTTGATGCGTCAACCCGTGGCGGCGATCCGAACCATCGGTCGTGTGACCCAGGGCGTGAAGTTGGTAAAGCTGGATGATGGCGCTAGTATATCATCAATTACGCGTGTTATCAGCGAAGATGCAGCAACCAGCAAAGAAAAAGTAGAAGATAACCAAATTTCTATAGATGACACTGCACCCCAAAACGGGGAAGAATGAGCCTGAAAGACACGATAAAATCGATTCGATTAAAGATTGAATCAGCACAAAAACGGGGTGGCTTTAGTCACCCCGTTCAGCTTATGGCAGTTACCAAAACGCACCCCTTTTCTCTGATCGAAGAATGCTATGACGCAGGCATAACAACCATAGGTGAGAACCGCGTACAGGAAGCTTCCAAAAAGTTTACATCATTTAATTCAATGCCGTACCTTTCTAAGCACTTCATTGGCCATCTCCAATCCAACAAGGTGAACAAATGTTTGGAATTATTTGACACAATTGATTCGGTAGATTCGGTTAAACTCATAAAAAGAATTTCGAATACTGCATCGCACCAAGAAAGAACAATTCATGTTCTTTTAGAGATTAACACCAGCGGTGAAACACAAAAACACGGATTCCTACCAGATCAATTGAATGAAATTCGTGAATGCTTTAATATTCCCAATATTAACATAGAAGGACTTATGACAGTGGGCCCTTTAACCACAGACAAAGAAAAGATTCGGAATTCTTTTATTCAATTACGGGAATTGAAAGATACAATGAACCAACCCGGGCTAAACGAACTATCTATGGGAATGAGCGGAGATTATGAAATTGCAGCGGAAGAAGGATCAACTATGGTACGACTAGGAACGGCTTTATTTGGGGCGAGAACCGCAATTTAAAATTCCTTAAGGGGGTCGAACCAAGGAATCACAAAATCCAACAAGCGTCTATAACTCAGACCCACCTGCCATACGCCTACTCGTTGTCCCAGTTCTCCTTCAATTCCCGAAAAAGCACCTTTAATAAAAAAGGGTTTCTGGATATTTAAACTGACACCACCCACAGTCAAATTCCACAATCCGCCAAATCCAACCGTTACCACCGTTGCTCGAGAATTGGGCGCTTCAAATTCGTTCCAATAAGCCCTTGTTGTATGCCGCGTAATAATGTTGGCGCCTAAGGACCCGTTTATTGCGGAAATTTTCTTAGAAAACGCAGTGAGAGAAAGATCATATATATCAGATGCTTTAAATCCATAATCATTTTCAGTCAGAGCCTTTTCAACATAAATCGTTCCACCCATGAAAACGGGGTTTGTCATTTTCTTCTTAAATAATTGAATTTCGAAACAGCCCTTATAAATCCCCTCGCTTAAGGCAAAATGACGATGATCAGTTTTTTCATCACCACTCAGAAAAAACGGGTCAGACGACAATGTGTTTTTAGATGGTAAAATAAATCCACCACCAAAAAATAAACGCCTCCCCGGTCCTTGGCCATCGTTGAAAACAAGGTAACGAAGCATAAGCTTTGTATCGCCAAGATATCCCCCGATCGCATTGATAAAATCACTTTCTGTGCCCTCATCTCGGTGATGGATCGTTGTTGTATCCCCATCCCATGTCATGGTTCGCCGACCGATGGTTTTGTTAATGGTTATATTCCAAAAATTAGACAGACCGATAGTTAAAGACGGGTTAATAATAACAGATGTTAATGTACCTTCGTGGTCAAACCCCTCACCAGATCCGGGGATAGCCTCGTGCCACCAATCTATGTATTGGTTTGAATTATCAAGGCCAAACATGACTTGTCCAGCCCAAAGACCCACCCCTCTATCAGAATTGCCGACCGGCAATGATGGATTACTTCACAATGCTCACTGTCCACGCAGAGAGAGCACAAGTAAAAGGAATGTAATAATGATTTTCATGGGGAAATAAATTAAGGCTCTATTTTATCAAAACTAGATAAACAAAAGCACAAGAAACGGGACCTTTCAATAAAATGATGTAATTTAAAAACAGAAATATTTTTTATATTTATATTAAAAACAGTGTTTTTGTCAAACCGATTATTTTAGGTGCTTATGCAAGCACTTCCCGAGATTTGTCCAGTTTTTTTGCAATATCTATTCCTAGTTTAATATTATTAATCGCTAGGGCTTGATTTGTTTCTAGGCTTCTCCCGGATGTTTTATCTAAGATGTCGCCGAGTAAAAAAGGCGTTAAATCTTTTCCTGTAATATTTTGTGTTGCCGCTGTTTTACAAGAAGCATAAATAATGGACTCAATTTCTTGGGCTGGGATTTCATCTTTTAGCGGAACGGGATTTGCCACCAAAACAGAAGATGATAATCCAGCGGAAACATTTTCTTTAAAGAGAGCGGCAACGCCACCAGAAGAAGAAATCGGATGAATACCAAAACATCCCGACGATTGGGAATAGAAAGCGGGAAACTCATTTGTTTTATATCCAATAACGGTAATACCAAGCGTTTCCATCATTTCTAATGTTTTAGGTAAGTCCAATACGGCTTTCGCGCCGGCAGAAATAACAACCATGGGGATTTCTGCCAAGGCTGATAAATCCTGAGATACATCAAAGGAATATTCTGCACCGCGATGCACACCGCCAATACCACCGGTAGCAAAAACAGATATTCCCAATTGGTGGGCAATGTGCATCGTTGAAGAAACAGTGGTCGCGCCATGCCATTTCTCCGAAATTGCTATACCCAACTCCCTACGGGACGTTTTTCTTACACCAGCATCTTCGGCAATAAATATCAGTAGATCTTTTTCCAACCCTACGTGAATCTCTCCATTAATAATAGCAATCATTGCCGGGGTAACCCTTTGGTCTCTGCATAACGACTCCCCCTGTTGTGCAAATTTCAGATTATCAGGGAAGGGCATACCATGAGCGATAATAGTTGACTCTAAAGCCAAAATAGGTTGTCCAGTTTCTAGGGCCAGTTGAACATCTTTAGAAGTATGAATTTTCATTATAAATCACACGTTGCTTCGAGTTTAATTTCTATGCTTATTTTTAATAGAATATGAAAAATATCGACCCCAAAAGATACAACCTTTCATCGCGAACTATTTTACGACAAATTGGAAAAAACAATATTTCCATCATCATAGATCGCAAGAGTCGCATTATTATGAAAGACGGTAAACGAATATTAAAACAGGCACACGCTATCCATCAAATTAATCCCAACATGATAATTACAGTTTTAACATCAGCCCCAGTTTGTAGTAAAACGCGAGAATTTCTATTAGAAAAAAATATTTTTATTAAAGAAATATAATCGTGTTTCGGTTCGTTTTTCCTCAGGATAAACAAATTTCCAAAGAAGTTTTCAATTTAGCGCTACCCGTTATTGTAAGCAATTTGAGCCGAGTTCTTATGAGTATGGTAGATGTGGCCATGGTTGGGCGGCTCGGCGCTGAAGCGTTAGCCGCCACAGGGATGGGCGCAATGCTTTTCTGGGGAGCCCTCAGTTTTGTATTGGGGATAAGGACAGGCGTAC
>CAZYLQ010000137.1:0-4674 GCA_964648395.1 uncultured bacterium | reverse complement strand
TGATTTGTTTTTGGACTTGATAGTCTAGGTATTTTTGTTTGAATTCATCTTCCATACGATCTGCTTTTCCCTGGATATCATTATAGGCATTTTCTAAGTATACTCTATCACCTAAAAGTTTATAAAGACCAAATTGATCTACATAATAATTTCGAACCTTTTCTTCGATTTTATCTATGCTAAGTATCTCCGAAATATCATATTCTTTGCCAAGTTGTTTTTTAGTTAAGGCCAGATAAATTTTCACATGTAACATTTCTTCATTTGTTGCTTCTAAAGCTATCTGGGTAGACATTTCAAAATTTTCTAAAGCTTTAACATAATTTTCAGCATAAAAATAACTCAAGCCTAGTTTCCAATAAATAAAGGCGATCCACTCTTTATTGCTTGATTCGTTATCCACAGATAGGCGCTTTTCATAGTAATCAATGGATTGATCATATATACCCATGGTAAAGTAAGCCCATCCAATCCATTCCATCGCTGAAAATTCTCTTCCCCCGTAACCTAGGTCTCCGTAGTTTTGTAATGCCCTTATTGTATAATGTAAAGCTTTATCATAATTACCTTTGTCTTTATAAATCAATGCGAGTTTAAAAAGCATATTTGAAGTCGCTGTTTTATTACCAATTTCCTCATTTATGGCAAGTGACCTTTTCAAATAATCAAATGCCTTTTCTGTCTCTCCTCGTTGGTGGTGTACTTGCCCAATGTTACCGAGATTCGATGCTATACTAGACTTATCACCAAGCTCCTCGTTTATTGTAAGCGACCTGCTGTGGTATTCTAAAGATTTGTCATAGTCTTTTTGACCATGGTATACAATCCCAATATTGTTTAGACTTCCGCTCATCCCTGACTTATCACCAATTTCTTCAGCAATTGCAAGGGACTTTTCCCAATTTTCCAAAGCCTTGTCTTGATCCCCCTTTCCATAGAACGAATTGCCAATTTTACGAATGCTGCGCCCGATCCACATCTTATCACCAAGCTGTTCAGCTCGTTTTAATGCAGACGAATAGATCTCAAAAACCTTATCCCAGTCACCTATGCCAGAGTAAGTCGACCCAAGTAAATGTTGTGCAGCTATCAAATTTTCATCCAATTCTATTGCTTTTTTTAAGAGCCCTCTTGCAATCTCCGTTTCTTCAGCGTATTCACGCTTTTCATATTTATGTTTCGCTTTTAGATAAAATTCATAAGCATCCGGATTTAATGCAATTTTTGGAGCTTCTGTCCGCTGTTCCACTTTAAGGATTTTGAGGATATTTTCAGAAAGCACATCTCCTATACTGGGAAAATCACTCCAGCTTTTTTGCCATCTTTCTGACCAAACAACCTTTTCAGATTTAGTATCGTATAATTCCATGGATAGCTGAAAAATACTATCTCTTTTCCAAAGCGCACCTTCAGCAATATATCTTACGTCTAATTGTTTAGCCATATCATTGACTGGTATATCGCCTAATTCTTCAATTCTATTCAGGCTTGCAACCCTGATAAGTCCAGCTGAAGCTACATCGGAAATAAGGTCTGAAGAAATTCCATATGCATAGAATTCATCATCATCAGCTCCCTTATTATCAAGGGGCAAAATAGCTACAGATGGTACTTCTTCTTCATCTGCAAAACCAATCCGCAGGAACATAAAATTGATCAGCATGAATAGTCCAATCACAGAAGCGGCAACGCCCAGGGAATTCATTACATTCCACTGAAACCCTTCCGGCTCAAGTTTTGCAGAGACTTTCGACAGGTCAGTTTCCGGAAGATCATGAGACGTAATGCAGTATACCTTTACTTCCTGTCCAACTCCTTTCAGTTTGGGCTTACCAAGATATTTAGTGGTGAAATCTGCTTCACGTATCAGGGCATCATTCACTTTATTAGAAATGGCAATACCACCGGGAGCAGCAAATGGCTCAATCCTGGCTGCTATATTCACATCATCACCAATGATGTCATTCTCTTCTATTAATATTTCACCCTGGTGTATGCCTATTCTAAGATCAAGATCATCGATCTGTTTAGATGTCTCTTGTAGCTTGATACAACAATTAACAGCATCAGTTACTGTGTCAAAAGTAAGGATTAAGCCATCACCGACTTCTTTTATCCAAGATCCATTAAATTTTGATACGATAGGTTGAAACAGTTCCCGTTGTGTTTTTAATAAAGAGGATGCTTTTGATTGGTCTTCTGCTGTGAGTTTAGTAAAACCGACTATATCGGTAAATACTATGGCTGCGAGTTTGCGGGTGGGTTCAGGCATAACTTAGGATTGGATCATTTGCCACTCTTCAATAATTGCTTTTGGTGTAGGATAGTTGTAAAACTTCTCTCTGACCTTGGTATCCATCACATCTGCTTTTTCTTGGATTTGGTTGTAAGCAGTTTCTAAATAGGACTTATCTTCTAATAGTTCATACAATCGAAAATTAATTTCAAATTCAATGTTCTCCTCTTCTTTGATGAGTCTGTGAATTTCCTGCTCATCATAATCTTTACCAAGTTCTTTATTAGCAAGATAAAAGTGGGTGGTTGTAAATAACTCAAAACCTTTTTCCCCAATTTCCTGTTTAATATGGAGTGATTTTTCTAAATATTCTACGGCTTTATTATACTCACCTCTATAGATATAAATGACCCCAATAGCATTTAAGCTGGTTCCTATTCCGCTTTTATTGCCTAATTCTTCATTGATTTTCAGAGAACGTCTAAAATATTTCATTGCTTGATCATATTCGCCTTTATATACATATATAACCCCATTGGTATTCAAGCTCTTTCCTATTCCTCCCTTATTACCTAATTCTTCAATGATCTTCAGGGAACGTTTGTAATAGTCTAATGCCTGGTCATACTCGCCTTTTCCCGAGTGAATAGCCCCCATATTATTTATACACTCTGCTATTCCACCCTTATCACCCAATTCTTCCCTTATCTCCAATGATCTGCTAAAGTAGTCTAATGCCTGGTCATACTCACCTTTTCCCCAGTGAATAGCCCCAATGCTATTTAAGCTACCACCTATTTGATTTTTATCGCCTAAATCTTCACTTATTTTCAGAGAACGTTTAAAGTAATCTAATGCCTGATCATTTTCGCCTTGTTGCCTGTAGATTGCCCCAATGTTATTAAAGCTCATTCCTATTGTGCTCTTTTGACCCAGTTCTTCCCTTATCTTCAGGGAACGTCTGTAGTAATCTAATGCCTTGTCATACTCGCCTTTTCTTTTGTAAAGAGCGCCAATATTATTAAAGCTGGTTCCTATTCTGCTCTTATCGCTCAATTCTTCACTTATAGTTAAGAAACGGTTAAAGTAGTCTAATGTCTTATCATAATCGCCTTTCATTCCGTATATAATTCCGATGCTATTTAAACCGGATCCAATTCCGCTCTTATCACCAATTTCTTCCATTATCTTCAGGGAACGATTGTAGTGGCCTAATGCCTGGTCATAGTCGCCTTTACGATAGTAAATATTCCCGATGCTATTTAAGGTACTTCCTATCCCACGCTTATCACCATTCAGCTCAGATTGTTTTAAAGCAGGAATATAAATACCCATGGCCATATCATACTCACCCACAACAACGTAAGTCCCACCAAGTAAAAGTTTAGCTTTTAAAAGATTATCATCTAACTCTATGGCCTTGTTTAGTAATCCTCTGGCAATTTCTATATCATCTTTATTTTCCCGCTTGTCGTATCTATGTTTGGCTTCAAGATAATAGGCGTAAGCTTTAGGGTTTGAATCCAAAATCTGCTTTTCAGGGTCTTGCAGGATCTTGATCTCTAACGTTTCTAAAATGTTATCGGAAAGATCGTCTTTTATGGTTGCCAGATCTGTCCAGTTGGTTTGCCATCGTTTAGTATAAACAACTTTTGATAGCTTGGTATCAAAGATCTCCATAGAAAGCTGAAAGACAGAATCCATTTTCCAAAGTGTACCCTGAGCAACGTAACGAACGTATAATTTATTAGACAATTCGTCGTAGGCCATATTGGCATAATCAAGCTTTTCTATATCTTTCAACCCCGCCACTCTGATCAGCCCCGCACTGGTCACATCTGCGATTAAATCAGAGCTAATGCCGTAGGCATAAAATTCGTCCGCTTCTGCACCCTTATTCTCAAAAGGTAAAATAGCAATGGAAGGTGTTTCATCCTTATCGGCATAACCGATACGTAAGAACATAAAATTGATCAGCATGAATAGTCCAATCACGGAAGCGGCAACGCCCAGGGAATTCATTACATTCCACTGGAATCCTTCCGGCTCTAACTTGGCTGAGACTTGTGACAGGTCGGTTTCCGGAAGATCATGAGATGTAATACAGTATACTTTTACTTCTTGTCCAACACCTTTCAGTTTGGGCTTACCAAGATATTTCGTGGTGAAATCTGCTTCACGTATCAGGGCATCATTTACTTTATTAGAAATGGCAATACCGCCAGGTGCTGAGAAGGGTTCAATCCTAGCTGCTATATTGACATCATCACCAATGATGTCACCTTCTTTTTCTAATATCTCTCCAAGATGTATTCCAATCCTTAGATCTAGATTATCAATAGCTTTAGCTTTTTCCTGGATCTTTACACTGCAATTGACTGCGTTGGTAATTGTATCGAAAGTTAGAATAAGTCCGTCACCCATTTCCTTGATCCATT
>CAZYLQ010000136.1:0-4694 GCA_964648395.1 uncultured bacterium | reverse complement strand
GGCTATAATAATCTAAGTTTCCATATGGCACCTCAGGATTTCTTCCATAAGGAGGCTTGTATCCAAAAACACCACATGCAGCAGCTGGTATTCTTATTGATCCTCCGATATCTGAACCTGAAGCAATAGTGCAAGATCCTGTCGCAAGAGCAACTCCAGATCCACCTGAGGATCCACCAGGCGTATATTTATTATTCCAAGGATTCGTTGTTACACCGTGAAGATCAGACCAAGTTGTTCCCAATAAACAAAATTCAGGAGTTGTAGTTTTAAATATAGGTATTGATCCACCTTGAAGTAGTCTATCTATATAAACATCTGTATATTTATCAATTCTTTCTCCAAAAATTACTGAGCCACTAGTCCTTAAAGAGTCCTTTAAAGCAAACTCCTCCTTAACACCTAGAGGAATGCCTTCAAATAATCTTGGTGTATTTCCTTTTCCTAGGTATGATTTTTCAGCAAACTCAGCTAATTTAAGTGATCTTTCTTCAAAAAATTCAGTAAAAGCATTACATATATTTTGTACTTTATGAGCCTGCTCAATAGAGTTTTTAACTACTTCTACAGGACTAAGATGTTTCTTCCGATAAGCTTCTATAAGCTCTAAAGAATTCCAAAATAAATAGGATTTATCGGTCATATTTTTTTATTAGATTTATATATTTTTATTAATTCTTTTCTTTTTTTTAATGTTGCTTTTTTGTTTACTTGTCCCCGAGAATTTACTTTAACTCCATATACATCATAAGCTCTCTTATTAGAAATCCAACCCTCTAAAACATCTTTTGTAACCCTATTTATTTCTCTCTCATATGGCAGTCCATAACCACCGCCTGGTTGAGTTATTGATACTATTCTTTCATTCTCTTTTAGTTGAACTTCATCTACGATATCTAGATTTATTTTTTTTCCAAACTTATCAATTTTATATTGCTGTGCTTTAGTGGCATTTCCTCCACCTCTTACTCCAGCTGCTGGAAAATAGGAACCATCACTAGCATAAGCAATTTTCATTTTACTTTTTAATGGTCCAAATTCAACATAAGCGCCAGGAGAACCTCTTCTTCTTCCAGCACCTTCTGAATTTTTATAAATTTCTTGTCTATAAACTATCATTGGAAAGCGTAATTCATCAAGTTCAACGCTGTCAAGCAAGCATAATCCGGCACTACCCATGCCAGTCAAAGTTAACCATCCATCAGCGCTAGGAGAAGCACCAGCTGCTGTATGAAATAAAAATATTTCATTTACAAAGTAATTATTGTTTCTTGGATCAAGGCCTGATATGACTCCGGTCGCTGGTGGTAAAAGAGATCCACATTCTGCCATACCATATCCTTCCCCTAATTTAGCAAAAGCTTGAACAACAGCATTTTCTAATCTATCGCAAATATTTGATGTTCCTAAAGAACAGCTAAATGGATGTTCAGGTATTCCAACAATACATCCTTTTCTCAACAAAATATCAATACAGCGAAAGCTTCCAGAGTTAGGTGGTATAGTATGATCAATACTGTTAAATATACCTGTCATAACTCCTGATCTTGATGTTGCTTCAGTAAGATTAAGCCCACAAGGTAGATTGTCAGGATTATCTCTTAAGTCTATTTTTATTTTTCCTAATTTATTATTAATTGAAACAATAACCTTGATTTCTAACCCTTCTTTTGGAAGATTAGGAAAAGGATCATGCTTTGTTGTAATGGTTACATTGCCTGAAGGGATTTTTTTTATTGTTTCTCGCATTCTTTTTTCACTATAATTAAACCAGGCTTCAACAAATTTTTCTAATTTTTTCCATCCAATTTCTTTACCCATTTTAATTAATTCTCTCTCACCAATGCGAACTGCTCCTATCATAGCTAAATAATCCCCTTTCCATTGTGCAGGAGCCCTAAATCTAATTTCACACATTCTTATAATATCTTCAATATTCCTATAATTTTCTTGAATCTTAGTTCCTGGAAATATTAAAGCCCCCTCTTCAAAAACATCTTCAACATCAGCCATGTAAGTTGTTGGTTTTGAATTACCAATATCCGCTTGATGTGCCTTAGCACAAACACTAAATCTATGAATTCCTTTTTCATCAATAACAGGGACTATAATTGTATGATCGGCAGCGTGTGATCCTCCATGATACGGAGAATTAATCAAATATGCATCACCTTTTTTTTTCTTAGGATGAAATTTATCAATATTTTTTGCCATAATATCTGGACCAGATAAAACATGAACTGGAAGACTCTCATCAGCTGCAATAAAAGAATTATCAAAATTTAAAACACAACATGAAAAATCATGGGCAGTGTTTAAAACACCCGATCGCCCAGTTCTCATAAGAGTATTTGCCATTTGCTGACAAATCCCTTGGAATTTACTACTAATAATTGCTAATTCAGCACCATTCATATTCTTTAACCTTGCAATATAAAACTACCATAAAGATGTTGCGCTTTCATCAATGATAATTTCTTTTTTATTATGAGGAATATTAAGCTCTAAACAATTATGATGATTTAGACTGAAATTAACACTAGGCTCTATGAGAACAGACATAAATGGTGTTTCTATTATCACTGGACCAGTAAATTTTTTGTTAACTTTTATATCTTCGTATTTAAGAATTTTTGTTTTTAACAGACCAATGTTTTTATAAAAAACATATCTAAGATCATTAATTTTTTTTAAATCTTTTTTAAAAGTTTTATTAGAAATCAATTTTGTTTTACTTATTTTACATCTCAACCTAGCTTTCCATTGTATAATTTCTATGTTGCTATTCAAATCATATATTTCAAATAGTTCTTTGTGTTTTTTATGAAAATTTCTCTCGATATTACTTGCGTTTGTAATCTTATCTTCTTTATCTAATTTTATAGGAACTTCTATTTCCCAAACTTGATCACTATATTTAGCCTCAATAAAATAATCAATTTTTTTAGACAAAAATTTTAATTTAGAATTTTTTATAAATTTTTCACATTTCGTTTTTAAGATTTTAATAGTATTATTTACTTTAGAATAACTAAAATCATTTGTATGCATAGGCAGGGTAATTGAAAATTCATTTGTAATATCAGCTATCATTGCTCCCGCTGCAGACAAAACTGGTCCTAAGTTAGGAATAAGGATAAGTTTGCAATCTAATCGTTTAGCTAGGCTAACTATATTTATCCCTGAAGCTCCGCCACCTGAAATTAAGGCTGAATCAACAGGATTAAATCCTTGATGAATAGTTAAATTCTTGATTTCTTGAGCCATATTCTCTGTAACGACTTCAAGAATAGCGATTGCTGTTTCATTTGTATTTAGTTTAAGTTTTTTTGCAATTTGGTTTATTGCTTTTTTTGCTTTTGTCTGACTTAGTTTTAAATCTCCACCAAGAAAATAATCAGGATTTAATATACCGCATACAAGAGCTGCATCGGTAACGGTTGGTTGATTTCCACCTCTGTTGTAACAGGCTGGGCCAGGATTAGATCCTGAACTTTGTGGTCCTACATGAAGTAATCCTCCTTCATCCACCCATGCAATACTACCTCCACCTGCACCTATACTTCTTACGTCAACTGAAGGAAAGCCAGTCATGTGACCTCTGTATTTTTGTCCGATCCATGTCTCTTTGGTTCTTGGTATTTTATGATCTTTTACCAAACTAACGTCAAAAGTTGTACCTCCTAAATCAGTTACAATAGCATTTTTAGTATTTTTGAATTTTTTAAGATAAAAATTAGCCCCTACTGGAGCCATAGAAGGTCCTGAATTAATTAGATGAATAGGTGACTCAACAGATGTTTTCATATCAAGCACACCTCCTTGGGAGGTAACCATAAAAAACTGGCCTGCAAATCCTTTTTTAAGAAGTGCATTATTAAGATTATTCAAATACTTTGACATCAGTGGTTTTAAGGAAGCATCAATACATGTTGAAGAAGCCCTCCTGTATTCTCTTAAAATAGGATTAACTTTATGTGATAATGAAATTGGAATGCCTGGTAGGTTTTTTTGCAAAAATTGTTCTATTTTAATCTCATGCTCTGCATTTAAAGTTGACCATAGCAAGCAAACTGCCACAGCCTCAACATTTAATTTTTTTAATCTATTAATAACTTTCAAAAGACTTTTATTATCTAAATTTTTCGAAATTGAACCATCATAATTTATTCTTTCGGGAATCTCAAATGTAAGTGATCTTGGAACATACGGGTCGGGATATTCTACAGTAAAATTAAAAATCTCAATTCTACCCCCTTCTCTAAAAAGCAATGTATCACGGTGGCCTTCAGTACAAAGAAAAGCTGTTTTTGCAGTTTTTTTTGTTAAAATTGCATTTATTGCATATGTTGTAGCATGCGTAAAAGTAGTGAGATTTGATAACAAATATTCAATTGAAATATTGATAGATTCTGCTGCTTTCTTTAATCCATTTAAAATTCCAACACTAGGATTATCTGGCGTAGTTGGAACTTTAAAAACAGAAATTGCCCCATTCTTATTTTCAAAAAGTATATCGGTAAAAGTTCCACCTGTATCAACAGTTATACGCATAGAAATAAAAAGCTAAACAAATAAATGTTTTTATTTCTCCAATACAAAGACTGATTCTTAAATAATATCATAATTATTTTTTAAAAAACCCATTGCAAAAAATTACAACGGGTTTTTATAAAAATTGATTGTTTAGATTA
>CAZYLQ010000135.1:0-4729 GCA_964648395.1 uncultured bacterium | reverse complement strand
CCAAATGGGGCACGTGATCAGCAATACGATAGCGATATTAAAATAAATGCTTCCATTCTTGCGATGCATGGCGGATTTATTTCCCATTATTGGCAAAATACCCTGGCTGATTATCATAATCCAACATACTATACCGCTAATGGAATGACAACTGTCATTGCTGATGGACGTGGAGGGCATCGAAACTATTATCGTGTAAAGTCAAGCTCACCACCAAATTTTGGTGGTCTATTTACAGGAGATAGTGATTACCGTGGAACTGTCCATCTCCATGGATCAATTGTCCAATTTAAGCGAGGTTACATGAAAAGGAATTGGCCGGGTCCATACCCTGTTAATGCACCAGGCTTGGGCTATGATAAGGATTACCATTATGACTGGAATCTCCAGTTAAAACCGCCACCATATTTCCCAGACCTTGAGAGCAGTGATAATACTGTGATTCTTAAGATGGCGTCCTATGGCGAAGCAAACTCAATTGAATAATACTAAGGTTAAATAATGTATCTAGGGCTTGATATTGGTAGGCAGTATGTGAAACTGGTTGCCACAGAAAAAACAAAAGATGGCTTTAAGGTCTTGGACGCAGGTTCGCGTCTTGTTCCTGAACCAAATATGGCCTTTGATCCCGAGAAAATTGATAAGGCACACTGGATCATGGCTGTTAAAGAATTATTTAGGCAGCAGGGAATAAACCCTAAGAAAGTAAAGGGATTGGTTACGGGTATCAGTGGTTCATCCGCAAGTATAAAACAGATCACTACAATGGAGATGCCTTCAGATGAGTTGGAGTCTGCTATGACATTTGAGGCTCGTAAACATATTCCCATGGATGGAACAGATGCGGTGATCGATTATCAAATATTAGGATCAAATCAGCGTGAAGTTGATAAGATAGATGTTGGCCTTGTCGCCTGTACAAAAGGTGTTTTAACAAGCCATTTGGGTCTAATAAAAGAGTGTGGTCTGAAGCCAGGAGTAGTAGATGTTAATCCTATTGCCATGAGCAATGCATTTTCATTCATTAAGACCATGCCAGAGGATGGGCTCGTTGTTATGTTAGACATAGGAGCCGTATCGTCGAGCCTCGTTGTTTATGGAAAAGGTCAGCAGTTTTTCACTCGAGACCTTCCAATTGGAGGCCACCATTTTGTAAAAGAATTATCTGATAAAAAAGAGATAGGATATACAGCTGCTCAGGATATGCTCTTTAAAGATGGTGTATCTGCAACAGTCAGTAACTCCAATTTAGACCCAACAGAAGCTGTTGGAATCGCCGAGAGAACCGTTTATGATAATCTTGTAGAAGACCTACGCAGGTCACTAAGATTCTATGGAAAGCAAACGGGGCAAAGTTTTTTTCTTAAGATATTCCTATCGGGAGGTGCTTCTGGAACGCCGGGATTAACGGATTTTATTACCAGTAAACTAAATATTGAGTCAGCTATTTTGAATCCTTTTGAAAATGTAGATGGGGCAGAAAATATCTCTGTAACAAATCCTGGTCAGTTCACAACTGCTTTGGGGCTTGGTATCCGCGGAGGAATGTCTTCATGATCAAGCAATATATAGTCATTAATCTAAATAAGGCTGAAAGCGCTGAAACTCGTATGGAAAGGGTACGTGAGCAGGTACGGTGGGTTGTTTTTAGCGTTTTACTGATTTTAATGCTTGGAATCAATTTTCAGGTCTGGATGGTGAGTTTTGGGTATAATGATATAATAGACCAAAAGCAGTTGGAGATTGGGAGACTAAAAGAAGAGATAAATAAGCTTCAGTCAGAAGGAAAAAATTTATCAAAGGGCGACATTTTGTCTTTTGCAGATTTAGAACATGACAGGTTCCTATGGGCACAAAATCTAGAAAAAATGGGCCGACTTACACCTGATGATATATCAATCACGGGTCTCCGTTTTAAGAGATCAAAGTTAATTATTAAAGGTATAGCTCTTACCTTCGAAGATCGTAAAGATTTTGAGATCATCGATGAATATGTACAGACGCTTAGAAAGAATAAAGAATTCTCAAATAATTTTAATAGAATAAAATATGTTGGTCACAGTAAGGTAAATATTCGTGGCCAGGAGATTGTTCGATTTGAGATCGAAGCAGCCATTAAAACAACCAAACGTAAATCCTTTTCCTAATAATTGATATGCCAGAAAAAAGAAATATATTTTTATTTGGAGCACTAGTCTTGTTAACGATATCCTACTGGGCAAGTGCTTCGGTGCTGATCGGTGAAAAACCTTTTGAAATAAGATTGCTTGAAGAAGAGCAGGAAGAACTCAATGAGAACCTGATTAGTGCACAGATATTAGCCAGCCAACTTGACCGTGTTTTTACACTTTTTCAAGAAAACTTAGCTCTTTCAAAGGCCGATTCTCTTGCGGATGATGCAAACCTGCCTTTTCTGAATAGTCTGACTGATATACTTGATGATCTCGATATAAAACTATTAGGGATCAAACCAAAACCGCGTATTGATAAGATAACTTATTTCAAGGCCCCTTATCTTATAACCCTGGAGTGTACGTTTGAGCAGTTCGGTCTGTTTCTTTCTGAAATTGAGCGATCCCCCAGACTGATAACAGTTGATGAGTTTGAAGTAAAGAATGGGATCGAGAGGATCAAGGCAAATACTGAAGAAGAGAAACTATTGGAGCAAGAATTTGTTGTCAACCTATCAACCATTACTTTAGTGAAATCAAAATCAAAGGTGTCGTCATGAGTGAACGCTCTGTCACAATATGGAACCTTCTTGTTCTGTTCACCATCATATCTCTGGTTGCGTCTAGTTTTAGTGTTTTTCCAATGAACAAAAAGTATAATCGTGTCAAAAAGCGTTCGACTGACCTTCAGTTTGGTACAGATAAAGAACTTGAAAATATAATTTCATATCTTGAAGGTCGGCTGGAAGAGCGTAGCCAATTTCAGTTTGAGATCGATAATACACCCATGATGCTCACGAATGTCCTTGGTCTTGCAGATGGATCTGGAAGAAGAATAAAAAGGAATAGAAATGCACTAAGAGTTGCCCTTGTTTACCAGAGAAATGAGCATTTTCAAGCGCAGATCGATTATAGAGGAAGTGCATATACTATTACGATTGGTGATACAATACCCAATATTGGGACAGTTGATGTGATCGATGGAACTCAAGTGATCATTAAAACCGATAACGGTTTTAAGATATATCCCGCACCAGGGTATGAGTCTGTCAGTTATAATGCTGATCTTGGTGGTGTTGATGTGATTAGTACTAAAAAAATAATGAGTAATTAATATTACTGAACCCAGGTAAGAGGTTTATGAAGGATAAATACATTATGAAATTTCAAAAACAGGCAATGATTTTTACTTTGATGGGTATACTCATTTTGCCAATTCTTGGACAATCCAAAGTAATTGGTAGTCCGGAAGAAGATGCAACACTTATAACAATCCATGCTGAAGATGCTTTCTTACCAAGTATTCTTGCGATACTTGCCAAGGAAAGTGGCTACAATATTGTTACTGATCCGAACGTCAATAAGCAAGATAAGGTTTCTATTCACTTGGATGACGTTCCGATTGAACAAGCTATTAATCTTGTTGTTCGTGCTGTTGGACTTAGTTATGAAGTGGTGGGAAATTCCTTTCTTGTTGCAGACCCCAAAAAATTAAAAGAAGAGGTGGGTGTTACTTCTTATGTGCTTACCTTGAAATATGCTGCCGCTGAGGATGTTAAAAATCTGTTACAGGATATCTCTGATCAAGTGCAGGTTGATATTCCAGGGAATAAACTTCTTGTTAATGCATCTCCTAAAAAAATAGCAGATATCATTCAGGTTGTGGAGAGTATTGATGTTCCAGCGATACAGATCATGCTTGAAACTAGGCTAATCGAAGTTGCGGCAGATGTTGAAGAGCAGTTAGGAATTGATTGGTCAAAAATTTCTAGCTATAAAACTATTCTTGCTGAAGGTGGCGTACCTTTAGTAGAAGGAGGAGGATCAATTATACCAGATGACCAAACGTTTGGTGATGTTCCTGCCACTATGCCCTTTAATCGTCTTAGTGATCTTTTTGCAAAAGATAAGACAGGTATCCTCCCTAAATACTTTAGCAGGCAGCTTACTGCGTTTGATATAACACTGGATATGCTTCAAAAAAATAACCAGGCTGAAGTACTTGCAGATTCAAGGCTGACAACCATTAATGGTCGTGAGGCAAGTATTAAACTAGTGGATATTGTTCCTTATATTTTGAGCTCTGGTGGTGTCGGAGGTCAAGTGCAGGTTCAAAGAGAAGAAGTGGGTATAAAACTAAAGATACTTCCAACTGTAAATACAGATGGATATATAACAGTAAAAGTTGACCCAGAGGTCTCAACGATTTTTGAGTTTATTGGCCCCGATGCAAATATACCAAGGGTCAAAAGTAGAACATCATCAACAACTATTCGTGTAAAAGATGGTGAGTCGATCGTTGTTGGAGGACTATTAAGCAATGATAGAAAATTAACAACCTACAAATTCCCTTTTCTTCATAAACTGCCGTTTTTGGGCAAGATGTTATTTACTTCGAACGGTGTAATTGAGAGAAAAACCGATCTTATAATACAGATAACACCAAAGATCGTGGTTGATGCATATACTGGGATCACAAAATCAGATGCCATGACCAAGTATGAAGATTACGTAATTAAAGGATCATCTAGTGAAATGTCAAAGAGTGATGGAGTGGA
>CAZYLQ010000134.1:0-4749 GCA_964648395.1 uncultured bacterium | reverse complement strand
CCTACCTCAATGAATTTATTTTTGGTGATTACTTTATTTATACTTATTCGTTCATCTTTGCCCGATACAACAATAGCTTCATCTGCTTCTGGATCAAAGACGGGCTGTGTCTGTCCCGTAACTTTATCCTGGTTAAATTCATACAACATCACTGAGTCAGTTTCGTTAAAAGTATAGTCATCCTGGAAGATAATGCCTTCTTCGAAGGACCATTCATAATTTTCTAACCCCTTTCTAGGCGTAGAGCGAGACGCATCTAATAAAATAGTTGTTCTGGATGGGGCTTGAATATCTTTGCCAGCATCAGCTTTTAATTCTTTGCTCATACTGTTGAATAATTCATAGACATACCGGGTTTCTTTTTGTGCACTCAAAACGCTAAGTGTGAAGGTTAGAATACAGCATATTGGCTTTACAGCCATATATATGTTTTTAATCATTTAAGTCCCTCGTGTTATAAAAACATTGAAATTAATTTCAAAACAGTGATTTAATTAAAACTTTGCTATTATAATACTACGCATATTTTAGCGATTATATTCTACGCTGTTACTACTCATTTTTTGGATGGTCCTTTTTTATAGCATTTTAGGGTATATAGTATTTAAAAAAAGCCACTGATAATTAGCGGCTAAGTTATGACCTTGAAAATGAGTTACCTGCCAGTTTAGCAGACAATGTGGGCGATGACGGAGTCGAACCGCCGACCTCTACGATGTCAACGTAGCGCTCTAACCAACTGAGCTAATCGCCCTGAAATATGTTGAAAAATTTACAAAGGGAAAAGATGTATTAAATAATATACCTGGGAAAATACAGTTTAAAGAAATTAATCATCAATTATTGTACCGGATTCTAATTGAGGCAGGAAAACATTTTCAATTACGACTGGATCTTGCAAAATCATCATTGCTTTTTGGATATCTTTATCTTGAGTAGCAGATTGTTTCACGCGACCTTCATCACCATGAAAATAATCAGCGAATTCGACAAGGAGCCAATGGTATAGTCTTTCAGATTCTGTTTCAAACTGGGTGAGAGATTTTTGTTCAAAATAGGAATCAATTATTTCTATAGCTCCCTGGATCTGGATATCAGTAGAGTCTAACTCCCACAGCATATCTTTCATATCCAGATAATTTGATTCACCTTTCAAAAAAATATCCAGGTCACTGGAATAAATATATTCTTCAAATTGTGACATGATTGTTGTGTCTGCTTCAACGTCATCAAAAGAATTATAATCTATTTTATGTTTTTGAACATAATTAAAAAATAATCCTTGTCGCCAGCTAGCAGATAAAATAGGAGAACCTAATCCAAGTTCGACCTCATGATCCGGAGTGATTCCACCAGCACCTGAAACTTCACGTCCACCTTTGGTATAGAAAAGACTGTCACGGTCCGTAGTATCTGCTAAAAGATCATCTGGTAAATAGCCCGGTTTTTGAATAAGACGTCCACTAGGAATAAAATATTTTGCTGTAGTAATCTTTAATGCACGGTCTTTATCAATATTAAAAACAGTTTGGACTAATCCTTTACCAAAAGTGGATCTACCCACAACCACAGCGCGATCAAGATCCTGAAGTGTTCCTGCAACAATTTCACTGGCAGAAGCACTTCCTTGATTCACAAGTACAGTAATGTTCAAATCATCTGGTACAAGTGGATTAGTTTTACTTTCATATTTTCTTTTCGATTTTTGGGTCTTCCCCTCTGTCCAAACAAGCATCTCCCCTTTATCAATGAATAGGTCAAGAATATTCACAGCTGCATTCAACAAGCCGCCTGGATTATCTCTAAGATCCAATACCAATCCAGTCATACTATTTTCCAGTAATTCTTGCAATGCTTGTTTCATTTCTTTATCCGAATTTCGAGAAAATCTTGTTAATCGTATATAGCCTGTTTGGTTATCCAACATTCCGGAATATGAAATATCTTTAACCTTAATATCTTCCCGAATTAATTCAAACTCAATTAAATCTGCCTCATTAAATCGTTGAATACTCAAAACCACCTGAGATCCTTTTTTCCCACGAATTAGTTTCGCCGCATCATCCATAGAAAGGTCTTCTGTATCCTGATCATCAATTTTTATAATCTTATCACCACTAATAATTCCTGCACGTTTAGCTGGTGAATTTGCCATGGGTGAAATAACAGTTAAAACTTTTTCTCTTCGGCCAATTTGAATCCCTACACCGCCATATTTTCCCTTGGTGAGCATTTCAATCCCGCTTCTCTCATCATTCTCCAAATAAACTGTATAAGGGTCAAGATCAAGAAGTATATTATTGATGCTCATTTTTGTAAATGCGTCCAGATCAATATCATCTACGTAGTTTGTGACCAAATGACGATATACATCATTGATCAAAGATTGATTTTTGCGGACTTGTTTGTAAATATCTCTTTTATCAGCAGCCAAAAGGACCAACGAGACTGAAATCAAAATTAAAATTTTAATATAACTTTTTCTTTTTTTCATTTTTCTTGTATTTTATTTATCTCAAGCCAAATTATTTGATGAATTTCTTCCGGTGTCTTTTCCCCATTTAAAACAATGAATCGATCAGAGTAAATACGCGCCAATTTAATATATTGTGCTCGGACTTTTTCCTGAAATATTTTTCCGGCACCTTCGATTCTGTCAGGATGCTTTGAATTTAGACGTTTATGTCCTTCATCTGCAGTTACATCTATAAAAAAAGTAATATCAGGATCAAGTTCAAAAGTGGCAAAATCATTCAGTTGCACCAAATAGTTAATGTCCAATCCCCTTCCGCCTCCTTGGTAAGCCAAAGTTGAATCCTTAAATCGATCTGCAATTACAATTAATCCAGAGTCTAGACTCGGAATAATAACATCATGGGTAAGTTGTGCACGGCTTGCGGTCATAAGAAGTGCTTCAGTTCTCTCGGCCATATTTTCATTACGATTTTTTAATAAAACATCCCTGATTTCTTCGGAGATCCGTGTACCACCGGGCTCTCGGACCAATAACGAATCAATGCCATCCGACTCAAAGCGATTCATAAGCATCTTTACTTGTGTGGATTTACCACACCCATCGATACCTTCGAAAGAGATAAATAATGAATTATTTGAAATAGACATTTGGGTCATCTTTTCCTACGAGAATAACACATTCTCCTTTTGGTGGATGTTTGGTAAAATACGTCAACAAATCAGAAAGTGTTCCTCTTTTTATTTCTTCGTATAATTTTGTTAATTCTCGAGCTACAACTGCCGGACGATCACCTAGGCCTTCCAGTAAATGCCTCAAGGTTCGCTGAATTCTCTTGGGTGACTCATAATAGATCAACGTGGACTGCTCTTCCTTCACACGTGCTATTCGTGCTTTACGACCTTTTCTTGCGGGTAAAAAACCTTCAAAAAGGAATCGATCAGTTGGCAGACCCGAAGATACTAATGCAGCCAGAGATGCAGAAGCACCAGGTATGGATTCAATTGTAATATCATGCAGCAATGATTCTCTGATAAGTTTATATGCCGGGTCTGATATACCAGGAGTTCCCGCATCTGTGATTACTGCCAAATCTTTTCCACTTTTTAAATGATTGATTATTTTTGGAATCCGGGTAAATCGATTATGCTCAAAATAGCTAATGAGTGGCGTAGAAATTTCATAATGAGACAAAAGTTTTCGAGAATGCCGTGTATCTTCGGCTGCTATCATGGGTACATTTTTTAAGGTCTCGACAGCTCTATATGTCATGTCGCCCAGATTACCAATGGGAGTGGAAACAATGAATAGTTTACCTTTTGTTTGTACCACTTTTATAGCTTTGCCAATGCCTTCTTTATCATGGATATCCCAAGATCAATTTCATCACGAGTAATATTCAAATGAGGTCTAAAGCGGATGGATTTCAGTCCGCAACCTAATATCAATGCGCCTTCCTTCGCTATAAGATTGGCTAATACATCTCGGTCATCTCCATTTGGAAGGTCAAATGCACAGAATAATCCTTTTCCGCGTGCATTGGATATATTGGAATATTCTTCAGATAATTTTATTAATTGGCTTAAAAGATAGGTTCCAGTTTCTGATGCTTGGGCAACAAGATTTTCCTTTTCAATGATTTCTAGATAAAGGGTAAACCGAACCATATCCACTAAATTTCCGCCCCAGGTGGAATTTATACGACTGGATTCGTGGAACACATTGTGCTCTACTTCATCCACCCGATTGCTGACAAATATCCCACATACTTGAGTCTTTTTGCCAAAACTGATAATATCAGGCTTCGCTCTTTCACCATAATGTTCGTGGGCCCACATTTTACCTGTAACCCCCACACCTGACTGAACTTCATCGTATATGAGCATTATATCGTTTTCATCCGCAATTGTGCGTAAATATTCCATGAATTCTTTTCTAAAGTGATTGTCGCCTCCTTCACCTTGTATAGGTTCAAGAATAATAGCAGCAATATCGTGAGGGTTTTCTGTAATAGCATTTTCAATTTCACGTTTGGCTTTTTCTTCTAATGCACCAGTATTTGCAATATTATCTTCAGTGAGTGGGAAGAATAATTTAGGTGTTGTTATTCTTGGCCAATCAAATTTGGGGAAATAAAGAGTTTTTCGTGGGTCGGGTGAATCCGTCAATGACATGGTGTATCCAGTTCTGCCATGAAAACACTCGTCAAAATGGATTACTTTTGTGCCTTTCTCTCCATTTCCAGCTTCAAGGTTTTTTCTGACCTTCCAATCAAA
>CAZYLQ010000133.1:0-4818 GCA_964648395.1 uncultured bacterium | reverse complement strand
CAGCAAGATCACCAGACAAATGCAATAATAAATGATGCGTTCCTTCATAATTACTCATGGCCCTGAAATCATTTTCTGTCCATTGCCTGCCGTTATGTTCAATTTTACCATTAGGACCATTTTCAGTAAATAAATACCAAGTGTATAGATCCCAATTAGAATCAGCAAAACCCCAGTATTCATTTCTCAATGTTTTCGCCTTTTTTGTAAAATAGTCCCAAGCTACAATGCTGCCAAGTTCTACTCCAAGAAAGGAAGCCGTTTTCCACATAGGAGACTTATTGTAATACTGCCCAGCCCCTGGAAGGGTCAAGGACATAATAAGCGGTTTCCCTGGATAATTTATACTTGGTTCTTCAATGATTACCACAGATGATGAGTCCTGTGCCATCATTGGAGTAAAGAGCAATAATAACAGGCTAAAAGTCAAAAAGAACTTTAACATAAGTCCGCCTGTCCTTTCTCTCGTTTCCATATGTGATTGTTTCTTCATTAATTGTACGTTCAAATTTGTTTATAGGTTGATGATATTCCACTTCTATAGCGGTGGGGAAGTTATAAAAGGAAAACCCATTCAACCGCCATTGAATTCCCACTGATTTTTTTAACGAATATGTGTCTGTCCAAGCATCTCCAACTTGAAATATGGCGCCTAGTGTACTATTTTGCCAAATTGTCCACTTTGCTTTATAATGCTTTTCCATGAAAATTGGCATCCGAAATGTTGCATCTAGCATTGCGCTATGTGTTCCTTGAATGGAATAGAACGGATAGCCCTTCAATCCCGGTAGCCCACCCAAATAAAAATGAAAAAATGAATCAACATCATTATTGGAAATCCAACCGACTTGACTCGTTAAAGAAACAGTCCATCTTTTTTGCCATGGCAGCTCATAATAATAGGATCCACCTAGTTGAACTCGTCCAAGATTATTATCTTTAAACTTTTCAGTTAATGTCCCCGACTCTGATAAATCCAATCCCTCAATAAAATCATTATTTTCTAAATCAATTTTAGACCAAACCTTAAATCCTTTGGATGGATTAATCGTTTTATCTAATCTTCTTTTCACCATATCTAATGACCAATCTCCACTCAATGACCATCCGCGAAAATAGTCATAGGCTGCACCTGCTTCAATTCCTTCTGATGGTAAATTTTGATTAATAAACGCCCGGTACCATTGCCTAGTTCCGGAAAGTTCTAACAAACTGCCAAAAATGGGAATTTTCATTCCACTTCGAAATTGAACTAGTCTAAATTTGATATCATCTTCAATGTCGTATATTCCTTGATATTTGGAGTTATCAGTTGTATTTCGAGTGAGATAGAAGGTTTCAAAAAACAGTGTTGGGTAAAATCGTTTAAAATCAAAAATGAAAAATAAATCTACATCATTCAACTTATTTAACGAAGCGCCGCCAAAGACCGACAACCGGTTGATCACTTCACTGGAATAAAAGTAAAAACCTGGTTTAAGGGTACCATAGTCCATCATCACCTTGGGCATAATGAACATATTAGGAAATTGATCTACATAAGGCTTCGCTTCAGTTTTATTAAGCGTCAAAATAGGCTCAGAAAATCCTGAATTATTTTGATAGTAATTTGGAGAATAGCCAACAAAATCTTCTGGAATCAAGTGAATTGAATCTAGAAGTGAAATGGTGTATGCTCCATTTTTATATAAAGAATATAGGACCCGTCCATCTTTAGCTATATCCGGCATAAATGCTCCACCGGTCAGATTGGTAATATATCCAGATGTTGTATCTATTGGGTTCACCATAAATAAATTATATATCCCACTCTTATCTTGGGAATAAATTTGCACTCCGACCTCGGAAATGGACATATTTCTTTCATCGAAATGTGGATGGTTTTTATCAAAGCTAATTTCATCCGTTTTTAAATCAAAATACCCAATATTTCTGTAGTGGTGGGATGTGATATCGAAAAATAAGGAATAAGATGATTTATCATAGTTTAAATGGCTTAGAATGGGACGATCAGTGAGATTACTCATCTTTCTTGATTGACTTGACTTTAAATCTAAAATGAATATATCCTGACCACCATCGTAAGTGGCCAAATAAGCGATGGTACTGTCTTTATCAATGAAAACTGGATTAAAAGCCCTGGCATCAAATGTCAACCTTTCTTCTTTTTCTGTCTCAAAACTATAAGAATAAATATCATAGAACATGGAGCCATGCTTGTTGGGGAATTTCGGCTTTTTACTATAATAGATAATTTCGCCATTTGAATGCCATGTTGGTGCAGAATGTACACTACCCATAAGTTTTATTTCTTCTTCCGTATCCATATCATAATAGAATAAGTCAGTTTGCCCAAAATAATCATTCTTCTTATTTGAAAGATATGCAAATCCATTTTTTTCTGGATGCCATTTCGGAAATATATTGGTCGTCCCTTCTTTCTGGATCTGTATTCCTTCAACTGGATTTATCTCAATGGGCGATACAAGCATATTATATTTTAACTTCAGTGATGTTTTAAACGAATCATAGACATCATTTCCATGATCCCCCAGAACATTCTCCATGGCATCTCCAATTGAGAATTGAATTGGAGATGAAAGTTCAATCATGATCTCTTTCAATTTTTCAGGCCCGTATTCATTTGCAATAAAAGTTGAAAGTGCAAAACCAGAATTATAGGTTGATTCATTCCCAATTCCTTTTTTGCCAAAGGTATTCATTTCTGTAAAAGATAATAATTTCCCATGGATTGCCCTATCTCGAAGGATCATATCACGATGGCTGTCCCAATTATCCCAATCCGCATTTTCGTACATATATTGGGCAACACCTTCAGCAAGCCAGGGCGGAACCACAGTGCCCGGTATAGGATAGCTAATAAGCGTGTTGGGATATCCATATAACACATCGGGACGTTTTTCTTCTTCATAATTCATGAATTGAAGATAGGCGCCTGGAACCTTCGTCCCTGCTTTCATTGCTTTTTGCAGAGATACAATATGGGCGAATTCGTGTGTGATCACATTTTGTAACCAACGATGGCTGCCACGTAATTCAAAATCCAAGGGTGATGCCCAGATCATGATTTTATTATCATAATAATAGGCTGCACCATTGGAGTAATCATCAGGATCAATCAAGATAAGATGTGTTTTTTCTTTGGGTTTGAATTCATAAAAGCCAGTGATTTTTGGGTATATATATTCTGCAACAGTTGCCGCTTCCCGTGCCGTTATTTCTGTTTCATCATGAAAATGAATTTGGAAATGCTCTGTCTCAAAAGTTTGCCAGTTTAATTCCGGATGGTTATACTCTACCTTGGCAAAAACAATGGAAGCCAAAATTGTGAAATAAAAAATGTTTTTCATCAGTGAATAACAGCAATCTTGATGATATTCGTCTCTGTATCTATATCTCCAATCACGGCAACATGCGCAAAATACACACCGGATTCCATATCAGAGACGTCCCACACCCATTCAGTGATTTGGTTTCCGAAATGAGACAGATCTTCATTCCAAGTTTTTATGTAATAACCCGCTAAATCATACAGGTTTACTTCTACCATTTCAGCACCAATAGTTTCTATACGAATTGTTCCTGTATTTTCTCGGATTGGATTTGGATAGCAGTAGGAACGGACTAAACTTTTTTTATTTGAATCATCAAACGTATAATTCAGTTTTACATTTCGGCTTCTACCCCAATTCCCATGTACAAAAGCCCATTCATTCCCATTTGTTTCTGTAGCATCTCCAAATTGATAAATGGTAGACCTGGTCAAAATTGAATTCTTTTCTTTGATATTTTCCAGCGCCACCAATTCATCACTTTTATTAGATGCAATTTTGTAATGAACATTCCCTTGATAGTCAAAAATATAAATCGAAGATGAATCTGCAGATTTCGCCACAATTTCTGGATGCTCATCATTAAAGAGATCTCTTGCTAGTATAGGAGATTGCAATTCCATTTTTATAGGAAACCCAGCCAAGATAGTCAGGTCTGAATTAAAAGCATATAATATCCCTAATGAATCCAAGGCTAAAACATCCAAAGATGCATCAAGGTCTAAATCAATGCCGGCAATTGTTTGAAATGATAAATCTTCCCATTTTATAATGGTCCCATCAAAATCTGTAATTGAAATACCCGAGTTCCCTAAATCAATTCCATAATTGAAAGAAGATGTAAAGATTCTTTTTGAATGCATATTCCATTCACTTTGGATATAAAGGTTTCCATTTTCTATATCATTCTCCCAAATACTAAATACCAGAGAATCTATAATTTGCTCTTCCATATCTGATAATGAACCATCACTAAATCTAAAATCTACTTGGGAGAATAATGTATAATCATCAATGTGTTCAAATATTGAGATGGTTGTTTTATCAGATTGCCTTTGGAAGCCAAACTCAACTTCCTGGTTATTAAAAATATCTAATTGTAGCAAATTTTGTTTAGTTGGAAAATTATCAGCAGTGGCAAACCATAAAGAATCTTTTCCTCCAAATATCTCATTCATACCATCATTTTCTAAATCGTATACTGTCCTGATAAATGCAGTCGAATCAGGAAAACCATTTAATATGAGCGAATTAGACACTGAAAAAGACATTGTATCACTTGCCTTACTTATATCACCTATGGTTATGAAAGTAGACGATCCATCATTTGCATTTGTAGATGGATAGGTAAAAGGACCAAATTCCGGTTTCATTCCATCCATGCCGAAATTAGCTAATTCATATTGAGTATTTCCTTTAAACCACATATCTCCAAAATAGCCGGCAGAAGGATCATTAAAAATGT
>CAZYLQ010000132.1:0-4845 GCA_964648395.1 uncultured bacterium | reverse complement strand
GGCATATGCTTTCTGGAGAGCGGCCTAGCTTCCAGATTATTCTCATAATAATCTGATTTAGTCATAATATTTTATGATTTAACGTGTTATAGCCTATTGTAAAAAAAATGATTATTCTTTTCTTGATAATATAAATTACCCTTTAACTGATCCTGTAGTGATACCTTTTATTAAATGCTTTTGATAAAAAAGGATAATAACAAGGAGTGGCAAGGCTGCTGAAACTGCTGCAGCCGATTTAAGAGGAAGGGAACCAGAATCACTTATACCACCAAGGTACTGTTGCATTGCCACAGCAACAGTCCAGTTTTTCAAAGTGAGAATCCTTACGAGTAAGAATTCATGATATACAAGTACCAATGTAAATAAAGACGTGGCAATAATTCCTGGCCACATAATTGGGACTATTACACGGATGAAGGCTTCAAAACGAGATGCGCCATCTACCATTGCAGCTTCTTCAATTTCTCGAGGTATATCCTTAAAAAAACTTCTCAACATATAAATTGCAAAAGGTTGATTTACAGCAGCAAGGGCAACTATTACAAGAAAATTAGAATCAAATAAACCACTGATTTGTCCCATCCAAAAATATGGTAACCCAAATGCCATCCGGGGAAGAGATCTAAATGCAAGTGCCAAAATTATAAGAACTACACCCGCAATTCCTAAATAACGAGAAAGTGCATATCCTGAGAGACTTGCCATGCTGATTGAAATAATTACGGTGCCAGCACCTACTATCATGGTGTTAACAAAATAATCATAGAATTCAGCAGTTTCGACGAAAAATGGAATTGAAAAAAGGATAATTATAATAGACCCTAAAATAATAAATCTGATAACAAAAGCAGAAACTGAGAGATGTTTGCCAATTATTGAAAACAGAAATAGTGCAAGTAAAATTGCTATGATAAAACATACCAATAACACAAAGTTTTCAGGAACCCTTTCAAGCCACAACTCACTATAGTGTTCTAAAGTGGGTTCAAACCAGAATAGAGGTGTACGGGAATTTGCCTGTTTTTTTGTTTTCAGCGACTGCAGAAATGTCCAAAAAAAGGGGACACTGTTATAGAGTATGAAAACCCATAATGTAATGTGAATAATTAATCTGCCAATCGGATTTTTTATCTTTTGCACTTTACCGTTCCTCTACTTGTTCTCGGTACAAGTATATTAAAAGCGGTAGAAGAACAACCATGACTATAACCACTGTTAATACAGCACCAGCATTAGCCTTTCCCAATCGTTTAACAGTCATGGCAATTCTGTATAGATAAGTTTGCATTGTGTCAGAGTGGAAGATCGGATTCATTCTGGTTAGAACAAATACATTATCGAAAAGACGAAGCAAATCCATAACAGCAAAAATAGCATTCAAAAGGAAAAGTGAGCGAAGTTGAGGTATAATTACATACCAGACCTGCTGAATTCTGTTTGCTCCATCTATAGAAGCTGAATCTATTAAATCACGTCGAAGCATTTGTAGACCGGCAAAGAAAATTACAAGTGCAAATGGTGTGGATATCCAAGTTGAGTGAATCAGGATTAATATTTTCATAGAGGTCTCATTAAAGAGAAACCTTTCACCTAGAACAACCCGAAAAAACCAAGCTATTAGCCCGGATGGATCAAACAACTGTCTGAAAACTACCGTTCCAATAACTGGCACAACAATCATGGGTAACAACATTGCTGCGAGGTAAATGCCACGAATTCGACCCGTTACTTGATCTAGAATTAATGCAGCAATGAAAGCTATAACGATATGTGCTGGAACAACGACAAGAATTATCAGGAGATTCCAAAAAACTGCTTCCCAGAATGAAGGGTCAAGTAAAACCTCCATATAATTCAAAAAACCGACAAAAACAGGTTTATTGAAAGTGCTGTAACTTACTCTGTTAAATCCTATATAAACAGCCAAACCAAGAGGAATTATCATGAGAGTTATCATCACGATATTACTTGGCGCAGTGAATTTTAAAAATGACTTAAACTTCATTGATTAATTTGCAGGTTGGTAGGCCGCCTCATACTTGAAGTTAAGAAACGGCCTTATAATTTGCTTGGAATATTTTTGGGTATTTTTACTTTATCAATTTAAAAACCCCTGTGCTTTCGCTTCCTTAATATATTCCTTTGCAGCAGCGTCCAGTGCCGCTTTGGGGGTCATTTCTCCCGTACCAATAAATGGCATCCAATTGCCTAGAGCTGCCTGTGCCAACTGTACGGCTTGGTTTGGCTCATAGATTCCTATTCCGTTGGCAATTGTTTCTTTTGCTGCGGGTAGATTTGGTAGTCCCTTTTTGATCGAGGTCCTGGTTACGATCCCCATATCTGCAGCTCCAAATTGACTGTCGTGATCAAGAGATTCCATTAAAATGCGGAAAAGAAGATCATGGTCTTTTGTGGTCCTAGCTGGGATAGTATAGAAGTCATGCCAAGCACTCCCGCCAAGTTTACTACCGGGTTTTGGGGCAGCCGCTGGCGCGAACTTGATCACATCAGCGAAATCAGACTGTTTAGGATCAAACATACTCACAGTATTTGATGCCCATATATGAACCATAGCCTGTGCACCAGTATTCATTGCTATTTCTGCGGCTTCATAACCAATTGCAAGCCCTGGAGGGCCCATGCAGGCATCAACAACCTCTTTCATCTTAGTTGCAGCAGCAACACCATTTGAATTATTAAATGAAGGAGTCTTGTCAGCATTAAGATAATCAGATCCATATGATCTTATGAATGCAAGAAACTCAATTTCCCAGGCCCAACCAGCCGACAAATCAAGAGTAAAAGGCACATCAATACTAGGCTCTTTCTGCAGGACTTTACATACCTCAATAACTTCATCGTAGCTCTTTGGGACCTTCAAGCCATACTTCTTGAATAGATCAGATCGGTAAGCTAGATGCAAAGTGTTTGCGGTGGCAGGAATCCCGTAAATCTTGCCATCAATAGTAGCACCTTCCCAGCCTGTAGCGGATATGTCGTCCAGATTATACTCATCGCGGTACTTATCTATAAGATCGTTAAGAGGTAGGAACCAACCAATTAAACCAAATTCTGTGATACCAGTATTGGCTACATGCATTATGTCAAATGGGGAATCTCCACCACCTGCATTTGCAAGCCGAAACGCCTCTTTAGTTGCTTGAAAGTCCTGAAGTTGAACATTTACATCTATGTTTTTAACTTCACCACATTTCTTCATTTCATCAGCATAGAAATCCATGATTTCGAAAGACCATCCGATAACATTAACTTCTACAGCTGATTTAGGAGGGTCAATATTGCATGCCTTAGTTCCAGCTATACCGGATACTGCAAACAAAAACATAGATGTCATTAACAAAATTAGTGTTTTAAGATTATTTGTCATATTATCTCCTTTAAAATTTTGATTAGTTAAATTATTAATTGAGTTTAGTAAGTTTTATATCATTTAACCTCCTTTCTTGTACCCATATTAAGTATGTAGCTAACTAAAAAATAAAAAAATTATTTTAAGCAACATAACTAAGATTTTTCTAAAGAATAGAGAGATAACTTATCCATGCATAGTTCAATGCATTACTTCCTTATGAAATTCAGCTTATTTAGAAATGGAATAATTTGCAATCATCATAGTGTTGTAAAGTAGTAACTTCTTTTTTATTAGAAATTGTTACTATATGGATCAATTCCTATTTGTTTTAAAACTCCCAAATGGTCTAACATTACCCAATTCTCTGAAAGCTTTCCATCCCTGATAAGCCAAATATCTGAATAGCGCATTTTCATAGGTTTTCCTGTAGCTGGTATGCCCAGCCAGTCTCCTTCATGTGTTCCGGTAACGAATCCTGTAGCAGCAACCCAGTTTTCATTAGCAAAAAAAATTTCAAAATCACCATTGAAATCTGGAAAGGCTTCATAAAATACAGATAGTTCTTCGCGAAGAAATCCTTCGATAGAATGAATTTCTCCAAATCCTGGAGGGCCATGCCAGATCATATCTTCCTTCCAAAATTCTTTTTGTGCTTCTAAGTCATGCTCTGGTGCAACTAAAGCGTCACACATTTTTTTGACCAAATCTAAGTTTTTAGCAGCTGAACCATTTTTGTTTATGACTGATTTAAATGTTTTTTTGTTTTCTTCAGATCTTTTAATTTCATCAACAAATATCCAATCCAAAGAACATGCGCCTATTTGATGCAAAACTGCTAAATTATCTACCATAACCCAATTCTCTACTAACTTCCCATCTCTGACCATCCAAAAATCTGAGAAGCGCATTGTTACTGGTTTCCCTGTAGCCGGGACCCCCAACCACTCTCCCTGATGAGTTCCAGTGAGAATCCCTGTGGCAGCAACCCAATTTTCATCAGCCACCTCAATTTCATTTTCAACATTATAATCGGGAAAGGTTTTGTAGAATGGTTCCAATACTTCATATTTAAATGCTTCTCGGCCAAAAATATCTCCAAATCCTGGGGGACCATGCCAGATCATGTCCTCGGCCCAATATTCATCATGTTTATCAAGATCCTGTGAATTTAATGCTGCATACATTTTGTGCACTAGATCTAAATTATGTTCTTTATTCATTTCTCAAATCCTTTGTTAAAAAATTTTCACTGGAAAACCGAATCATTCTAGCTCCGATCATTGTAGATGTCTAAATCACAATCATTCTTAACTGGATCTCATTAATACCTTAATAACTTTCAGCACTTAAAAAAATACCTTAAAAAATCCTGTGAAGAATAGCAGTATCAATGATTTATATTTTGTTTCCCTAATCCACTTATCATTAAGTTACACGATAGAATTTTATTGCTGTCTCCGCAGCAATCA
>CAZYLQ010000131.1:2678-4927 GCA_964648395.1 uncultured bacterium | reverse complement strand
GTTGATACAAGGAGTTGCGAGAATTGACTTCAATGCAGATATTGGCGAGTCATTTGCAGGGTATGAGCTTGGTCTTGACGAAGAAATTGTCAAGTACATTACTTCTGCGAATATAGCTACTGGATTTCATGCAGGAGATCCTGATTGGATGGCTCGGACTGTTGCGCTCGCTGTCGATCATCAAGTTGGAATCGGTGCTCACCCGGCTTACCCAGATCTTGCAGGGTTCGGCCGAAGAAATATGGACCTGACTCCAGTTGAAGTTCGTAATGCAGTGACGTACCAAGTTGGTGCTCTGTCTGCATTCGCTCCAGGGCGAAAATTGCAACATGTGAAACCGCATGGAGCCCTGTACAACACGGCAGTTAAAGACCCTGAAGTTGCATCTTCAGTAGTGTCTGCGATCAAGGAGTTCGATCCTGAATTAATTCATGTGGTTCTTGCTGGATCACGGTGGGAATCCATTGCTCGAGACGAGGGAGTTCGAGTCGCCAGGGAGTGCTACGCTGACCGGGCTGTGACGGCACAAGGGACCCTTGTGCCTCGGTCTGAGCCCGGGGCCGTGGTCCACGAAACGGACCAGATTGTAGAGCGTTCCATAAAACTCGCGACCGAAGGGAAGGTTATAGCTGTCGATGGCACTGAGATCGAATTTTCTGCGGATTCAATATGTTTACATGGGGACACCCCTGGTGCGGTAGAAACAGCTGCTGCAGTTCGTGGGGCACTTGAAGATGCGGGAGTTAAAATCACGCCTATGGCCAAGCTGGTTTCCGGTGTCTAGGAAACTCAAGAGTGAACCTGAAGGTCAACGATTTCCTCGCGTGGTTCCTGCTGGAGATTCCGCGATACTGATCGAACTGGGTTCAGAAGTTGACCCTGAGATTAGTTCCATGGTTTTCGCATTGACTGATCTTATTAAAGACGCTGGTTTGAATTCCGATTTGGAGGTACTTCCCACTTATCGGTCCGTGCTTGTTTATTACGACCCGCTTGTTTGTAGCTATGCAGAAATGTTCGATGCCGTGAATGGCGCGGTTGAAGGTTTGGTAGAACCTATTAGCGTAAACAGTTCGTTGAAAATTGTTGAGATACCCGTTGTATATGGAGGTGATGATGGTCCGGACCTTCATTTCGTAGCGGATCACGCCGGGATCACTGAGGACGCCGTTATTGAGCTTCATTCCGGGACTGACTACCGGGTTTATATGCTTGGATTCTCTCCAGGGTTTCCATATCTTGGAGGCCTAGACGAGCGAATTGCTGCGCCGAGGCTCAAGACCCCTCGTGTTTTAGTTCCTGCCGGATCTGTAGGGATTGCAGAGTCACAAACAGGTGTGTACCCGAACGCGGGGCCAGGTGGTTGGAGAATAATAGGCAGAACTTCGGTTACTCTTTTCGATGTAAATAGTTCAGCTCCCTCTTTGATAACTCCTGCTACGAAAGTTCGATTTATACCGGTGGATCAGCATGACTAAAACCTCTGATCGCAGTATCCAAGTGGTGCGATGTGGGTTCATGGCCTTGGTTCAAGATCAAGGCAGGTTCGGATTTCAAGAGCTCGGAGTTTCAGTGAGTGGGGCAGCCGACAAAGAAGCTCTGGATGTTGGGAATATTCTTGTAGGGAACTCTTCCGGATCAGCTGCTCTAGAGGTCATGCTCGGAGATTTCGAAATTGAGTTCATCGAAAGCATGATGTTTGCTTTGACCGGGGCAGAAACTGAAGCAAGGCTTGATGATGTTCCGGTGGGTCGAAACCTTTCGTATAAAGCGCATGCGGGATCTCGTCTTTCACTATCAAATGTTGGGCAAGGATTACGGGCTTATATTTCGGTACAGGGTGGAATCGACACGCCGATAATTCTTGGTTCTCGTTCAACTCATATAACTTCTGGTATTGGTGGTTTCGAGGGTAGGGCATTGCGGCCTGGTGATGTGTTAAAGGTTGGGAGATCAGAACTTGGGGATGAATATTCAAGTAGATGTTGGGATGGGGGCGAATTACCTACGGATGAACTTAGTGTTCGGGTTGTACTAGGCCCACAGGATGATGAATTTTCCGAGTCTGGAATCGAAACATTTCTTAGCTCCGCCTACGTGGTCAGTGATCAATCGAATCGACAGGGATTACGGTTAGAAGGGTCCGGAATTGAATCACGAAATGGTAGATACGATATCGTATCTGATGCAGTGGTTAACGGGTCGATACAAGTTCCAGGAGATGGCAAGCCGATCATACTGCTCTCTGA
>CAZYLQ010000131.1:0-2578 GCA_964648395.1 uncultured bacterium | reverse complement strand
ATTAGAAATCGATCGCCTGATCGAGGGAGTAGTGACACGTTCGATCAGAGTCTCATAAACGACGGGCTTACGGTCAGCCTCGTTGGTATGGGTGCAGTTTTCGTGGTTTTGATATTGTTGGCTTTGTCGATCAAGGTAATAACATTGTTTGATCGTGAGAATTTTGTGCATAGCTTGTACCTTTCGACCAAAGCGCGTTTCGAAAATTGGATCCCCACACGCATCTATATTGCTCCAGTTGAATCACAGGCCATTCCAGATTCTGTTGATCTTGATTCGGATTCACGGAACTCAGATTCGATTAGTGGCCAACAGGTTGCTGCTATGGCTGTCGCTATTGCATTATCAGATTCTGGCTCCGTGCCCACGCAACCTTTGATCCCTGTCAGTAGAGCGTCATCTCCTGACGCCTGGTTGCAGAGCGGCCGGACTCGCGCTATGAGTTCTTCAAGATTTGCTGCACGGGATAGGCGCATTTAGTGGCTAGCAAAAACTACAAGATCAATATAGCTGGTAAAACTTACGATGTTGAAGTAGGTGATATTTCCAAATCTCCAGTGCAGGTTTCTGTCGATGGCACGCTTTACCAGGTTGAAATTCCTGAATCTGATGGTCATCGTGCCTCGGGCGTTCAAGATACTTTTGCACCCAAGCCAGTAGCTCCTCCTCCTCCTCCTGCGGTTAGCCGTCCTTCAATTCCGGATTCGCTTGATGATGGTGTCGTTCGGTCTCCAATGCCAGGTCGTATTCTTAGCGTGAATATATCGGCGGGTGACATGGTTAAAAAGGGGCAGCCAATATTTATACTCGAGTCAATGAAGATGGAAAATACCATAGCTTCTTCGATCGATGGGACAGTTACATCGGTGCATGTCGCGGTTAGCGATTCGGTTCAACACGGCCAAACCTTGGCCGAGATTGCAAAGGGTTAGTTCCAAATGGGTAACGAGCTAAGCACTTTGTGGGCGGGTATAACAGCTTTAGTGGACGAGCCGCGACTGGTCTTGATGTGGTTAATTGCCGGGGCTTTACTATACGTTGGGGTGGCCAGGAAAAAAGAACCACTATTACTGGTTCCGATCTCCATGGGAATTCTCTTCGCTAATCTTCCGCTGGGAGAATTGATTCGTGAAGGTGGTGGTGGTGAACCGGCCGGAATATTGAAAACGTTCCAGACCGTTGGGATGGGCACTGACATATTTCCACTGTTGATATTTTTAGGGGTTGGAGCAGCAACTGACTTCAATCCCATGCTGTCCAACCCCAAGACCTTGTTGCTAGGTGCCGGGGCCCAAGCGGGCGTATTTGTCGCACTTTTTGGTGCTTTGCTCTTGGGTATGACTGATTATTTCGAGTTTGGGCTTTTAGAGGCGTCTTCGATTGGGATCATCGGTGGAGCAGATGGACCAACAACTATTTTTATTGCCACTCGGATGTTGGAGCTCGGGGAATCACTAGCTCACGTGGAAGTTCGGGACATAGTCGGTGCTACCGCGGTTGCGGCATACTCTTACATGGCTCTCGTTCCGATAATTCAACCACCTATAATCAAGCTGTTCACCACTAAAAAAGAACGTTTGATTCGAATGGAATACCCATCCAAACCTGTATCGAAGCGTACACAAGTGTTGTTCCCGGTATTGACCATTATTATCATCGGTGTACTTGTGCCTTCCTCTTCTCCACTGATAGGCATGCTGATGTTGGGCAATTTAATTAAAGTTTCAGGTGTAGTGCCAAGACTGGCTGATGTCTCAGAAAACGCTTTGATGAACGTGGTGATCATAATGTTGGGTTTGGCTGTTGGCGCCACCATGCCAGCCCACATTTTCTTGCAACCTGAAACCATTGGGATATTTTTCCTAGGCTTGTTCGCATTTATGACTGCGACAGTTGCGGGCATTCTGCTGGCAAAACTCATGAATATATTCTCCAAGAGGAAGATAAATCCTATGATTGGAGCGGCAGGAGTTTCTGCGGTGCCAATGGCGGCGCGAGTTGTACAAGACATGGGTCAAAAAGAAGATCCAGACAACTTTTTACTCATGCATGCCATGGGACCCAACGTGGCAGGTGTCATCGGTACGGCGACAGTCGCGGGTGTACTGCTAACCGTCGTCAAAACTTTACTTTGATCTTGACCTAATACCTACCAACACAAAAAAAGCCTTGATAACAGGAGGAACCTAGACATGCCTGATCGTTCGATGCGGGGTGTATATCCAATTCTTTCGGCGCCTATCAATGAAAAAGGTCATTTGGTATTGGAAGATCTTGAGCGACAAGTTGAATGGATGATTGCAAAAGGAGTGGATGGCCTCGGGATTGCTGTTGCAACAGAGATTTACAAATTTAATGAAAGAGAACGTGACGAAATACTCAGTACGGTCGTAAAGGTTAATAACGGCCGCGTGAAAATCGTCATGAATACAGGTGGGGAAAGTACCGATGTCGCAATTTTCTTGTCTAAGAGAGCCGAAGAGCTCGGTGCAGATGCGTTGATGATTCGTCCTACATCTTTTATTCCTGTGCCGGCTTCCGAAAATATCGAGTATTTCGGCCGAATTGCTGAATCTGT
>CAZYLQ010000130.1:0-4961 GCA_964648395.1 uncultured bacterium | reverse complement strand
TAAATGAATCCATTTTATACACATTCAATATTGATACAATTCGTATGGACAAGCTTGGGAATGACTCCTTATTCACAAATGAGACTATCTTTTTCGTGGATACCTTAGAGAATGGTAAACGGCCTGAATTTGTCACTCGGTATCCGGCAACTTTCAGACTGGGTGCATCGAAAAGAGTGGATAATTTCTTATTTGCTACGGATTTGGTGGCTGGATTCGAAAATAAATATTATGCGCGACAACAATGGAAATGGGCTATGGCGGTTGAGTGGAATCGGATTCAAACAATCCCAATGAGAATCGGTTATTCCTGGGCTGGTGGAGAAATGAAAGAATTGGCCATGGGTTTTGGTGTAAAAAAAGGCCCTGTTATCTTTGACCTGGGCTTTTCTTTTCGAAATGGCATGTGGCTGCATACAATGAAAGGATTCAATTTTTCGTTTGGATTTACATGGATTGGAAAACCAGCAAAAAAAGCGGAAAAGGAGGGTCCTTCACCAGCTCTAAAAGAGTAAAATCATTTTAAGAACGAGTTACGTTTTGGCTCGCCACATTAATATCATTCCACCGCTTAGAAATAAAATATTTCCTAACCAAGCTGATAATAAAGGTTCCACAATTCCGTTAAACCCTAGTGACTGGCCAAACTTAATAAAAGCGTAATATCCAAAGATAACAAAAACACTGGCGCCAGCACCAAATGATAAACTATTTTTCTCCTTTAATACCACCAATGGAATTCCAAACAAAACAACTATGAAATTCGTAAAGGCGAAAGAAATTTTTAAATATCGTGTAACTTCCCATCGAAGAGTATCGACACCATTTTCTTTTAATTTTTTAATTCGTTCCGTGAGCTTGAAATAATCTAATTCGTCCGGTTTTCGTGCTTGTTGCTGGATCTCTTCTGGTAAAAAACCTAGTGTAATGAGTGTATCTGATTTTCCCAAGGTAACCCCTGTTTCAACTCCATATTCATTAAATTCACGAATCGAATACCCTGTTAATACCCAACTGGATGTAACTGGATTCCACTCTATTTTTTTTGCATCAATCCTTTTTCGGATATTTGAACGGCCAAGGTCTACTATGGTTAAATCATGTCCAGTTGATTTTTTTATATAATATTTAGATAATGAAATATGTGTGGTTGTATTTTTCTGGAGAAAAATATTTTTGAGTGTGTTCTTTAGCTTATGGCGTGATTTTCGCTTTACAAAATCTCGGTCGATCTCAAATCGTTTTTCATTCCCAATTGCAACCAATTTATTATCTAAAACAAATGATCCTCCACTCATGATAATTCCTGATAACAGTAATGGAAATGAAGCACGATAAAGGCTTATCCCGGATGCTTTCATAGCTGTCCACTCGTTTCGTTTTACCATTGACCCTAAACTGAAGACTGTTGATAAAAGCATAGACATAGGGAGCCCAATGCTCACAAACCAGGGTAAAGTATAGAGATAATATTGAATTACAATTGGTGATGGAACTTTATTATCCATGAATCGGTCTAAATTTTCAATAAGATCAACAATTACAAAAATAGAAACAAAACCGAGAACAGATATTCCCAGGATTATCCAGAATTGCCGCAATAGATATAGGTCGAGTTTATTCATCAGTAGGAATTAGAATTTCCCCAACTTGCTTCAAAAAAAGAAATAAAACGATTATTTTAAATAAATAAAATTTATTCATGGCTTTAGCGGTTTGGATTCAAATATTCAGGATTTAACTTATCCGCAATGAAATTAATAAAATGGTTTAAAATCATTTCTATTTTGGGACTATTACTTGCTGGGCTAGCTTTAGCTGAAACTGTAGGACTAGCATCCATTAAAGAAGATGAATTGTCCTGGCTATCAATTTGGCCGCCAATCATTGCCATCATTTTGGCTCTTATTACTCACGAAGCACATTTAGCTTTATTTATTGGTATTTTGGTAGGCGTATCAATGATCACTGGGAACCCAATAACAGGGATTACGAATGCACTGGATACATATATCGTCGGGTCAGTTACAGATCATGGTCATGCATCAATTTTAATCTTTACATTGGCTTTTGGTGGATTAATAGGTGTAATTACTGCCAATGGAGGAATGAAAGGTGCAGTAGATTTTGCATCAAAGTATGCAACATCAAACCGAAGAAGTCAATTTGCTACGTCAGCAATGGGTTTAGTTATATTCTTTGACGATTATGCCAATACCCTATTGGTAGGGAATATGATGAGGCCTTTTACTGATAAAGCTAGAATTTCAAGGGAAAAACTATCATACCTCGTGGATTCAACTGCAGCACCCGTTGCAAGTTTAGCCGTAATCAGTAGCTGGTCTGTATTTCAAATGAGTTTGCTTGAATCTCCATACAAACAATATGGTGTTACTATAAATCCTTATTTTACCTTTTTACAAAGTATTCCTTTTTCCTTTTATTGTATTCTGACATTGATTTTTATTTTTTTTAATATATTACTGAAAAAAGAGTATGGCCCCATGTACGATGCAGAAACTCGTGCATTATCCACCGGTAAGGTACTTTCTGATAACGCAAAACCACTTTCAGATCCAAGTTTAATAGAAGATACACAAAACGTACCGACTTCTCATTGGAACAATGCATTTATTCCAATATTTGTAGTTGTAGCTGTAACTATTGGTGGCTTGGTTATTACTGGGCTAAGAAGCCTTGATATGCCACATCCTACACTTCGAGATATCATTGGTGCATCGGATCCTTACGCCAGTCTTATTTGGGGTGCTTCATTTTCTAGTATTTCTGCAATTGGATTAACAATTGGACGAAAAATATTAACCTTGGAGAAAACGTTGGATGCGTGGGTGAATGGCGTAAGATCTATGGTAATGGCTTGTATTATTTTAGTGTTGGCCTGGACTATTGGTTCTGTATGTAAAGATCTGAAGACAGCTGAATATTTGGTGAGTATTTCTTCTAATATTTTGTCTCCAACCATGCTGCCTTTCATTACTTTTGTCACTGCTGCAGCCATTAGTTTTTCAACCGGCTCATCCTGGGCAACCATGTCTATATTGGTTCCAGTAGTTGTTCCTATGGCAATGCATCTTTTGAATATGTCACCAGATGCGACTGTTGAATCACCCATATTTTTAGCCACATTTGCTTCAGTTTTATCCGGGTCAGTTTTTGGTGACCATTGTTCCCCAATCTCTGATACGACAATATTGTCTTCCACAGCGTGTGCATCTGATCACATTGACCATGTAAAAACCCAAATGCCTTATGCACTTACAGTGGGCATCTTATCTTTAACTCTAGGATGTCTAGGTATAGGGTTTGGTATACCAGTTTGGGTTATATTATTGTCTGGAACCGCAATTCTCTGGGCCATCATGCACTTTATTGGGAAACCGATTGTACCCACTTAAAACCCCGGAAGTATAGTTGATTAATATAGAATCAGCAATTGAAGCTTTTGCAAGTTTCATGTGGGGACCATTTCTCCTTATCCTACTTGTTTTCGGTGGACTTTTTTTCACTGTTTATTGTCGATTTATCCCATTCCGATACTTCAAACACGGACTGGATATTCTTTTAGGGAAATATGATAATGATGATGATCCAGGTGACATAAATCATTTCCAAGCACTGTCAGCTGCTCTAGCTGGAACTGTAGGAATGGGAAATATCAGTGGTGTAGCCGTGGCAATTCATTTGGGTGGTCCCGGTGCACTTTTTTGGATGTGGGTTTCAGCCTTTGTAGGTATGTCTACGAAGTTTTTCACCTGTACTTTGGCAATCTTATTTCGTGGGGAAGATGACTTGGGTGAACTACAAGGTGGCCCCATGTATGTAATTCAGGAAGGACTTGGTCAAAAATTCAAACCATTAGCGGTATTATTTAGTTCGGCTGGCCTTATTGGTTGTCTACCAATGTTCCAAGCCAACCAATTAACGCAATACATTAGGGATTCTGTTTTTTTACCATTGGGAATGTTTTCATCAAATCCTTTTATGGGAAATGTAGTAACTGGGATCTTAATCGCTATTCTTGTGGCTGGAGTGATCTTTGGTGGTATAAAACGGATTGGACTGGTTGCTGGCAGAATTGTTCCAATAATGGTATTAATTTATTTGTTAGGTGGTTTGGGGATCCTAATTAAGAATTATGATAAACTTGGTTCAGTGCTTAACTTAATATTTTCTGATGCATTTACGGGAAATGCTGTTGTGGGAGGAATAGTTGGGGAAGTTATTCGTCAAGGAATTCGTCGGGCAGTATTCTCTAATGAAGCTGGCTTGGGAACTGAAGTAATGGCACATGGTGCAGCAAAAACAAAAGAGCCTGTCCGGGAAGGTCTTGTGGCCATGTTAGGTCCATTTATTGATACAATTCTGGTTTGTTCTATTACGGCATTTGCAATTTTGGTCTCAGGTGTTTGGAATGACCCAACCTTGAACGGTGTATCCATGACAGCTAAGGCATTTTCAAATGAATTGGGGTTGTTGGGAGAGTTTATTTTATTCTTTTCTGTATTTACCTTCAGTGTAACGACCATGTTTGGTCAATCATATTATGGTGCAAAATGCACTGGGTTTTTATTCGGCAGTCGTTGGAAAGTTAATTATAATTGGTTTTATGTATTATCTACAATCTTTGGGGCTACAGTATCCATTTCTATTGTAATTAATTTGATAGATGGGATGTATGCGATAATGGCGATTCCTACTATGGTTTCAACTATTCTGCTTGCGCCAAAGGTCATGAAAGAAACGCGTCGATATTTTTCAATGATTTAAGAGGATTCCTGCATTCGCAGTTCTATATCGGGAGAAAATATTTTCTTTAAGCAGATCTCCCCACCATATGGAGCAATAATCCCAAATGGAAGGTGGGAAGGGTGTGTACCTTAGAAGTGTGTACCTTTTTTGGTATTGTTTGATTATATATGATAAGGTATGAAAGAAAAAGC
>CAZYLQ010000129.1:0-4964 GCA_964648395.1 uncultured bacterium | reverse complement strand
CGCCTGGCAGCTTTTTTGTCAAACATATTTTCAATACCCTGACATTGACAACAACTCATAATTAAATATCCTTTATATAAATTATAATATTTTTAATTATTATTGCTAACAAACCCATCCCATTTTCGCATATAATTTATAAAAACATCACTGAGATCTGCTTCCCTGAGGTGCTTCACCGTGAAAGGAGCTCGGGGTGGGTTATAGTTTTCCTGAGTAAGATTTTTAGCCCAACCTGGATAAGGAATGGCAACTCTCGCCACTCCAATGAGATCTGCGCACTGATTCATTAATTCCTGAGCATTTGATCTGGACCAAACACCTCCCGTACTAATTATAGGCGGCAAATCATTAAAACTCTGGGTAAACCACTCTGTTAATCTTCTGGGGTCATTTGGATACTCTTTTGATTTCGCGAATGCATCCCAGCATGAAATGTGTAAATAATCTACTCCTTCATCTCTGAGAAAACCTGCAAGGTTAATACTATCATCCAAGTTGATTCCCAGATCACTTATTTCAGGTGAGATTCGAACACCAACAATAAAGGAATCTGGCACATTTTCTTTTATAGCACGATATATCTCGATTAAAAATCTAGACCTGTTTTTTAAATCACCGCCCCACTGATCTTTGCGCATATTCGTCTTTGTCCCCAAAAACTGTGATATCAGATACCCATGGGCTCCGTGCAATTCAATTCCATCAAACCCCGCTTTCACACAGCGAATAGCCGCTGCAGTAAAATTGTTGATAATTCTTTTGATATCTTTTCCAGATGCAGAGCGAGTAAATCCGCTCTTCGATTCATTGCAAGGTATCTTGCTTGCGGAAATGGGCGTTTTTGCGGTCAAATATTGAGGGGCGCGCATTCCGCCATGAAATAATTGAGCAAAACTCAGGCTTCCAAGATTATGAATTGAATCTGTAAGTGTCGTTAATTTATCAATGTGCATATCATCAAAAAGGCCCAGCTCTCCGTCCCATCCCTGGCCATCTTTGGAAACATGTGCTGCTGCAGTTGTAATAATTCCAAAACCGCCCTTGGCACGACGAGTGAGCCACTTTATCTCTGCATCAGAAAGAGTGCCATCAGAATGACTTTGTTTATTTGTCATTGCAGCAAGCATAGCTCGATTACGTATCCTTTCCCCCCTACGATTAAAAATAAATGAATCGGAAGGAACCGGCTGATTATGCTGTACCACCGTCAAATCTACCCATCATCCCATAAACAAAAAACCCCGCGAGTGGGGGCTGTTCATTTTACTTATAATTCTTAAGAAGACTGTATATGGTCATTACCAATAAAAAATTGGGGTGATTTTTCTACCGAGCCGCGTTTTACTTGTTCTGCGTTCCTTATCATCGCTGAAGCCAAAGTATCTACCCTAAGTCCAAAACCTTTTGATTCAGAAAAACTCTCAATCCATGTTTGCTTACCCTGAAGTCGTATGAGCATACCTGGCTTAAAAATGGAAACGTGGTTAAAAGAAAAATTCGAAAGGATTGTTTGTTCCTTTTGTCCCATAGTCCTCATATACAATAATGGATGGATCCAGTCTTTGGCCCACGTTGTATGATTTGCGCCTTTTGCTGATACAAGTGATGCATGATGTATTTTAGCATTTGAAGCCATTTTGGCTGCTTCATTTGAAATGCCTGCTTCAATATGAATAAACTCTTTTGCTCCTCCTGCACGCTGTCGTGTTGTGCCTATACAATTAAAAAAAACATCATTACCTTCCCAGCTCTTTTCAGTGGAGGACAAATTGGCAAGTGATTCAACAACAATATCCACAAGTTTATCATGTTTTTCACCATCCAAAACAGGTCTCCTTCCAATAGAAGTCACTAATTCACAATTTGGATTTTGCATTAATTGATTCAATAGTTGTTTGCCTGTGGCACCGGTACCTCCAATGATGATTGCTTTAAACATATTCGACTACATCCATCCTTAAAAATATAAACTGGTGAATAACATAGTTTGATTGGCCTTTAATTACAGTATTTTTCGGGTAAAGGAAATTCATGTGTTTCTTTATTCCAATAAACATTCATGACCCACCACCTTTCCCCGTCATTGAGTAATTGAATACTATTGATTCCTCTAGTATGAGGCTTATCATCATTAATTAAGTTTTTACTTCCAAATGTAGACCAAACATGAACTACATGTCCAAATTCTTCTACTTTTCGAGCAATTTCATACTCATAAAAACTTTCGCCGTCTAAAAAAGGCTGGGCATACTGAATAAATTCATCAGGGGTCATCACTTTTGTATCTAAGCTCCCATTGTTATCTTTTCTTACAACTATTAATCGTGCTTCGGAATGAAAAAGATGCTTCTCTCTATCCCAGTTTCTTTCTTCTCCTTTTTCCCCAGAAATAACATCGTATAAAGCATTTATTATAGAATCAATTGATATTACATCATCTTTATATTGGTTTGATAATTTATTCATTTTTACTTATGAACCTGCCCGTTCTCCTTTATGCATTTATTTTTTGGAGGGTTAAAAGGCGGGATTTTCCGAAATCAATTATAAATTTCTCTGCCAGAACTCCAGCATTGTATTTTGCCGGTGAATCTTGGCTGGTTTATCTCTAAAACCATGTTTCCTCATAGGATAAAACATCATATCAAACATGATATTTTCCTTAATCAGCTCATCAATGAAGTGCCAGGAATTCTGGGGATGAACATTATCATCATAAGTCCCATGGATTAACATTAAGCGCCCGTGAAGGTTTTTTGCACTTTTAACAAAAGATGTCTTTTCATACCCTTCCGGATTATCCTGAGGGCGTTTCATGGCAAATTCTCCCCACTTAGTATCGTAATAATGCCAATCCGTAACTGGTGCTCCGGATATGCCTGCCTTGAATTCCCGTGTATTGGTCATAGCATTCAAGGTAAAACTTCCACCCCCGCTCCAGCCCCAGATTCCAACCCGATCCGGGTCAATATAAGGCTGCGACTTCAGCCAGCGGATTCCATCAAAAATATCAACAATTTCTATGGGACCGGATATCATCATTAATAGTCGATTTTCTAATTTCTTGCTGATTGCGGTGGCACTACGGTGATCAAATTTCACAACCAGGTAACCTCTATCCAACAGCATGTTATCAAAGAACAGAGATGAGCCTTGCCATTGGTCAAACACCGTAGGCGCTGATGGGCCTCCATAAATATGGAATATAAGAGGATAGGGTTTATCTGGATCAAAATCTTTTGGTTTCAATATCTGAGCAGGCATTGGGAATCCGTCTGATGTGGGGATAGTAAAAAGTTCCGGGGTCTGCAGATTCAATCCCTGCAATAATTCTGGACGTGGTTTTGCCAAAGCATACACATTTGTCCCATCATTTTTATGGAGAGTAAGTGATGGAAGGGTGCTGCTGTTGGAATAGGAGTCCAAATAATATTGCCCATCAGGGCTAAATCCAACCTTGTGTACTCCTTTATCTTTTGTGATCCGTTCCAGGCCACTGCCATCAAACCCTATTCTATATAAATGCCGTTCAACAGATGATTCTTTCAACGCAGTAAAATATACCTGACTATTTTTTTCATCAATATTAACCACGGATCGCCTTAGCCAAAAGGGACCTCCGGATGAACGCAATGCCCAGGGTCCACTGGTGACCTGATTAATCAGCTGTCCATCTTCTCTGAAACGATATAAGTGTGCATACCCGTCTCGCTCGGACTGCCACAAAAAATCGCCTGATTCCAAAAAATATAGATCATCATTGATATTGACCCAGCCTTCATCTGTTTCGTTTAAAACCCTGCCAAGATTTTTTCCAGTTTTCCGATCGATATAAAACAAGTCCAATTCAGTTTGGGCCCGGTTCATGGTCTGTAACGTGAATTGTTTATTATCCGGATGCCATTTTACGCGACAGATATATTCGTATGAATCGAGTTTGACCCACTTTATTCGAGGATGGGCTACTTCCATAACCCCCACTTTCACAATGGGATTATCTGTTCCTGCTTTCGGGTAGCGCTGGGTAATCAGCCGTGGTTCCGCAGGCTTGAAATCCACATAATGCATTTTTGTCACTGGAGACTCATCGGTCTGTAAAAAAACCAGTGCTTTAGAATCATCTGACCACCAATAGCCAATATCCTGTCGGCCAAAGATTTCTTCCCAGTAAACCCATGAGACAGTACCATTCAGGATATTTTCTGATCCGTCACGGGTTAGCCGAGTTTCCCGGTTTTTTATCAAGTCATAAACATAGATGTCGTTTTCTCTGACAAAGGCTACCTTTGACCCGTCTGGTGAAAAACGAGGCGATTTTTCAGCTGATTCCGTTTCAGTAATACGCCTGAATTCTGAAGTTGCCATATCCAGGATAAAGATATCTTTTTTATAGATGTAAAGCGCCTGCTCTCCATTGGAATCAAATGCAATGGGCCATACTAGGTATTGCGTGGAATCTTCATCGCCAATGCTTCTCTGGAGGCTGACAATTGCTTTTTCTTGGTTAACTGCAGGGTAGAGTTCACCGGCTTTCCGGGGATCCAATATTTGGAACGTTCTTTCTTCCTTCGGCTGGCGAACATCAAACAAGATGGCTGTATTATTATCTAGCCATTGATATTGGTGGACCGCAGCAATCGTATTTGCTTCATCGCTTTGGATCCATTCGACAGTAATTTTTTCTTTGCCCTGTTCACTGTAGGCGCGGGAAATTAGAGATAGAATCAATAGGAATGGGATAATACGATTCATGGGTAATCTAATTGTTGATTGGTTTTTAATTCAGCTTATTGCCTGTCATCTGCCAGCGCACCAGTTCTACAGGAATATTCCCGGCATCGTTAAACGCCCGGAAAAAATCCTTCATAACAAAAGGTTTTCCCTGTTCTTCTAACTGCTTGGCCCATTCCGTGACTAGTTTCTCTATTAAATATTTCCCGGTGATATAGCAAGTACCATAC
>CAZYLQ010000128.1:4766-5136 GCA_964648395.1 uncultured bacterium | reverse complement strand
GTTCCAGCTTTAACAATTACTCGGCCAGAAGCTGCAGCTATCACTTTTGCTAAATTAAATATTCCCATGAGTTCGGAAGAATTTGTTTTCAACTTAAGAGATAATTTTAGTGTTTTATTAACAGCAGGGAAATGGCATGGAATGGAAGGATTTGTGAGGTTTGGTTATGGGACACCTGAAAAATATGTCAGAAGTGGGCTTGACCGAGTATCGGACTTTATAAGAGGAATTGATTAAATATTCAATCAGTTTCGTATCGAAAAAACAATTCCAGTTCCGTAGATTCCTCCCCCACTTTTTTAACTAATCAAAAGAAATAATAATGACTCTAATTAACCCTTATATTTTTCGTGAATATGATATCCGCGGT
>CAZYLQ010000128.1:0-4756 GCA_964648395.1 uncultured bacterium | reverse complement strand
TAATCAGTTTCGTCTCGAAAGAATAATACCAATTCAGTAGATTCCACCCCCTAATTATTTCTAACTAATCAAACGAAATCAAAATGTTAGTAATTAACCCATATATTTTTCGTGAATATGATATTCGCGGTAAAGTAGGAGAAGATTTTCCCGAACACGTTGTTGTTAAACTAGGTAAAGCTTTTGGCACCTTTGTAAAACGAGCTGGTGGTCAGGAAATTGCCTTGAGTGGCGATATACGACTCACTACACCTGATCTTATGACATATTTTAAAACGGGTGTGCTTTCTACCGGAGTCGACATAATCAATCTTGGTATTATCCCGACACCGGTGAATTATTACTCTATGTATCATTTAGATGTATCGGGCGCTGTACAAATCACGGGAAGTCACAATCCTCCAGAATTCAACGGTTTCAAATTCTCATTGGATAAAAAAGCTTTTTTTGGTAATGATATCCAAACCCTGTATCAACTCATGAATAAAATGGATTTTGAAATAGGGGAAGGGACGGAAGCACGGTATAAGATTCTGCCTAAGTATAAAGAAATGATCTTAGAGAAAATCAATATCGAACGACCTATGAAAGTGGTTATGGATTGTGGGAATGCTGCAGGTGGAATTAATGGCCCGGATGTGTTCAATGCTCTTGGGATTGAATTGAAAGAATTATTTTCTGAACCAGACGGGACATTCCCGAACCATCATCCTGATCCAACTGTTGAAGAGAATCTCCAGGATTTAATCGCAGAAATGAAAACTGGTCAATACGATGTTGGACTGGCTTTCGATGGTGATGCAGATCGAGTTGGCGTGGTAGATGAGACGGGTGATATCATTTGGGCAGATCAACTTATGGCAATCTTTTTGCCGGAAATAATTGAAAATGGGGAAGATATTCTTTTCGATGTAAAATGCTCCCAGGCTCTGGAAGATATGATCAACCGGTATGGCGGGAATCCAATTATGTGGAAGACCGGTCATTCTCTCATTAAGCAGAAAATGGGAGAGTTAGATTGTAAATTTGGTGGTGAAATGAGTGGCCATATTTTTTTTGCAGATGATTATTATGGATATGATGATGCCCTTTATGTGAGTGCTCGATTGGTACAACTCTTATCTCGAACAGATAAAAAACTCTCAGATTTGAAAGCAGAAATTCCCGTTTATTATTCCACGCCTGAAATACGAATGGAGGCTGAAAATGACCAGGAAAAATTCAGGATCGCAAAACAGGCCATTGAATATTTTTCAGAAAATTATAATTGTAGTACTGTGGATGGTGTTCGCATCAAATTTGGTGATGGCTGGGGACTAGTTCGTTCGTCGAATACGCAACCTGTGATCGTTTGTCGTTTCGAAGCTAATTCTCCCGAACGCAAAGATGAGATTATGAATCTGGTCTTAGGAAAACTCAAGGAGTTTGGCAATTTGGAGTTGGGCGGACATTAAATGTCAACATTTAATGAATTGATTACCTTTATTAGGAAGGAGGTGAACCGTGACCTAAAACGGCTTCCGATCCCGAAAAGGCCTGTTTACCTTTATAAACCAATCCGTTTTGCGCTTAGTGGAAATGGAAAAAGATTCCGGCCGATTCTTGTACATCTTGCGGGACGCGCTAACAATGCAGATCCGGATTCGCTAATGAAAATTGCTTTAGCGGTTGAATTGCTTCATAACTTTACTTTAGTTCATGATGATATTATGGATAACGATGATATGCGCCACGGACAAGCAGCGATCCATTCTAAATGGGATAAATCAACTGCAATACTTGCTGGTGATGGAATTAATGCAATTGCACAAATATTATTAAGTGGAATTCCGGATCGATCTAATGCAATTTGCCGTTTCTTTAATCAGGCAACCCTGGAAGTATGTGAGGGACAAGCTCTAGACAAAGAATTTGAGAATGATTTATCTATCACTGAAGATCAATATTTAGAAATGATCGAGAAAAAAACAGGATCGTTGCTAGGAGCCTGTGCAGCATTGTCAGCTACCCTTGTTGGTGCTGACCAAGAAGTGATTAAAGAATTTGATCAATTTGGTCGTGCTTTAGGAAATGGATTTCAGATTCATGATGACCTTCTCGAAATTTATGGGAACCCGAATGAAATGGGAAAAAGCCTTGGTAGCGATATTGTGGAAGGAAAGCAAACTATGATGGTAATAAAAGCACGAAACTTATTTGGAAAAGAATGGAGTGAGATAATCGGTGATCCGGGCAGAAACGAGTTCATGGAAAAGATACGATCCTTTTTCATTGAAAACGGAATAAAAAATGAAACTAAAGGTCTAGCCCAAACTTATTTTGACCTAGCTAGGAATTCCCTTGAAAAGATCGATGGAATCAACTGCAGCGAACTTTTTGATTTTGTTAATTTAGTAGAAACTAGGAGCTATTAATGTCTGATAGATTTGATCCTGAAAATATGTTTGGATCCATCTGGGATTTCCCGGACAATCTTGCTGAGGCCATGAAATTGGGGAATAAAATTTCAATGAAACATTCCTATACTAATATCCGGAATGTGGTTGTTGCGGGAATGGGGGGATCTGCCATTGGTGGTGATGTTGTGTCTGTTTTGGAAAAAGATAATTTGAATGTACCTTTTGTTGTTTGTCGAGGTTATTCACTTCCAAATTGGGTGAATGAAAATACATTAGTTGTTTGTTCATCCTATTCCGGGAACACAGAAGAAACGCTTTCAGCACTAAATGATGCGATATTAAAAAAGGCACAGATTTGTGGTATAACCACAGGCGGAAGAATTGCCAATAATCTAAAAGAATTGGATAAAGATTTAGTATTGATTCCATCTGGACTTCAGCCGCGTGCTGCCCTTGCTTTTTCGTTTATTCCCATGGCAAAATGTTTGGAAGAAGCAGGTGTTTTAAATTTGAATTTCAACAATTGGATGGACAGTGCAATTAACGCCATCAATCGTGCTCGTGAAATCTACAGCCTGGGAAATGAAAAAAATCCAGTCTATGAATTAGCTCAACAGGTATATGATAAAATTCCAGTAATTTATGCAGATAATTCAACTTTGGGAGTTGCTGCTCTTCGGTTGAAAGGACAATTGTGTGAAAATGGTAAAATGCTTGCTTATCATAATGAACTCCCTGAATTCAATCATAATGAAATCGTGGGATGGGAAAATAATCCTGACATTTTTGAAAAATTATTTGTGCTTTGGCTTACAGATACCGATGATAATGCAAGAGTGAAATATCGTGAGGAAATTACCCAGGATATCCTGAATGAAGTGGGTGTAGACCAGTATGTTTTAGAAATGACAGGAAAATCATTTCAAGAACGATTTCTTCATATGATTTACTATGGAGATTGGTTAAGTTATTGGTGTGCAATTCTCCATGGGACTGATCCAAGTCCCGTGAAGAAAATTTCAAGGCTTAAGGAAGAATTATCGAAAAGACCATGATTCCTGTAAAAGTACTAAAGATTTCTTACCATCCAGAAAGCAGAAGTTATGCTGTGATTTTGAAGGAAATTTCTGGTGAAATATGTCTCCCCGTTATTGTAGGCTCATTTGAAGCCCAATCCATAGCCCTAGCAATCGATGTGGTTGAAACACCTCGTCCCTTGACTCATGATTTAATCTGTGATGTTATAACGGGTATTGATGGATCATTGAAAACAGTCAGAGTGAGCCATTTAACGGATGGTGTTTTTTATGCGCAATTGGAATTGGAATCAGATGATATTGGGAATCGAATAATTGATGCACGTCCCAGTGATGCTATCGCAGTTGCACTTCGAATGAAGGCACCGATATTAGTTGCACCCAGTGTATTGAAGGATGCAGGTGTAAAAGAAGGCATGTTGAAAGACACCAAAAAACCTAGAAAAAAACCAGAATATTCTTTAGAAGCTTTGAAAGAAAAATTGAAAGAGGCAGTAGAAGAAGAAGAATATGAATTTGCAGCAAAGCTGAGAGATAAGATCAGCAGCCTAGAATCTTAAATAGGAGCACCCATCTCCTCTAAAGCCATTTGAGCCGCAATTTGTTCTGCGGTTTTTTTGTTTGTACCCAATCCGGAAGCAAATACCTTGGATCCAATTTTAACTTGGATCTCAAATGTTTTGTAATGGTCGGGTCCTGTAATATCCTTGATTAGAAATACAGGATTATCAATTTCCTTGGAGTGGCAATACTCAATGAGCTTCCCTTTATAATTGGTTGATTTCCATGCTTCATCCTTATGTGCCCAAATTGTATCTAAAATAAGTCGACGGCAAGGTTCAATTCCACCATCTAAATACATTGCTCCAATTAATGATTCAAAAATATTTGCTATTTGTTTTTCAGCAATCTTTTCAATTTTCAAATCCACACTGGATTCAATCTTTAGATGATCCATTAGATCCAATAATTGACCAATCTGTGCTAAAAAAGGTTTTTGAACTAAGGACGCACGGCGTTGGGTAAGTAAACCTTCATCACCTTCCGGAAATTCTCGCATAAGTTCCCGACTTACAATTATATCTATAACGGCATCGCCAAGAAATTCCAATCGTTCGTAATTACTTCTTGGGCTTGTATCAAGTGATTTGTGAGTAAAGGCTTGGTTAAGATAATCTTTATTGTGAAAAATATAGTTTATTTTTTTTTCAACAGGGTAGACAGAACTGCTTCTATCAAGAAAAAATTGTTTAAGTTTTACAAATAAATTCAACCGTATTTCCGAACACAGATTACTGCATTATGTCCACCAAAACCAAA
>CAZYLQ010000127.1:0-5181 GCA_964648395.1 uncultured bacterium | reverse complement strand
AAAACATATAGAGCTAAAACAGAACCAGCAACTGTAGCAAACCCTCCGGTCATTACTGCTGTTAACTCAGAATTAGTCATGTTTTTAATGAAAGGCCGAATTAAAATAGGTGCTTCTGTCTGTCCCACAAAAATATTAGCGGAAACACTCAATGTTTCAGCGCCGCTCGTTTTCATGGTCTTTTCCATCAGGCGTGCTACCCATTTTACTATAAATTGTATAATTCCGAAGTGATAGGTAACCGCTATTAAGCTTGAAAAAAATATGATTACCGGCAATGCGCGAAAAGCGAAATTTACCATGGCCTCATGGTAGCCTACTCCGGGAACAAATGATTTAAAAAGGAAATCACTTCCTGCATCTGAAAAACTGATTAATTTTTTGAATAATTTATCTATATTAAAAAATTGTAATTTGATAAATGGTATTTTTAAAATAATTAGACCAAATAAAATCTGTAAACCTAAGCCCCAAATAACGATTCGTGGTTTTATCATACTGCGGTTATTAGAAAGAGCATAAGCAATACCCAACAATACCATTATACCGATCAATCCTGTAAATTTTTCCATCAACCTGCCCTTGGTGCTTGAAAACAATTCCTGCAACGTGCTTCATACTTGTCTAATTCGCCAATTACCACTTGTCCTGGATCTGATGATGTTCTCTGAGTATAAGATGCAGGATTGCCGCATTTTACACAGATGGCCCGGAGTTTATCGAGATAATCTGCCTCACACATGAGTTGGGGCATGGGACCAAAAGGAACGCCGCGATAGTCTGTATCCAGTCCTGCTACTACCACACGTTTTCCTTGACTGGCAAGTGTTTTGCAAACATCTAATATAGAATCATTAAAAAATTGTGCTTCATCAATTGCCACGACGCTGGCATTTTCAACAAGATCTAATATTTCTTGTGGCGTATTTACAAGATGAGATTCCAATTTCATATTGTTATGGCTCACAATGTGAGTTTCACTATATCTGGAATCAATTCGAGGTTTAAAGATTATTGTGTGCATTTGGGCAATTTGGGCACGGCGAAGCCGTCGAATTAGTTCTTCTGTTTTACCGGAGAACATACTACCGCAAATCACTTCGATCCAACCTGCGTCCTTGGGGGTAAGCGTCATAATTATTTTAAGATTGAATTTATTTTTGTTCGAATAAGATCAACAGCGACTTTATTTTCTCCGCCTTCTGGAATAATAAGGTCTGCAAAATATTTTGACGGTTCTACAAATTGATTATGCATAGGTCGTACAGTTGCTAAATATTGTTTATTCACCGAGTCTGGTGTCCGTCCGCGCTCATGAATGTCCCGTGTTAACCGTCTTATAAAACGAATATCAGCTGGTGTATCCACAAAGATCTTTATAGCAAACAAATCACGGAGTTGGGTATAATGAAGTGTGAGAATACCCTCCACAACAATCACATGATGTGGTGTAATTGTGGTTGTTTTTTCCATCCGGACGTGGGTGGAAAAATCATAGGTTGGGACATTGACTGATTCGCCATTTAATAAGCCCTGTAAATGGGATTCAAAAAGTTCAATATCAATTGAATCTGGATGGTCATAATTCTGAATCACTCGTTCTTCATATAAAATATGAGAGAGATCATTATAGTAAGAGTCCTGTTCAATAACTGCCACTTCACCTTCACCATATTCTGAAAGAATTTCTTTTGCCAGTGAAGTTTTTCCAGATCCTGTTCCTCCGGCGATCCCAATAATTATTGTATTCATTTCAAATGTAAATCATCAAATGCGTCTGGTAGAAGTTCCGAAGATGAAAATGTCTTCACCAATCCGTTTTTATCACAAATATGCACCAGAATTTCTTTACAAAGATCCCAGATCACCTGTCGACAAGCACCACAAGGTGAACCACCATTTTCTGTGGCAACAGCTAGGGCTTTGAAGGACGTATGCCCTTCGGCAATGGCGCGGAAAAGAGCGATTCGTTCTGCACAGCAAGTCAGTCCATAACTGGATGATTCAACATTACAACCACCTATGATTTCCCCGGATTCGGTTTCTACCGCTGCACCCACGCGATAATTGGAATAAGGTGCATGTGCATGGTTCCGCATATCCATAGCAGTTTGAACTAGTTTCTGTTTCATATTTATTCTATTCGAAAATTTTGAAAATATTTTAGAGAGGTAACGCCGATTATAAATCCGCCAATATGAGCAAACCAGGCAACACCACCAGTTGTATCAACCCCCAAACTACCAAGCCCACTGCTTAATTGCATTAAAAACCATAACCCAAGCACAATTTGAGCGGGGACTACAAATGTTGTAATAAAGATTATAATCACAGCCAGAACATGAACTCTCGCCTTAGGAAACCGGATCATATAGGCCCCCAAAACACCGGCAACGGCACCACTGGCACCAATCATTGGAACCTGGGAAGCGGGTTCAACAAAAAATTGCGCCAAGGCTGCTCCAATACCGCAGGCCAAATAAAACATGAAATATTTAACATGTCCTAAAATACTTTCAACGTTATCTCCAAAAATGTATAGAAACCACATATTACCTATAATGTGAGCAAATCCACCATGCATGAACATGGATGTAAAAATAGTGAGTGGATTGAATACAGCAGGGACAAATCCGAACATATAAACCAAGGATTTACCTATACCTGGATCATTGCCGGAGATCCAAAATTGGCCGAGAAAAATGAGCGCATTTAAGGTAATGATACCAAAAGTCACAAAAGGAAATAGAACCCTTGGATTATCATCTTTATATGGGAAAAACATTAATAAACAACAAAGTAGATGGTTTCGGCGGACTCATTGCCCATCCGATCCCGCACTTTAAATTCAATCTTGTGTTGGCCTGCTGTTAAAGGTTGGTTAAAGGGATAGGATATTTCTTTTTTGATAGGTTGATAGGCGAAAAATATGGGAGTATCATTAAACAAAAGATCAAAAGATGCTTCCTCAGATTCGATCCCTGAAATAGGATCATCCACAACTATTTTAATATCATTCACATCTTGGATCTGGTACCGGGCGCTGTTAGCGGGAAACATGTTTTTAATTTGAGGGGAATCCAGATCTTGGATCACTGTAACTGCAGCCATTTGGTTCAACTCAGCCGAAAGAATCTGTTTTCGCTGATTATTCTCTGTGGGTGTATAAACCCATTCCCCTCCTTTTTGATCGTAATAATAAATCCCAAGGTTTGTGTGTGCTGCCAGATCGCGCTCATACTGAATCCAAACACGAAATTTATTCTTGAGTAGAAGATCATAGGGTTGGAGTTGATAAACTGGTGATAAATGAAAACCATCCTTCACCGGAACAAATTCTTTTATCTGGTCTATCCAGGTTACATTGGTCTGGTAAAATGTATTGGTCTGGGTCTGGATGGAACAGTTACGGTCATTGGAAATAATATTAGATTCTTCTCCTGGGCCTGTTGCAGTGAGTTGATAATGAAAACGTGTTTCCCTAATTAGTCCTTTATTGGATAATTCTACATCCACATATTTCATATCATTGACAACATGATGAGAGAGACGTTCCGTGAGAAATGTATTGGGCCCGATTTGCTCCAATGGATAAGACATAAATGTATTATCATTTGCCAATTTCATGCTGGCTTGTGCCGGAACGTATTGATCCATCTCAACTTGAAAAAATAGCCCACGTTCCGTGTTGGCGATTTTTAGGCTTGGGCGAATATCAATTACACTTAATTTAGGTTTCATTGAACTCCAATGGTAAGGGCTCACCATACCGCCAAGTTGATTAATTGCAATAATTTGTAAAATTCGATCACGTAAAGATTTTGATGGCAGTGTTATATGGAGATCCTTTTTGACCTGTTCCGCATGGATGATTTCAACTTTCTCATCGGGAAACCCGTAGGGAGTGAAATTATAAACCACCGCATCCCGAATGGGTAAGCCGCCTCGTTTTGGAGATAATGCCAGTGTGATAACTTTTCGATCACGGAAGATTTCTTTTACATCTAGGGTCATGGGAAAAGTGCCAACTATCATTCCACGAACCACTGCCTTGTTCCCTTTTGCATCAAAAATGTTAATTGTAACAGAATGAAAACCCGGTAACAGCTGAAGAATTCCTGAATCATTTTCGGTATGGATAGAAATTTTCTTATGTTCTTCAAGTCGATATAATTTTTGGAATTCTCCAAAGTTTTGCCGTTTCAAATCATATTGAATAACGGTGCCTGCAAATTTCCCTTCCCTGAACGGAATCCTAGTATAATCCAGCTCATACTTCATTTTACCATCAATCAATAATTCAGCCCGATGGAATTGATAAACATTATTTCCCCCTTCTCGTTTATCCACCACTTGGATAGCAAATGCAAATTCACCAAAAACACTAACTGTATCCGCAAAATGATACACGCCCGAGTTATCCCGATAAATTGGAATAGTTTGTGTTAGTGGACTTGCATTTACAAGCGAACCTTGGGAGATAGGGATTAGAGCCAGTTTTTTAGGAATAGGCATCACATGATCCGGAAGATCAAATGCATGGGTTAGCGGGTTCAATGGTATACTTTTACCACTCCTATATTCAAAATGAAGATGAGGTGCAAATGAATTTCCTGTATTACCTGAGTATCCAATTACATCTCCTTTTGTAACTTGGAACTCCCGACGTGAAAAATGTGCATCGACCCTGTAACTCATTCGTTTTGCCTGCTGTAATTTCCAGACCTTTTCCATAATGGGTGTAAAGGAATCCAAGTGCCCATAAACTACTTCGTGGCCGGAGATGGTGGTAAGATAAAGGGCTTTCCCGTAACCGTTATAGTTGGATGTCATTCGGTGAATAAAACCGTCTTCCACCGCGAGAATTTCCTGACCGATAACTCCATTGGTTTTAATATCCAGACCCATATGGAAATGGTCATCCCGGTTTTCACCAAAATTGGACGAGTATAGTTTACTGACTCGCGTAGGCCATAAAACATCCTGGCTGAATAATCCTGTAGCCAGAAAAATGAAAGTAGGAATGAAGTATCGGTTCATACAATTAATGATAGGTGACAATTTATTGAATAGACGTGTGGGTTTTCAATGAGTGATTTGTTTCTTGCCAAGACTTATTGTAAACTCTGGAAATTCATTTCATAGAAATTACAAGGAGTTCAAAATGAAGAAATTTTTAAT